>DATAVE010000057.1:0-38427 GCA_036267875.1 Mycobacteriales bacterium
CGCGAAGGCGGCCGTCGAGGAGGGCATCGTCGCGGGTGGTGGCGTCGCGCTGCTGCACGCGTCGAAGACCGCGTTCGACAAGCTCGAGCTCACCGGCGACGAGGCCACTGGCGCTCGCATCGTCCAGCTCGCGCTCGAGGCGCCGATCAAGCAGATCGCGACCAACGGCGGGCTCGAGGGTGGCGTCGTGGTCGAGAAGGTGCGCTCACTCAAGGTCGGCTGGGGTCTTGACGCCGCGACCGGCGAGTACGTCGACCTGATCAAGGCCGGCATCATCGATCCTGCGAAGGTCACGCGCTCTGCTCTGCAGAACGCCGCGTCGATCGCCGCGCTATTCCTCACCACTGAGGCCGTCATTGCGGACAAGCCCGAGAAGTCGGCGCCCGCGATGCCGGGTGGCGGCGACATGGGCGGTATGGACTTCTAAGTCCCACTTAACCGAAAGGGACCAGCCCGCAACGGGCTGGTCCCTTTCGTCGTTTCACAGTGCAGGATGGGATGACCAACCCAGCGAAATGAGTCTGATGAAGCTGAGCACTGCCTCTCGTCTTGTCTCGGTCGGAGCGGTAGTGGCGATCGTCTCCACGGGTGCTCCCGCGGTCGCCTCGTCGTCGGGCGCGCACCCGGTCAAGAGCCTGGTCGGGCTGATCGACGCGATTCCGTCGTGGGCCGTCGGCGTGGTGCCTCGGGTGCTTGAGCCGGCCACCGCACCGGTGCAGATCACGTTGGCGCTCAAGGGTCGTGACGAGGCCGGGCTCGAGCAGTTCGTCGCCGCGGTGAGCAACCCGGCATCGCCGTCGTACCGGCACTTCCTCACCAAGGCGCAGTACGAGCAGCGGTTCGCTCCTGCCGCCTCTGAAGTGACGGCGGCCCGGGCGTGGCTGCGCAAGGCAGGCTTCACGATCGATGGGACGACGGCCGCCCGCGGGCTGATCACCGCACACGCCGCGTCCTCGGTGGTTGCGGGTCTGTTCGACACGACCTTCGGGTTGTTCAACGTCGCGGGCCAACTGCTGCGTGCGCCGCTGTCGGAGCCGACGATGCCGACTGGATTGCGCGCGATCACCTCGACGGTGATCGGGCTCGCGCAGAACCCCGCGGTCTCCAACGCCAGTCCCGCGCCGGCGTTCATCAACGCCCGGCCGTGCTCGCACTACTACGGCCAGAAGATGGCCACGAAGCAGCCGAAGTACGACGGCAAGCACCAGGCCTACGCGATCTGTGGCTACACCGTCGGCCAGGTTCGCTCGGCGTACGGACTGAACAAGGTCGGGCTGACCGGCAAGGGCGCAACGGTAGGCGTCGTCGACGCATTCGCGTCGCCGACGATCACGCAGGACGTCAATGAATGGTCGAGCCAGCAAGGGATCCCGGGCCTGGATCCGGGCCAACTCGACCAGGTGACGCTGCCGGGGATGTCGAGCCTGCCCGAGGTCAACATCGTGCTGCCGATCCTCGACGGCCAGGGCTGGCAGGAAGAGGAGTCACTCGACGTAGAGGCCGTCCACGGCATCGCGCCGGGCGCGAAGATCATCTACTACTCAGCGCTAAATGGCTTCGGCCTCAACGTTGGACCCTTCGAGGTCGGTCTCGAGCCGCTGATCGTGGCCCTTGGACAGGCCGTCGAGAGTGACAAGGTCCAGGTCGTCAGCAACTCGTGGGGCGGCGCGAACGACAGCCCCACGCCCGGTGACGACGCGATCCTCAACGTCATCACCAACGAGGCAGCGGCAGAGGGCATCACCGTCGACTTCTCCTCGGGTGACGCAGGCGACCAGGTCGCGTCGAGTGGCAAGCGGTCGGCGGACTTCCCAGCGACCAGTCCCGGCGTGACCGCGGTCGGCGGCACGACCCTCGAGGTCGGCAAGCACGGCCAGCGCATCGGGGAGAACTACTGGGGCACGCTCAAGGCCCCGGTCAAGAAGGGCACCTGGGACATCAAGGGGAAGATCTTCAACGGTGCCGGCGGCGGCGGCGTCAGCACGGCGTACGCAGAGCCGTCGTGGCAGCAGGGCATCGTTCCGAACAGCGAGGCGACGTATGGCGGACTGGCTCGCGCCGGTCGCGTCGTCCCGGATGTCTCGATGGTCGCGGACTCGACGACCGGCCTCGCGATCGGCCTTACCGAGCATTTCGCGGACGGCACCGATCACTACGGCGAGTTCCGGATCGGCGGCACCAGCTTGTCGTGCCCGCTGTTCTCTGCGCTGGTCGCACTCGCAGTCGGCAAGTCCGGCCACGGGCTGGGTCTGATCAACCCGACGCTTTACGCGAAGGCGGGCACAGCAGCGGGCCGACAGAAGCTCTTCAACGACCCGACCGCGATCAGTCGCGCGCATGGCGAGTCGACGCTTGCCAACGTCCGGCCCGACTACGCCGCCACCGACAACCCGAAGTCGCCGGTCAGCTACACCCTGCGGCTCTTGGGCAACGTCGGCACGCTGCACGCCAGGCCGGGCTATGACGACTCGACCGGTCTCGGCAGCCCCAAGGGTCCGGCCTTGGTGGCGGCCCTGTCGTGACCGTGGCTGGGTAGCCTCGCGATGTGGGGTCGCTCTCGGCGCTGAACGCGCGGCTCGCTGAGCTGGGCTCCCTTCTCGTTGCGTTCAGTGGTGGCGCTGACTCGGCGTTCCTGCTTGCGGCCGCAACGCGCGTGCTCGGCGCCGATCAGGTGGTTGCCGCAACTGCGATTTCGGCCAGCTTGCCAGGTAGTGAGCTGGAGGCTGCGCGGGAGTTCGCGGCGGGCTTGGGCGTACGTCATCTCACTCCTGGCACCGATGAGATGGCCCGCGAGGGCTACCGGGCCAACGGCGCCGACCGCTGCTTCTTCTGCAAGGCAGAGCTCCTTGACGTGCTGCGGCCGGTGGCCGACTCGCTCGGTCTCACCAACGTCGCGACAGGGACAAACGCCGACGACGCGGTCGCTGGGTTCCGCCCTGGCATCCGAGCTGCGGCCGAGCGAGGCGCCGTCACGCCACTTCTCGATGCGGGCCTCACCAAGACAGAGGTGCGGGAGCTCAGCCGGGAGTGGGAGCTGTCGACCTGGGACAAGCCCGCGGCGGCCTGTCTGTCCAGCAGGATCGCCTATGGCATCGAGGTCTCGCCGCATCGGCTCGCCAGGGTGGAGCGAGCCGAGGCAGGGTTGCGTACGGCGATGCAGAACGCCGGACTCGCGGTGCGGAACCTGCGGGTACGTGACGTCGGTGACGTCGCACGAGTCGAGGTCGATGTCGGCCTCGCCTCACTGCTTTCCGGTCGTAGCGATCTGCTTGCGGTCGTCTCCGGGTTCGACGCGGTCGAGGTCGACCCGAGAGGTTTTCGGTCCGGCTCGATGAACGAAGCGCTCTCCAAATAACCGTTTCGGTATTCCAAGTAGCCTTATTCGGGCGTACCGGTCAGGTATGCGAACAGCGAGCAAAGAGGTCAGCGGTGCCCACGGGCAAGGTGAAGTGGTTCGACACGGACAAGGGCTTTGGCTTCCTGTCCCGTGACGACGGCGGCAGTGACGTCTACGTCCACGCCTCCTCGTTGCCGGATGCGACGACGCTGAAGCCCGGCGCCCGGGTCGAGTTCGGCGTCGCCGATGGCCGCCGCGGCGAGCAGGCGCTATCGGTGCGTGTGCTTGACCCGCTGCCGTCAGTTGCCGCTGCGACGCGACGTCCCGCGGAAGAGCTGCACGGTCTGGTCGACGACCTGATCAAGCTGTTCGAGTCGAAGGTGCAGCCGGACCTGCGTCGGGGTCGCTATCCCGACAAGACGACCGGTCCGCGGCTCGCTCAGATGATGCGCGCAATCGCCGCCGAGCTCGAAGGCTAGGTTTCTGCCTCGCGCTTACCTGGACGGGTGATCGCGGCCGCGAGGGCGACGGCGAGCACCACGGCCGCTAGGCCGAATCCTGCGATCGGCCGGGTCGGTACGACGATGCCCAGTCCACCGCCGATCACCCAGGACAGCTGAAGCACCGTCTCGGAGCGCGCGAACGTCGACGTTCGGATGTCCTCGTCGACTCGACGCTGAATCGTCGCGTCGAGGGCGAGCTTCGACACCGCGGCGGTCGCCGACGCCACTGACGCGACGGCGAAGACCGAGACGATCCCAAAGGCGAGCGCGGCGTAGACGCACACCGCGATCGTCGCGGCGAGCAGGACGGCCGACAGTCGGGCGCCTGCCGCCGTCGCAGTGCGGGCACCGATGAGTGTGCCGACGACGTTGCCCGCGGCGATGCCCAGCGCGAGCTCGCCCAGGCAGATATTGGCGGACAGGCCGCCGATGGGGTGAACGCGTACGACGAAGGCACCGAAGAGCAGCAGCAGTCCAGACAGCCATCGCAGCGCAGCGGCGGTTCGCAACGCCGCGCGAATCTCGCTGTTCATCCGTACTGCGGTCCGTGGCGGCCTTGACCCACGTGCCTTGCCACCACCGTCAACTTTGCGCGGCAGCCGGAAGGCGGTCACAGCGGCGACGATGTAGATCACCGCTCCGAGCTCCAGCTCGACGTGATGTCCGAGCGTCTTGATGACGGCGGCCGCAAGTGAGCCCGCGATGCTTGGCGCGACGACGCCTGCGAGGGTGAGTCGGGAGTTGGCTTGGACGAGCGTCATGTCGGGCGGTAGCAGCCTTGGGACGGCGGCGCTGCGCGTCACGCCATATGCCTTGCTGGCGACGAGGACGCCGAGCGCCGCCGGATACAGCGTCAACGCCTGGGTCACCGACGTGTGACCGTGCGAGCCGAGGCTGTGGGCGATGGCGATCGCAAGTACGGCGCGGGCGATCATCGTCGTGGCGAGCGCGAACCGGCGGCCGTGCCGCAACCGGTCGAGCAGCGGCCCGAGCACCGGTGCGACCACGGCGAACGGTGCCATCGTGACCAGCAGATAGAGCGCCACTCGGCTGCGCGCCTCGTGGGTCGGGACCGAGAAGAACAGCGAACCGGCTAGCGCCACGGTGATGGTCGCATCGCCCGCGGCTTGCAGGGCGTGTGTCTCGACCAGGCCCGCCAGCCCGGACGCGCCGGCACCGCCGCGGCGATTCCACTCGCGGAGCCGTCGGCCGCCCCGTTGGGTCGCCGCCACTGTGGCGTGGAGCAGGTGACCGAGTGCGGGACCGACGCGGTCGTCGGTGTCAGGGGACTCGCTCGCGCCTGGGGTGCGCGATTCGCCCGCGTCGGTGGTCATGAGCGAGACTAAACATGTGACGGAGACCGACGTGGCGCCAGATGACGTCCTTGCTGTGGACGGCGTCACTGACGTGCCTGTCGCCGAGCTAGTCCTGGACGAGGTGGCGGCTGCTGCCGTTGACCTCGCCCGCGAGGCTGCTGAGGGCGACGCGCCAGGTCTGGTTGGCGAGCATCTCGGCGTCGAGCCCGACGCGGAGCGGGTCGTCGTTCACTACTTCGCCACGCTCGACCCGGCGTACGTCGGGTGGCGTTGGGCCGTCACGGTGGCGCGTGCTTCTCGCTCCAAGATCACGACCGTTGATGACGTGGTGCTGTTGCCAGGCGCCGAGGCGGTGCTCGCCCCGGAGTGGCTGCCCTGGAGCGAGCGGCTGCGCCCCGGCGACATGGGCGCCGGCGATCTGCTGCCTACCGCCGCCGATGACCCGCGGCTCACCCCGGCGTACTTCTCGACCGAGGACGACGAGGAGGCGACTGTCGCATTCGAGCTCGGCTTGGGTCGCGAGCGCCTGATGTCCTACGAAGGGCGTCTCGAGACCGTCGATCGCTGGTACGCCGGTGACCCGGGTCCGCGGGCCGAGGTGGCGCGTTCAGCGCCTGCCTCGTGCGCCTCGTGCGGCTTCTACGTGCCGCTGTCAGGTGGGCTGCGTTCCGCCTTCGGTGCGTGTGCAAACGCGTTCGCGCCGGATGACGGCAAGGTCGTCGCGGTCGATCACGGTTGTGGCGCACATTCGCAAGCTGTCGTCATCCCGGCCTCCCCGCCGTTGCCGCCGCCGCTCATCGATGACGCGAACTACGACGTCGTCGAGCCCGTGCGGCCCGGTGAGGTCATCGAGGTGGCTGAAGCGGTAGCAGTCGTCGAGGCTGCCGAAGGCGTCGACGAGATCAACGCGGACGAAGCAGCCGATGAGCCAGTGCCCGCTGACGACATCGTTGCCGGTACCGACGTCGAGCCGATCGACTAGTTGGTGCGCCTGCGTCGAAGCGCGGTTCTAAGGCCGTAGAGGCCGAGGACGATTCCGCACGGGCACGACCACAGCCACCACGTCGCGTGATGCCGCTGCAGGTCGTGGTGGAAGACGGTGGCAAGCAGCACGAAAGCGATGACCCAGATCACGAGGCCGACGACGGTGACCTCGAGCTCGCGCGAGTTCGGCTCTTCGACCTCCACGTCCATCACGTTAGCGGCGGGTGGCGATCAGGCCCCAGCCCGTGGGTGCCTTCACGATAAAGCCGCTCGCGGTCTCGATCGCTTCGAGCCCGATCGCCTCAGCCGCCATCGGCAGGGCGGCAGCGGTCGGCTGGCCTTGCTCCAGCAATGCCCGGACGAGGCGACCCTTGGCCACCTTGCTCTGGTAGCTCGCCGCAGCGCGCCTCCCGTCGGGCCCGGTCACGCTGACGGTGATCAGTCCGCTCGCGGCTTGCTTCGACGGCCGGTACATCAGCGCGTACCCCGACGATCGAAGATCGAGCGCTCCTTGTTCGGTGACTGCCTCGTCGAGAGCATCGAGCAGCGGTGCACGCCAGTACGTCGGCAGCGGCCCGACTTTCGGCAGCCTGGTGGCGATCCCGACTCGGTACGCCGGAAGCAGGTCAGTGGGCCGCGTCGCACCCCACAACCCCGAGAAGACCACCACCGATGCGTCGGCTCGTCTGCGGGGCGCGGCGTTCAGCGTCGGGTAGCCGAGCGCATCGTGCAGCACGCCGGCATAGCGATGGCCGGCCGCCATCGTTGGCGACTGCTCAGCTACCGCATTTGCGGCGCGGTCCGCGTCGAGAGCCTCGGAGAGTCCTAGCAGCGTCCGCGCCTTGACCGGGTGCTTCTGGCATATCGCGACCAACGCGCTCAGCACCCGTTGCCGATGGACAGCCAGCGTCGGCCAGGAAAGTCCGTCGAGGTCGACCGGTGGCCCGGATCCTCCCTCTGCCTTGCCCTCGCTCGGCGGCAACAAGATGAGCACCGAGAGAAGTTATCTGCCGAAGGACAGCTCTCTGTTGCTTGACAACCGCGGCGTAGCGTCGGACGTCGTGACATCTGTGAAGCCTGCACTCGTCGGATCCGTACTTGCCCTGTCAGCGCTCGTCGCGCCAGTCGCTGCCTCAGCAGCGCCGCAGCGAGACGCTCCCAACCCGCCGAGCGCCAACGCCTCGGCGATGAGCGGGCATGGCGAGCTCGCGGTGATTCACGCTCATGAGCTGTTCTTGATGGGCGGGCCGGTCAGCGGAGTGCACTACGTCGGCTTCGGCAACCGGCCGTCGGATCCGCAGTGGTCGTCGGACGGCAAGTGGCTCACGGTGGTCGTCACCCCGCCGGAACCGAAGAGCAACCCGTACGCCGCTGAGCCGAGCAAGGTCTGGCTGGTCTCACCGACCGGCAAGGTCGTACGGGTGCTGTCGACGACCGAGATCAAGACCTACGACGTGACGGCCGAGTGGGCACCGACCGCGGACCGAGTCGCGATCTCGTACACGAACCACTCGAAGAACCCGGCGAACGACAAGGACCACCTCGAGATCGTCGACGCGTTGACGGGCTCCGCGGATGGGGTGCTCGTCGCACCGGCTATCTCCGGCTTTGCCTGGTCGCCGGCCGGTGACCGCCTCGCGGTCGGCCGGGATGTGTTCACGGGATCGCCCGGCGCGTGGGTGAGCAAGGTCATCACGATCGACACCAGCACCGACGCCCGGCACACCGTCACCACCGCCAAGGGCAACGTGTTCAAGGTCGCCGGCTGGTGGCCTGACGGCTCGGGCGTCTTGACTTGGCTCGACTACCAGGGTTCCAGCTCACTCGCCGCCGATGGCCTGCCTCTGCTCGATATCTCGACCGCCACGGGCCACCGGCGCATGCTGACGAAGTCGATGCTGCAGTACTCGCAGTGGTTGGCGACGTCGGCCTCGCGCAACGAGGTGATGTTCGTGACCGGCGGCGATCGTGAACTGACCTCGAACCACAAGGACGTCGAGCTGTGCAGTCTGACGTTCTGCCACGTGTTCACCCAGGGGGACCAGCAGGTGAGTCTCGATCCGGCCTGGAGCGCGACCGGCGAGCTTGCGATCATTCGTGACGACGCGATCGCCCCGAAGCATGGTTTCGGAATGTCGTTCGTCGATCAGGTCCAAGCGAGCGGCGGTCTCATCGCCGGACCGACCGTCGGAACGATGGAGGCCGTCAAGGCAGGAACGGGTGCGAGCGCTCCGACGTGGGGAACTGACGGATCGATGCTCGTGGTTCGTCACGGCGCGCTGTGGCTGCTCCCGGCCGGCCTGGCCAAGGCCGTGCGCGTCCTCAGCGCCCTGCAGGTGCCGTCGAACTACTACGGCTTCGTGCCGTGGCACGACAGCTTCGCCTGGACGCAGGCGGTCGGCTAGCGCTACGTCAGGCGGGACGTGGCCGCGGGTTGGGCAGCGGCTTGCAGCGCGCGTCGGGACCGGCGCCGGCCCGGCGCACCGGGCGCTTGCCGGTGCGCAGATAGGTCGCGATCTTGTCGTCGACGCAGGTGTCGCCGGACAACGAGTCGGCGTGGGTCATGCCACCAGGCTCGGCGATCAGGCTGGCGTGCGGGTAGAGCTTGCGCACCTCGAGGCTGCCTGAGTACGGCGTTGCCGCGTCGAGCGTCTCGTCGACCATCAGCACACTCGCGGTGCGCTTACCGTTGATCTTCAGCGGGTGGTGCTGCTTGGCCTTCCAGTACAGACACGGCGCGTTGAACCATGCGTTGTTCCAAGTGAGGAACGGGTACTTCGCGGCGTAGGCCTTGTTGACGCTCGCCCACTTCGCCCAGGTCCGCGGCCAGTGCGCGTCGCTGCACTGCACTGCGGAGTAGACCGCGAACTCGTTGTCGTTGCCCGGCTCGTCGGTCTCGACGTACTGCCGGGTCATCGCCTTGGCCTTGCCCTTCGCGTCGAGCAGGTGCCACGCCTGGGCGAGGTCGGTCCAGCCGAAGCGGTAGTACGCGGCCTCGGTGATCGAGTCGGCGAACTCATCGGGACCGAGCTTGCCCTTCGGCTTGACGGTCAGCTGGGCGAGCTCGGTGTTGTAGCGACTCGAGACCTGACTCGCGGTCGACCCGAGGTGGTAGATGTCGTCGTAGCTTGCGACCCAGCTGAAGAAGATGCCGATGTTGCGCTGGAAGGACTTGTCCTGGTCGAGGTTCGCTCCCCACCAGACCCGGCGCGGGTCGACCGTGCTGTCGAGCACCATGTACTTCAGGTGCGACGGGAACAGCGTCGAGTAGACCTCGCCGAGATAAGTGCCGTAGGAGAAGCCGTAGAAGCTGATCTTGTTTACGCCGAGGGCGCGGCGGATTCGATCCATGTCACGCGCCGAGTCACGGGTCGAGATGTTGTTGATCAGCCGTGGGTATTTCTTGGCACAGGCTTGCGCGTAGGACTTGGTCCGGGCCAGCCAGTACATCAGCACCTTCGAGCTGGTCGGGTCGTAGCGGCGTCGCGGACCCTTGAAGTAGTTGGACTGGCAGTGCATCGCAGGACTGCTTGCGCCAACCCCGCGCGGATCCCAGCTCACCCAGTCGTAGTCCGCGCCGACCCCGCCGGGCACGTACGGCTCGAGCGAAGCCGGAAGGTCGAGACCGGGCGCGCCCGGACCGCCCGGGTTGGTCAAGATGACGCCCTTGTAGTGCGACGAGGTGTGGCGCAGCATCGACAGTTCGAGTGTGACGTGCCCGAGACTCGGCTTGTCGTAGTCGAGAGGTACCTCGAGGTGAGCGCACTGCTCACCGCTGTGACGCAGGTCGGGGTAGAGGTAGTACGGGCACAGTCCCCAGCGCAGCGCTTTGAACCTGGCCGCTGCGGGGTGCTGCGCCGCAACGGCCGGTTGCGGCAGCGCCACGACGAGGACAGACAGCAGCGCAGCCATTGCTGTTGCGATGCCGCCGAGGCGCATCCGGCGGGTCACAGGCGGTCTACTACCCAGTCGATGCACGCGGTCAATGCTTCGACGTCGGCGGGATCGATTGCGGGGAACATGCCGACGCGCAGGCCGTTGTAGCCGGCGGCGCGATAGGCGCCGACATCGACGATGCCGTTCTGCCGGAGGACCTTCACGACCTTTGCGGCGTCGATTGCCTCATCAAGCCGGATTGTCCCGACGACGAGCGAGCGCTTTGCCGGGTCGGTGACGAACGGCTCGGCGTACGGCGCCTTGTCCGCCCAGTTGTACAGGCGGCTGCTCGAGTCGGCTGTGCGTCGTACCGCCCAGTCGATACCGCCCTGACTGTTCATCCATTCGAGCTGGTTGGCCATCAGCAGCAGGGTGACCAGCGCCGGGGTGTTGTAGGTCTGCTCTAGACGGGACTGGCCGATCGCAATCGACAGGTCGAGCATCGCGGGGACCCAGCGCTCGGCGCTGAGCCGTTCGGCGCGCTCGATCGCGGCGGGCGACATCACGGCGAGCCAGAGACCTCCGTCGGAGGCGAACGCCTTCTGCGGTGCGAAGTAGTAGGCGTCGGCCTCTCGCAGGTCGACCGGCAGGCCACCGGCACCACTTGTCGCATCGACCAGCGTGAGGGCGCTGGCATCAGCCCCTGCGGGACGGCGAACAGGGACCATGACGCCGGTCGAGGTCTCGTTGTGCGGCCAACAGTAGGTGTCGACCCCGGCCTCTGCGACGAGCTGCGGCGCATCGCCCGCGTCGGCGGTGAGCACGACCGGGTCGCCGATCATCGGCGCGGCGGCAGCGGCTGCGGCGAACTTGGAGGAGAACTCACCGAAGGACAGGTGTTCGGAGCGCTGCTCGATCAGACAGAACGTCGCGATGTCCCAAAACGTCGTGGCACCGCCGTTGCCGAGGACGACCTCATATCCGTCCGGCAGACCGAACAGCGTGCCGATGCCCTCACGGACTCGGCGTACGACATCACGGACGCCGTCCTGCCGGTGCGACGTACCGAGGTAGCTCGTGCCGGTCGCCGCTACCGCCGCGATCTGTTCGGGCCGAACCTTCGTGGGTCCCGAGCCGAAGCGTCCGTCGGATGGTCGCAGGTCGGTGGGAATCGCAAGAGCGGCGTCAGTCACCTCGTAAGGGTACGAGACGCCGCGCCTGCTTTTCCGCCGCTAGAGCTGGTCGGCGCCTTCTACCTCTGCGACGGGGCGGTTGGCCGGGCCGATGTACTTCGCCGACGGTCGGATCAGCCGGCCGGTGCGCTTCTGCTCGAGGATGTGGGCGCTCCACCCGGCAACCCGGGCACAGGTGAACATCGAGGTGAACATGTGCGCGGGCACCTGTGCGAAGTCGAGGACGACCGCCGACCAGAACTCGACGTTCGTGGCAAGCACGCGGTCTGGATAGCGCTCCTTCAGCTCCGCCAGCGCGGCATTCTCCAGCGCCTCAGCTATCTCGACACGAGGCGCTCCCAGCTCCTTCGCCGTACGACGAAGCACGCGAGCGCGCGGGTCCTCGGCGCGGTAGACGCGGTGGCCGAAGCCCATCAAACGCTCGCCTGAGTCCATGAGCCGCTTCACGTACTTGCGGGCGTCGCCCTCCGCGGCAACGTCGTCGAGCATCTTCAGCACGCGCGACGGCGCACCACCGTGCAGCGGACCGGACAGCGCACCGACTGCTCCGGACAGACACGCCGCGGCGTCGGCACCGGTCGAAGCGATGACGCGAGCGGTGAAGGTGGAGGCGTTCATGCCGTGCTCGGCCGCGGAGACGAAGTAGGCGTCGACCGCCTTGGTGTGAGCCGGGTCGGGCTCGCCCCGCCAGCGGGTCATGAAGCGCTCGACGACGGTTGCAGCTTCATCGATGCGTTTTTGCGGAACCATCGGTTCGCCGAGGCCGCGGGCGGACTGCGCGACGAACGACATCGCGGTCACAGAGCAGCGAGCCAGGTCGTCGCGTGCCTGCTGGTCGTCGATGTCGAGGAGCTGGTGCAAGCCCCAGGCCGGCGCGAGCGTCGCGAGCGCGCTTTGCACGTCGACGCGGATGTCGCCGGAGTGGACCGGGACCGGGAACGGCTCAGCAGGCGGGAGGCCTGGCGCAAAGCGGCCGTCAACGAGCAGGCCCCACACGTTGCCGTAGCTCACGTGGCCGACCAGGTCCTCGATGTCGACGCCGCGATATCGCAGTGCCGAGCCTTCCTTGTCCGGCTCGGCAATCTCGCTTTCGAAGGCGATGACGCCTTCCAGACCCGGCTTGAAGACTGTCTCGTCGGCCATGTCGACTCCTTGGTAGCTGTGCACATCGAAAACCGTGCGCCTCGTGGGCTCCTCCAGTGTCCTACCGGCGAGTAGCAAGCGCTCAGCCGGGCACCAAGAAACCGATGCAAGCGACCGCGACCCGTGTGAGAGCGTCACGAATCGTGAGCACGCCGGGTCCTTTCGTCGACCTGGCCCGACTGCGCAGCGACTATCAGGCGGCGGGCTTGAGCAAGGCCGAGCTGCCGCCGCAGCCGCTGTCGCTCTGGCGGACCTGGCTGATCGATGCGCAGGCCGCAGGGCTCGCGGAGGCCAACGCGATGGTGGTCTCGACGGTCGACCCCGATGGCAGGCCGAGTAGCCGAACGGTGCTGTGCAAGGGCGCTGACGATCGCGGCTTCGTCTTCTTCACCAACTACTCGTCACGCAAAGGCGTGGCGATTGCGGCCAACGCGTCGGTGGCATTGTTGTTCCCGTGGCACTCCTTGTCGCGGCAGGTCATCGTCAATGGCGTTGCGAGCCGGCTGCCGCGCGCTGAGTCCGAGGCGTACTTCGCGACGCGACCGCGGGGGGCAAAGCTCTCGGCGACGGCAAGCTCGCAGTCCCAGATGGTCGAGGACCGGGCGACGCTCGAGGCGCACGTATCGGAGGTGTCTGCGCAGTACGACGGCGTCGAGGTCCCGTGCCCACCCGGCTGGGGCGGGTTTCTCGTCGCACCGGAGACGGTCGAGTTCTGGCAAGGCCGCCACGATCGGCTGCACGACCGACTCCGGTACGTCGCGGTCGGTGCAGGGTGGCGGATCGAGCGACTCTCCCCATGAGCGATGTGACCCCGCCGGACGAACCAGTTCCGGACGAACCGCCTGCGCCCAAGCGCCGCCTTGTCGCCGACCTCACCCCGCTGCGCGAGAACCCCGTCTATCGGCGGTGGTGGACCGGCTACGCCGTCTCCAACATCGGGAGCCAGCTGACGATCGTCGCTGCCCAGCTCCAGGTGTTCCACATCTCCCACTCGTCGTTCGACGTCGGCATCACCGGTCTCGTCACCGTCATCCCGCTGATCGTGTTCGGACTGTTCGGTGGGTCGATTGCAGATGCCGTCGACCGTCGCAAGCTCGTCATGGTCACGAGCCTGGTGATGCTGACGACGTCGAGCCTGTTGCTGGTGCAGGCAGACACCCATCTCAACCGGCTATCGATCATCTACGTGTTGTTGGGCTTGCAGGCCGGTGTCAGCTCGGTGGACTCCGCTGCGCGTGGAGCGACGTTGCCGCGGCTGGTAGGCCCGGACCTGCTCCCCGCTGCGAACTCGCTGGGTCAGCTCGGTTGGAACATCGCGCTGACGGCCGGCCCGCTGCTGGCAGGTGTCGTCGTCGGCGCCGCCGGCTTCGGGGCGGCATATGCGATCGACGTCGCGTCGTTCGGCGCAGTTCTCTACGCCGTGGTGCGGCTTCCGCCATTGCCGCCGGACAGCACCAGTCACAAGGCAGGGTTCAAGTCCGTAGCGGAGGGCTTCAAGTTCCTGGCGCCTCGCAAGAACCTGATGATGACCTTCCTCGTCGACATCGTCGCGATGGTCTTCGGGATGCCGAGAGCGCTGTTTCCGGCGTTGGCGTCGGGCACGTTCCACGGCGGCGCCGAGACGGCCGGCGTGCTCTATGCGGCGCCTTCGATCGGGGCGTTCCTCGGTGCGTCGTTCTCGGGCTGGTCCGGGCGGGTACGCCGCCAAGGCCTCGCGGTCATCGTGTCGATCGCCATCTGGGGCGCGAGCATCGCGCTGTTCGGGCTGGCACACCTGCTCTGGCTCGGCGTCATCCTGCTTGCCGTCGCCGGCGCCGCCGACATGGTCAGTGCTGTGTTCCGCAGCACGATCCTGCAGGTGGCCACTCCAGATGCGCTGCGCGGTCGGTTGCAAGGTGTGTTCACGGTCGTGGTGGCTGGCGGTCCGCGGATCGGCGATCTCGAGTCCGGCACCGTGGCGAGCTTGGTGAGCACCGAGTTCTCGGTCATCTCGGGCGGGATCGCCTGCCTAGTGGGCCTGGTCGCCTTCGTTGCGAAGTATCCGTCGTTCGCGAAATACGACGCGCAGGATCCTGTGCCATGACAGCCGTGCCATGAGCGCGGCCGAGTTCGTGCCGGCCGGCGCGACGGTCGACAAGCTGCGCGAGGCGGCACTCGGCTGCACAGGATGCGAGCTCTACAAAGGCACGACTCAGACCGTGTTCAGCAAGGGGCCCGTCAGCGCTCGGCTGGTCTTCGTCGGGGAGCAACCCGGCGATATCGAGGACCGCCGTGGCGAGCCCTTCGTCGGGCCGGCCGGCAAGCTGCTGGACAAGGCTGTCGCCGAGGTCGGGATCGACCCATCCGACGTCTACACGACCAATGCGGTGAAGCACTTCAAGTTCAAGTCGGCGGGCGAGGGAAAGCGGCGAATCCACCAGACACCGGACGCCGCAGATGTGGTGGCGTGTCGGCCGTGGCTGCTCGCGGAGTTCGAGGTCCTGTCGCCTGACGTCGTGGTCGCACTTGGAGCAACCGCGGCTCGCGCGCTGTTCGGTCCGTCGTTTCGAGTCACCCGCTCGCGCGGGGTGCTCATGCCGTGGCCAGCGTCAGCCGCCGATGCGCAGGCGTTCCCGCAGCCGGATGACGATGGCTCGCCGGCGTCGGCCTACGCGATGGCGACGCTGCATCCATCCGCTGTGCTGCGGGCCGATGACCAAGATGCGGCATACGCTGGATTGATCGCCGATTTGCGGGTTGCAGCATCTGCACTAGTCGGCTGAGCAATCCCTTCGGCGCCGGATTTGTGGCGGCGTTGACATCAACCTTCGGCGAGTTCTGCCGTTGTAACTATTGAGAGCCAGCGGGGGCAGGGAGGATGGCGCGGCGGATGCCCAGAATCATCTCGCCGCAGCGCGCCATTGTTGGGGCGCGCGACGCGTGGCATCGGCGCACGCCCGGCTGGTTTCCGTTGCGCACGACCACCGGTGGTCTCGTGCTCGTGCTGCTCGCCGTACTCACCATTGGCACCGGTGCGACTGCGGTCACTGCCGAGCTAGTGACCCGGCACCACCATCCGATGGCTGTCTCGAGCCCCTTGCCGGCTGCTCCTGCGGGAAGCCTCGGTCAGCTGATTGCGCCCGGATCGAAACCGGTGCGACAGCCACCGCACCGCGGTCGCCGTCTCGTGTCGGCGACCTTGCTGGTGTCCAGCCGCGAGCCCTTGTCGGATCACAAACTGCACAAGCTGCGTCACCTCTCGGGGGTGCGGCAGGTGCAGCCGGTCATGGCGGGTCACGCGAAGGTCGAAGGGCATCCGGCGTTCGTCCTCGGGGTCGATCCCACGAAGTTTCGTGACTGGACGCCAAAGCTCACCGCCGACAGCAATCCGCTGTGGAGCACGATCGACGAGGGTCAGCTTGCCGCATCGTTCGACATGGGTGAGAACACCAACCTGCCGCTCGGGGGCACGGTGCCGGTCGGCAACAGCCGCGGCTTGGCGGCGATCCGGATCGGCGCATTCGCGTCGGTGGGCATGGCCGGAGTCGACGCCGTCATGTCGACCACTCGGGCCGCGCAGATCGGACTGGAATCGCGCACCGGCCTGCTGATCAGCGCGCCGAAAGCCGATCCGCTGACGCTTCGGCGCGCGGCACTGGATCTTCTCGGTAGCCACAGCCACGTCGAGCTGTTGCGCGAGGTGATCGTCACTCGCGATGCCGGCGAGTTCCTGACCCGTGTGCAGATCTATGACTTCCTTAAGGACGCCGAGAGCCGAATCGGTCTGCCGTACGTCTGGGGCGCCGCCGGCCCGGCGTCGTTCGACTGTTCGGGCCTCGTGCAGTGGGCCTTCGCGCAGGCCGGAATCGCGATGCCGCGGGTGTCCGAGGAGCAGTTTTTCACCGGGCCTCATATTCCGTATGCCGACGCTCGCCCCGGGGACCTGCTCTTCTGGCACTACAACAAGAGCGATCCCACTGACGTCGACCACGTGGCGATCTATGTCGGCAACGGGATGATGGTCGTTGCTCCACACACTGGCGAGTACGTCGAGTACGTGCCGGTGCCGCTGACGAACATGGCGGGGGTCGTGCGGGTCGATCCGACTCTTGGCGCAGAGCTGGCGTAGCCAGCCGGGCTACCATTGAGGCCCGCAAAACGCCCTGATAGCCAAGGAAAATCCGTTGACATCGACGTCCCCGCTACGGGCATTGCTGCTCGAGAACGTGCACCCCGATGCCGCGGCTGCATTGAGCGCAGACGGTTTCGAGGTCGAGACCGTCAAGAGTGCTCTGGACCCGACTGAGCTTGCCGCGCGGCTGCCGGGCGTATCGCTGCTCGGCATCCGATCCAAGACCGATGTCACCGACGCCTCGCTGGAGCAGGCTGACTCGCTGCTTGCGATCGGCGCGTTCTGCATCGGCACCAACCAGATCGATCTTGCGGCGGCTTCATCTCGTGGGATAGCGGTCTTCAACGCGCCGTTCTCGAACACTCGCAGCGTCGTCGAGCTTGCCGTCGCCGAGATCATCGCGCTGACCAGGCGGCTCACCCAGAAGAACTCCGACCTGCATGCCGGCGTATGGGACAAGTCTGCGACCGGCGCACACGAGATCCGCGGGCGACGGATCGGCATCGTCGGATACGGCAATATCGGCGCGCAGCTCTCCGTGATCGCCGAAGCGCTCGGCATGTCGGTCTCGTACTTCGACACCGCCGACAAGCTCGCGTTGGGCAACGCCCGGCGCTGCAACACGCTGGACGAACTACTCAGCACGTCGGACATCGTGACGCTCCACGTCGACGGACGCTCGACGAACGCCGACATGTTCGGGGAAGACCAGTTCGCGCTGATGAAGCAGGGCAGCCTGTTCCTCAACCTGTCCCGCGGGTTCCTCGTCGACCACGACGCGTTGCGGCAACACCTCCAGAGCGGCCACATCGCCGGCGCGGCTGTCGACGTCTTCCCTGAGGAACCCAAGGCGCAGGGTGACGAGTTCGTGTCGGTGCTGCGAGACCTGCCCAACGTCATCCTTACCCCACACATCGGGGGCTCGACAGAGGAAGCCCAGCAAGACATCGGTCACTACGTTGCGGGCAAGCTGCGCGACTACGTCATCGACGGCACCACGACCATGAGCGTCAACCTGCCGCACCTCGTCCTGCCGTCTCGACCGCAGACCCACCGGATCGTGCATCTGCACCACAACGTCCCCGGCGTACTTGCGACGATCAACGGCGTGCTCGCAGAGAACAAGGTCAACATCGAAGGTCAGCTGCTCGGCACTCGCGGCGAGCTGGGCTACGTCATCACCGATATCGGCGTCGACTACCCGTCGGGCGTGCCGGATGACCTCGCGGCGATGGCTGAGACAGTTCGGCTGCGCGTCCTGTCATGAGCTCGACTCTCGAAGAGACTCTCGCCGGGCTCGTGGGCGAGTCGCAGCTGCTCGTCGACCGCGACGTGGTGGCGTCCTACGAGTCGGACTGGACCGGCCGCTTCGGTGCCTCGGCTCGCTGCGTCGTTCGGCCGGCCGACACCGCCGAGACGGCGGCAGTGGTCGCGGCATGCCGTACCGCCGGCGTGGCGATCTGTGTGCAGGGCGGCAACACCGGGCTGGTCGGCGGTTCGGTCCCGGTCGATGGTGCGGTGCTGCTGAGCACCAAGCGGTTGTCGGCGGTCGAGGAGATCGACCCGATCGCTGCGCAGGTCACGGTCGGTGCCGGAGCGACTCTGGCTTCGGTTCAGCAGGCGGTGCGGCCCGCCGGATTCGATGTCGGTGTGGACTTCGCGGCGCGCGAGTCCTGCACGATCGGCGGGATGGTCTCGACCAACGCCGGCGGTGAGCGGGTGCTGCGGTACGGAACCATGCGCGCGCAGGTCGCGGGCGTCGAGGCGGTCATGCCCGACGGCAGTGTCGTCACCCGGCTAGCCGGCCTCCCCAAGGACAACACCGGCTACGACCTGATGTCGCTGCTGTCCGGTGCCGAGGGAACTCTCGGCGTGCTGACCCGGGTCCGGCTTCGGGTTCACCCGCTCCGCTCGGCGCGTGCGGTTGCCCTTGTCGCGGTCGGCAGCACCGCCGACGCGGTCGACCTGGTCCGCGCTGCGCGTGGGCTGCCGAACCTGGAAGCTGCTGAGCTGTTCTACGCCGACGGGCTCGCGATGGTGTGCGCGCACACCGGTCTGTCCATGCCGTTCACGACGCCCTACCCGGTGTACGTGCTGCTCGAATGCGCGGGCAGCGAGGACCCGACCGACGAGCTGCTTGCCGCGATCGAGGCGTCGGGAGAGGTCGTGCTCGACGCGACGGTCGCCAGCGATGCGCGGGGCCGCAGCGCGCTGTGGAAGTACCGCGAGTCGCACACCGAGTCGATCAACGCCAACGGCGTCCCTGTGAAGCTCGACGTCGCAGTGCCGCTCGCTGCATTCGCCGAGGCAGTCGGGGAGCTGCCGCCGACGATCGAGGCTGCCGCGCCCAACGCCCGAACGATCCTGTTCGGCCACGTCAACGAAGGCAACCTGCATGTCAACATCCTCGATGCGCTCGACCACGACGACGCGGTCGAGGAGGCGGTGTTGAAGCTTGTTTCCCGCTATGGCGGATCGATCAGCGCGGAGCACGGAGTAGGGCGTGCGAAGGCGGCGTACCTCGGACTCTCTCGCTCGGACAACGAGATCGCGGTGATGCGCGCGATAAAGAACTCGCTCGATCCCGACCATCTGCTGAACCCCGGCGTGCTGCTCTAGCCGGAATGTCCGAGGCCCGGGGCTCGTTGCAGCGGGCATGACCGAGGTTGATGTAAGGCGGGCCGCAGACCGGGACCACACCAAGATTTCTTGGTTGGACTCCAAGCACTCGTTCTCGTTCGGGTCGCACTACGACCCGTCGAACACCCATCACGGACTGTTGCTCGTCAACAACGACGACACCGTCGCGCCGGGCACCGGGTTCGAGACTCACCCGCACCGCGACATGGAGATCGTGACCTGGGTGTTGCGAGGCTCTCTGGTGCATCAAGACTCCGAAGGAAACAACGGGATCCTCTACCCGGGTCTGGCGCAGCGAATGAGCGCCGGCAGCGGCATCCTGCACTCGGAGAAGAACGACACTCGTCCGCTCACCGGCGTCGGGACGGACGAGCCGGTGCACTTCGTGCAGATGTGGGTGCTGCCGGATCAGGCTGGCGTCACACCCGGCTACGAGCAGCTCGAGATCAGTGACGATCTGCTCAGAGGCAAGCTGACGACCGTTGCATCGGGCATGGCGCGACATCACGACGACGCCGCGATTCGCATCGGCAACCGGGATGCAGCGCTGTACGCCGCGCGACTGCAGCCCGGTGAGTCTGTGATGTTGCCTGACGCGCCGTACGTGCATCTGTTCGTGCCGGTCGGCTCGGTCGAGCTCGAAGCCGCGGGTGTGCTGGCCGAAGGCGACGCGGTGCGACTGACCGGCGCCGGCGAGCGCCGCGTCGCGGCCGTGTCGGCGGCCGAGATTCTCGTGTGGGAGATGCACGCCACCGTCGGCTGATGGCCTTACTTTGAGGCAATGTCGAAACGAAACTTGACCATCACGGGGGCGGTGATCGTCGTCGGCGTGGTCGCGATGGTCATCTGGTGGGATGGCTTCATCCAGTTCCTCGGTGTCAAGAACGAGGCGAGTCGCTGGTACGCCTTCGAGTCCGGCTCCGGCGCGATCATCCTTGGCGACCTGCCGCTGATCGGCGGACTGATCCTCGTGATCCGCCATCACAACTGCGAGATCCCGGGCTGCCCGCGAATCCAGCTGAAGCGCCCGACCGCGGCGGGTCACTTGCTGTGCCGCAAGCATCATCCGGCGGCTGGGCCACAGAGTGTCGAAGAGGCGCACGCCGCGCATCACGCGGCACTCGCACAGGCGCAGTCGTGAACCGGCGGGCTGCTCTCGTAACCATCGCCTTGGCGGTCGCCTTCGACGTGATCGGTGCGATCTGGTTTGCGGCGGTCGAGAACATCTCTGTCGCCTCCGGGCTGTACTGGTCGGTGACCACGGCCACCACGGTTGGCTATGGCGACATCTCCCCGCACACCGACACCGGGCATGTCATCGCCGTACTCGTCATGCTGACGGTGATCCCGCTGTTTGCAGCGACGTTCTCACTGCTTACGACGTCGCTGACCGCGATCCATGCCTCCAAGCTCCACGCCGAGGCGCTGGCACATCTGCACCACATCAAGGAGCACCTTGGCGTCGACCACGACCTGCCGGATCACCTGGTCCCCCCTCACCTAAAGCAGGGCTAGACCCAATCCCGCGGCGGCGGCGGACAGTCCGATCACCAGGCTGCCGGCGACGTTCACTGCGGCTGCAGCGACTCTTCCCTGCTCGGCGAGGGCGAGCGTTTCCCTGGTGAACGTGCTCCAGGTCGTGTAGCCGCCGAGCAGGCCGACACCCACGACGCTCACGGCGTGCGCGCCGAGACCGTGATGGGTGCCGAGGCCGACAACGATGCCAAGTACCAACGATCCGGACACGTTGATCACGAACGTTCCCCAGGGCAGCCCCGAGTTGTGTCGTCGCTGGACGGCGCCGTCCAGCGCGTAGCGGGCACCGGAACCCAGGGCCGCCGCGATTGCGACCAGCAGGGCGAGGCCCATCAGGTGCTGCCCGCCGTCATCGTCCGGCGGCTAGCCGTTGGCGGGAGTCGACGACCGAGGGCGGCGCCGAGCGCCACGGCCGCCAGACCCGCCACGAGACTGACGGCGCAGTAGCCGATCGCGCCGCCAAGGTGGCCGTGCGCCCCGAGCTCATCGGTCTGGACCGCCACCGAGCTGAAGGTCGTCAATGCACCGCAGAAGCCGGTGCCGACCAGAAGCCGAAAGTACTTCGACGGACCGAAGACCTCGAGGACCACGATGACAACGAGGCCGAGGATGAAGGCGCCTGCCGTGTTGACCGCGAATGTCGACCACGGAATGGCGCCGGCCGCGGCCGACCAGTGCCTGACCGTCTCGTAGCGGACGAGTCCACCCACGAAGCCACCGGCGAGCACGACGCAGAGCTGTTTGGGCGTCATGGTCGATTGCCGTCGAGATGAGAGACCAACTTGCTCAAGGCCGGTAGCGCGTCGCGAAGTGCCTGCAGCTCGTCGTCACCGAGGTCGGCGGCGGCGGCGCGCATCACCCGGCGGTTGGACTGCTGCCACTCGGCGAGCCGCGTCTCGCCATCGGCGGTGAGCAGCAACCGCCAGGCTCGACGATCGGAGGGATCGGCCTGTCGCTCGATCAGATCCTGCGTGAGCAGCGCGCCGATGAGGGTGCTGACCGTGGTCGGAGCGAGCAGCAAGGTGTCGCCGACCTCGCCGGCTCGCAGACCTGGCCGCTCCGCGAGTAGCTGCATGACCTCGATCTGCGCCATCGGGAGCGCCTCGAACGGCACGTCCGAGCGGACGACCCGCCGCAGCGCCCGGCGCAGCCGGGTCACGACGTCGGCGAGCGCATCCAGGTCGGCAGGCGTCGATCGGCGGGGGACAGCCATTTCGGGATCGTACGACGCTGGGGCTATCCGGTAGCAGAGTATTCCGTTAACAGAAACATACTGATACAGTAGTAAATGTGATCGAGCAACCGATCAGGCTTGGGCCGCCTCCGGGCGTACCGGGCTACCGCCTGCTCAACCTGCTCGAGCCCGCGCGGCCGCGACGCGTGGCTGCGTCGGCCTGGGCACCGGTGCTTGCGGTCGCGACCGTGTGCATCGGCGCCTTCATGGGCCAGCTCGACGCGAGCATCGTGAGCGTCGCCTTACCGCGGATGTCGACCGACCTCCACGCGAGCGTCGGTGCCGTCGAGTGGGTGTCGCTGTCCTACGTGCTGACGCTGGTCGCGCTGGTCGTCCCGATCGGAACCTGGGCCGACGCGGTCGGCCGCAAATCGTTGTATCTAGCGGGTTTCGGGGTTTTCGCCGTCTCGAGTGCGGCGTGCGCGTTCGCACCGGACCTCGCGGTGCTTTGCGGCTTTCGCGTCGTACAGGCGGTCGGTGCCGCGCTGATGCAGGCGAACAGCGTCGCGTTGATCGCGGCGATCGCACCGCGCGCCCGGTTGGGCCGCATGGTCGGGATGCAGGCCGCAGCGCAGGCGATCGGACTCGCGGCAGGTCCAGCGCTGGGCGGGTTGCTGCTGTCAGCCGGCAGCTGGCGACTGCTGTTCCTCGTCAACGTCCCTGCCGGCATCATCGGTCTCGCGACCGGCGCCACGCTGCTGCCCCGCAGCCGTGATCTCGCGCCCACTCGCCGGGTCGATCCGCGAGGCATCGCATTGTTCATACCGGTCGTCGGACTGGCGCTGTTGGCAATGTCGCTCGCCGGCCAGGCCGGCGAGCTGAAGGCCGCGGGCCTGGCAGCGGCGTCTGCGTTCGCCCTCGGCGCCGTGGCAGTCCGACACCAGCGCCGCACGGCGGCGCCGCTGGTCCAGCGAGTGGTGTTCGACGCCCCAGGGCTGCGCCGCGGGCTCGTCGCTGCGCTATGCGGCTACGCCGTGCTGTTCGGCACGCTGGTTGTGGTCCCGTTGTTTCTCACCAGGGTCCATCACCTCTCACCTACAGCGGTTGGGCTGCTGGTCGTTTCGCTGCCGATCGGCATCGGCATCGCTGCCCCGGTGGCCGGGCGGCTTGCCGATCGCGCTCCAGCGCGGGTTGCCCGCACTGGTTTGCTGCTGGCCGTCATCGCGTTCGCGGTGCTGGCAGGGTTGCGTCCGACGGGCGCGACGCTCGCGCTGGTGCTGGGCGTGGTCGGCCTCGGCCTCGGCTGTTTCACCCCAGCCAACAACCGTTCGCTGATGATCGCCGCTCCTCCTGGCACCTCGGGTGCGGTGGCGGGTCTGCTGAACATGACGCGCGGGCTCGGCACGGCTGCGGGTACGGCGATCGCGGTGCTTACGTTCACCGCCGCCGGCGGATTGGCGTGGGCGATGGCCGCGTTCGCCGCAATCGGAGTCGTCGGCTTGCTCGCGGACTAAGCGCCCACTAGCGTCCGGGACCCGTGACCCCGGCCGTGCCGTACCTCGCTGATCTCGACCACGCAACGCTTGCCGTGCTCGGCCGAGAGTGGCTGCTCCACGGTCACCTGCAGGATCGGGTCGGCATGGCCCTGGTCATGGAGACGGCCGATCGCGAGGAGATGCAACAGGTCGCGATCGACGAGTGGATGGCCGCGAGCCCGATCTACTCGCGCCGGATGCAGCAGGCAATGCGCTTCCCCGGCAACGACGTCGCGACGATCTGCAAGAACCTGCAGCTCGACATCGGTGCGCCGCATGAGTTCATGGACTTCCGGTTTCGAGTCATCGACGCCGATCACGCGGAGTTCTGGCTTGCACACTGCGGTGCCTTGATGGACGTCGAGCCGATGGGTGTCGAGTTCGTCCACGGCATGTGTCACACGATCGAGGACCCGACGTTCGACGCGACCGCCGCCGCGACCAATCCGCGTGCGGCGATCCGACCGTTGCACCGCCCGCCGCGCAGCCCCGCCGATCGCATGCCGCACTGCCACTGGCGGATCGACATCACCTCTGAAGCGGCGGTCGTCGAGGCGCATCCGCTCGAGGCACGAGTCGCCGATTCACTCGCGGCCAAGCTCGCGGTCGCCTCGCCGATTGCCGACGGTGGCGCGGGTCGTGCGGACTACAGCGGAGCGTTTGATCCCGCGCTCCGGCTCGAGGACTTCTCGCGCGCGGCGCTAGAGGTCGCACTCGAGGAGTTCGCGCTGCAGAGCCACCTGCTGCTGCGGTCGTTGCTCGTCAGCGTGTCGAACCGGCTCGGGCCCGAGCGCGCCGCGGCAATCGTGCCCCGGCTGGTGGCGGGTTGGTGCGGCCTGACGGCACAACGGCTGCGCGATGCACTCGGCCTCGAGCCGAGCCTCGTGGGGCTGGCCACGATGATCTCCTTGCACCCGATGTTCGCGCCGCGAACATACGTCGCGCTGAGTGTCGAGGTTGCTGACGACTCGGCCCGACTGACCTTCAGCGACTGCCCTGCTGCGCACGAGAATGACGACCACACCTGGTTCACCGGGCTGGGTGGACCTACGGACACCGCCCTGCGGCACGTCGTCGCCGCGTTCCATCCGCAAGCGCGACTAACTGCCGTTGCGCCGCGTGCGGGCGAGTTGCACGCGTACGAGCTCGTGCTGGACCTGGCGGCCGATCCCGCGAAGGAGGCGCCGGAGCTGAGCATCGCGAAAATCAGCAGTGGCGCACGCTTCCGCTTCCGAGTCTGATGGCCTACTGTCTGGACACATGTCCAGTACCGCTGCGTCAGTCGCGCCGCGGAGAGCTCTTGCCGGCCGATCGGCGGACACCGTTGCCGCCCTCGTGGAGGCCGCAGTCACCGGGGTCGCCGAGACCGGCTTCGACGGTCTGACCGTGCGGGCCGTAGCGCGACGTGCAGGTGTCTCGCCGGCGACGGCCTACACGTACTTCGCCAGCAAGGAGCACCTTCTCACCGAGGTGTTCTGGCGTCGCCTGGATGCCCTCGAACCACCTCGCGCGACGAGGCGGCAGAGACCGGCCGACCGGGTAGCTGAGGCGATGCGCGATGTTGCGCTGCTCGTGGCCGACGAGCCCGAGCTCGCCGCCGGAGTGACGACCGCGTTGCTCGCTCACGACGCTGATGTGCAGGTCATCCGCGACCGGATCGGCACGGCGATCGGCAAGCGGCTGGCCGACGCCCTCGGACCGGACGTCGACGCGCGGCTCGCCCCGCTGCTGACGTTCACGTTTATCGGCGCATTGCTGTCTGCCGGCATGGGTTACGCGACGTACGACGCACTGCCGACACTGTTGGCTGATGCCACGTCGCTGATGACGGAGTCGCGGTGACCATGGTGATGCCGTCGTATGACCCGTACGACTACGCGATTCACGAGGACCCGTACCCGACGTACGCCGCGATGCGGGCGCACGCTCCGGTCTACCGCAATGACGAGCACGGCTTCCATGCGCTGTCGCGTTACGCCGATGTGATCGCAGCGTTCCGTGATGACCAGCGGTTCTCGAGCGCGGACGGCGTCTCCCTCGACCCGGCGGCGACCGGACCGCAGGCTGCTCGGGTGATGTCGTTCCTCGCTATGGACGAGCCCAGACACGGCCGGATGCGCAAGCTGGTGTCGCGAGGCTTCACACCCCGTCGGGTGCAGGACCTCGAGCGGCGGGTCCGCGGGATCACCGACGCGCATCTCGCCCCGGCGTTGGAGCGCCAGGCGTTCGACTTCATCGAGGATGTCGCCGGCAAGGTGCCGATGGACGTCGTCTCCGAGCTACTCGGCGTGCCCGCAGCGGACCGCGCCGAACTGCGCCGGCTCGCCGACGTCGTGGTCCATCGCGACGACGGAGTGTTCGATGTGCCGCAAGCAGCCGCAGCCGCGTCGATCGAGCTGGCGGTCTACTACCTCGAGCTCATCGCGGCGCGGCGCAAGCGGCCGCGCGACGACCTCACCTCTGCGTTGCTCGAAGTCGAGATCGACGGTGAGCGGCTCACCGACGACGACCTCGGCGCTTTTCTGTTCCTGATGGTTGTCGCCGGCAATGAGACGACGACGAAGCTGCTCGGCCATTGCTGGTACTGGGGTTGGCGAAACCCCGATCAGCTCGCGAAGCCGCTAGCAGACACGAATGCGGTCGCCCAGTGGGTCGAGGAGACACTGCGTTACGACAACTCGACGCAGATGCTGGCGCGGACGACGACTGCTGAAGTGACGGTCGCCGATGTCGTTATCCCAGCTGCGACCCGGGTGCTGCTGTTGATCGGCTCCGCGAATCGTGACGACCGCGTCTTCCCTGACCCAGACCGCTACGACCTCGACCGGGAAACCTCCGAGCTGCTGAGCTTCGGTTCTGGCCGCCACTTCTGTCTCGGCGCCTCGCTCGCGCGTCTCGAGGCCAAGGTGGTGCTCGAGCAACTGGTGTCCAGGGTGTCGGCGTACGACATCGACGAGGCGAACGCGCACCGGGTGCACTCGGTCAACGTGCGCGGCTTTGCTCACCTGCCCACGTCAGTGACGCTGCGTTGACCGGTACAGAGGAGGACGGATCGTGACGACCGTTGTGCTGCCCCCACCGCCGGCGGTGTCCGGTGGCGAGCATGAGCATGGCCATCTCGAGGAGCTGCGCCGTGACCCGATCGGGCTGATGCGACGCGTTCACGACGAGTGTGGCGACGTCGGAACCTTCGAGCTGGCCGGGCGACGGGTCGTCCTGGTCTGTGGTCGCGAGGTCAACGAGTGGTACTTCCGGACCCCGGACGAGCTGCTCGACCAGGGCGCGGCGTACCCCTTCATGACGCCGATCTTCGGCAAGGGCGTGGTGTTCGATGCGCCGCCCGAGCGGCGCGCCGAGATGCTGAAGAACTCCTCGCTGCGCGGGCCGCAGATGAAGGGGCACGCCGAGGTCATCGCCACCGAGGTCGAGCAGGCGGTCGCTGGTTGGGACAGCGAGCGAACGATCGACTTGCTCGACTTCTTCGCCGAGCTGACGATCTACACCTCATCTGCGTGCCTGATCGGCAAGAAGTTCCGTCATCAGCTCGACGAGCGGTTCGCGCGGCTCTACCACGATCTCGAGCGCGGGACCGATGCCTTGGCCTACGTCGATGCGTACGCGCCGATCGAGAGCTTCCAGCGTCGCGACGCAGCTCGTGTCGAGCTCGTTGCGTTGGTCGAGGAGATCATGGCCAGTCGCACGTCGGGTGAGGTCGAGGGTGACAACGATCTGCTCGACGTCCTGATGTCGCTGAATGAAAACGACCAGCCGCGGTTCACTGCGGACGAGATCACCGGGATCTTCATCTCGATGATGTTCGCGGGTCACCACACGACGTCAGGCACCGCGGCGTGGACGCTGATCGAGCTGCTGCGTCATCCGGAGGAGATGGCGGCGGTCGTCGCTGAGCTGGACGAGCTCTACGCCGACGGCTCCGAGGTGAGCTTCCAGGCGCTGCGTGAGATCCCGCGACTCGAGGCGGCCGTAAAGGAAGCGCTGCGCCTGCACCCGCCGCTGATCCTGCTGCTACGGGTGGCGACCGAGGACATGGACGTTGGCGGCTACTCGGTACGTCAGGGTGATCTGGTCGCGGCGAGCCCAGCGATCTCCAACCGGCTCTCGTCAGACTTCCCCGACGCCGACGGCTTCGACCCGGTGCGCTATCTCGATCCGCGTCGCGAGGACGACATCAACCCGTGGACCTGGATCCCGTTCGGCGGCGGCAGGCACCGCTGCGTCGGTGCGGCCTTCGCGATGATGCAGCTCAAGGCGATCTTCTCGGTGCTGTTGCGCGACTACGCCTTCGAGATGGCGCAGGCATCGGACACCTATCGCAACGACCACTCCAAGATGGTGGTGCAGCTGGAGCAACCCTGCGCCGTCCGGGTCCGACCGCGGAGCTCGCGATGAAGATCACCGTCGACCGGGACCTGTGCCAGGGCCACGCCATGTGTGAGCTCGAGGCTCCTGCCGTCTTCGAGGTCGGCCGGTCCGACCAGGTCGAGGTGCTTACCGACACAGTCCCGCCCGAGCACGAGGAAGCCGTGCAGCTCGCGGTGAAGTACTGCCCCACCCGTGCGCTGACCATCGATGGAGACGACTGATGCCCGACCGCGCCGAGATGGAAGCCTTCTGGCAGCGCTGGCTGGATGCCAACAAGGCATGCGAGGAAAAGCGGGACTGGTCGGGCCTGGCTGACTTCTTCGCGCCCGATGCGACGTACGGGTGGAACTGCGGCGCCAACGACGAGTTCATGGCCGTCGGCCGGGAGGACATCAAGGAGAAGGCGCTCGGCCTGGAGATGGAGGGTCTCGAGGGCTGGAGCTATCCCTACCAGGCCACGATGATCGACGATCAGGCTGGAATGATCATCGGCTTCTGGAAGCAGGTCGCGGATGTGAAGCGCCCAGACGGTTCGCCGTACGAGGTCGCCGGTTTCGGGGCCAGCTGGTTCGGCTACAGCCCTGATGGCTGGGCCTGGCAGCGCGACTTCTTCGACCACATGAACGCTGGATCGCTGTTCTTCGAGATGATCAGCGCCGGAGTGCTCTCTGACGGCATGCGTAGCCGAATGGATCGCGCAGCCGCCGGCGAGCGATTGCCAGGACACTTCCGCCGGGCGGACCTGCCGGCCCCGTTGTGGCCGCCCCTGTGACCGACCAGCATGAGCAGGGCAAGGCGAAGATGGCCGAGGTCTACGCCTGGGGTGAGGTGCCCGAGGTGCCGGGCGACTTCTTCGCTGTCACGGTCGATCACCTCTTCGGCGAGATCTGGTCACGCGACGGCTTGTCGATGCGGGATCGCCGGATGCTGCTGCTCGGCGTCATCGCAGCGATCGGTGAGTGGACCGTGTTGCCGATCCAGCTCGACGCCATCCTGTCCAACGATGAGATGACCTCCGCCGAGCTGCGCGAGGTTGTCGTCTTCCTCACCCACTACGTGGGATGGCCGCGCGGCTCTTCGCTCAACCGAATCGTCGAGGAACGGGTCGCCGCGCATCGTGGCAAGGGTGCGAAGCAGGCCTTCCCAGGACCTGGTGGTGGCGGCGAGGCATGACCGGTCGGAGGCAGGTCGGGCGCAACAGTCGCCCGCTCGTCGCAGCGGCGGCGCTCGGGGTGATCGCGACCGCTTGCGGCGCCCGGCTGCCCGGCGCGGTCCGGAGCCAGGCCGAGCACGCCGTACTCAGCCAACGCAATGCCACGGCGCCCCAGTCGCTGCTGCCAGGCCCGGAGTCCACCGTCCCAGCGACTACGCCGCCTCTGACGGTGCCGAGCGGCGCGGTGTCTGCTGTGCCGTCGAGCCTTGGGACGGCACCGATCAGCACGCCCGGCGGTCCGTCGACGGGTCCGGGTCCGACCACGAGCGCTGCGCCCAACTGCTCCGGCGGGACCGACGTCGGTCTGACGGCGACGACGTTGACACTCGGCGAGGTCGCGACCCTGACCGGTCCGGTCTCCGGGCTGTTCGAGGGCGCGGTACAGGGCGGCGAGGCGTTCGCCAACTACGTCAACAGCACGTCGGGCGGGATCTGTGGCCGCCAGGTGAAGGTCGACATCGTCGATGACGGCGCCAACTGCACGCAGGACGAAAACGCGACTCAGAGTCTTGCCGGACGAGTCTTCGCGCTGTCCGGCACCTTCGCGCTCTACGACGGCTGTGGCGCATCAATCGTCAAAGCGAACCCCACGGTCGCTGATATCCATGTGGCGCTTGATCCGTCGGCATACGTGCCGTCCAATCACTTCGACATCTCGGCAGGCGGTAGCGGCTTCTCCACGGGGATGTTCCGCTACTACAAGCAGAAGCTCGGCTCGAAGCTCGACCACGTGGGCTCGATCGTGGAGGACATCCCGTCGGCGGTCGCGCAGCAGCAGAACATGGTTCATTCGGCGGAGCACGAGGGCTGGCACTTCGTCGACAGCATCCTCGAGCAGCCGACGAACAGCAGCTTTCAAGGCGACTTCGTCAAGCTGTGCCAGCAGAAGCACATCCAGGTGCTGTTCGAGCTGACCGAACCGGCCGGCAACGCGGCAACGATGATCCAGAACGAGCGCCAGGCAGGGTGCCCGTCGAGCCTGATCAACATCATCCCGATCGCGTACGACCAGGCGTTCATTGCCGACTATGCCGGGGCCAGATCAGATCTCAATGGAATCCTCGGTTACAACTCCTACGCGCTGTTCTTCAACACCGACGCGGCTGACGAGACCCCCGAGGTCAAGCTGTTCCAGTACTGGTTCAACCGCACTTATCCGGGCCAGCCGATCAACCTCTACGCCATGTACGCCTGGGCCGACGATCGGATGTTCCAGGAGGCGGCGGAGAGCGCTGGACCTACCCTCGATCGCAAGACGCTGCTCACCTCGCTGCGCCGGATCAAGAACTTTGACTCGGGCGGGCTGATCGCACCGGTCAGCCCGAGCGCGAAGGACGGGCCACACTGTTACATCCTGTGGAAGCTGGAAAACGGAGGATTCGAGCGCGTGGACGACCCTGCAACCGGCTACCGCTGTGATGGCGAGTTCCTGCCGCTGTCGGCCTCATGACCACAGACCAGGCACTAGCCAAGGGTGACCACCCGACCAATCCAGCGGTGGATCTCGTCAGCGGGGAGTTCTGGGGTCGAAACCCGCATGACGAGCTGACTTGGCTGCGCGAGAACGCGCCGGTCTATTGGGACGGTCAGGTGTGGGGCATCGCCATCCACGCCGATCTCAAGTACGTCTCCCTGCACCCTGATCTGTTCTGCAACGGCGGCGGGATCCGACCTGACAACGCGGCAATCCCGATGATGATCGACCAGGACGGCGCGGAGCACAAGAGGCGCCGCAACATGGTCAACCGCGGCTTCACCCCGCGTCGGCTGGCCGAGTCCGTCGACCCGATCAACGCCTGGTGCGAGCGCATCATCGACAACATCTGCGAGCGCGGCGAGTGCGACGCGATCGGGGATCTCGCGGCCTGGCTGCCGATGCACGTGATCGGCGACATGCTCGGCTTTCCCGAGTCCGAGCGCGCCTCGTTGCTCAAGTGGTCCGACGACATGCTGCGCGCGCTGGTCGGCAACGCCGATCCGGAAGCGATGTTGCCCGCGGCAGAGGCGTATGGCGGATTCCGCGAGTTCGCTACGGCTGCGATCGAGGACCGTCGACGCACCCCCGGCGACGATCTCGTGAGCCTGCTCATCCAGGGCGGGACCGACGGCGAGGACGTCAACCTCGAGGACGTCATCCACGATGCATTGCTGATCCTGATCGGTGGCGACGAGACCACGAGGCACGTGATCAGCGGCGGGCTCTATCAGCTGCTCCGCAATCCAGAGGCGAAGCAGACGCTGATCGATGACCCAAGTCGGATCCCGCTCGCGGTCGAGGAGATGCTGCGCTGGGTCAGCCCGATCAAGAACATGGCGCGCACCGTCGTCGCCGACACCGAGGTTGGCGGACAGCGCCTCGAAGCCGGCGACAAGCTGCTGCTTCTATACCCGTCGGCGAACCGGGACTCTTCGGTGTTCGCCGACCCGTTCCGCTTCGACATCGGGCGTACGCCGAACGACCACGTTGCCTTCGGGATCGGTACGCACTTCTGTCTGGGCAACAACCTGGCTCGGCTCGAGCTGGTCTGTTTCTTCGAGACTCTGCTGCGGCGACTCCCCGACATCGAGCTGGTCGACGACACCGAGCCGGCGTACCGGCCTGCCAACTTCGTGTCGGGCTACGAGTCGATGCCCGTGAGGTATTCCCCAACCGCGCCATAATCGGCGGCCATGAGCGCGACCTCCGGATATCGACCCGCTCTTGATGGGGTGCGCGCCCTGGCGATCGCCGGCGTGATGACGCAACACCTGCACCTTTCGCATGCGCCGGGGGGCGCGCTCGGTGTGGATGTGTTCTTCGTGTTGAGCGGCTACCTGATCACCGGACTGCTCGCTACCGAGCGCGCGACGACCGGCTCGATCGACCTTCCTGCTTTCTATGTACGCCGGGTCGCGCGCCTGTATCCCGCGCTGCTTGCCCTCGTGGTGGTCGGCGGGATCATCGCCGTGACGGACCTCAACGTGCCAACGCGCACAGTGGTCATCAGCGGCGTGCTTGCTGCGACGTACGTCACCGACATCGCGACCTATACCCATACCTCGGCATGGGCGTTCTGGGGCTTCACCTGGTCGCTGGCGATCGAGGAGCACTTTTACCTGCTGTGGCCCGGGTCGCTACGACTGATGCGCCGCGTCGACCCTCGGAAGGTTGCGGTGGCTGCCGGGTTGGTCGCGCTGGTCGTGGGCGAGGTGTTTGCCCGCGGCGGTGGCGTCGGTCCGTCGCCGAGCTATTTCCAGCCGCAGACCCATGCATTCGGGCTGTTCGCGGGTTGTGCGCTTGCGCTGTCTGCCCCGCCTCGCTGGACGAGGCACCTGACGCTGCCGTGCCTCGCGGCGATCATCGCGCTGATGGTCGCCGGGCCGTCAGCCACCGACGTGAACTACCTGCGAGTCGGCGTCCCGGTCACCGCGCTGCTGACCGTAGGCATGCTTGCCGGCCTGGAGCATGAGCCCCCTATCTCGGGGCTGCTGGGATGGGCGCCGATCCGACGGATCGGCGTGATCTCCTACGGCCTCTACCTCTACCACCAGCTGATCTTCAACCTGCTCGACTACCACCTGCACGCCCGTCGCTGGGTCGAGATCGTGGTCAACGTCGTCGTGGCGATTGCGGTCGCCGAGATCAGCTTCCGGTTCTACGAGTCACCGATCCGCTCCCGCGGTCGTCGTTACCGCCGAACCCCGCGTCTTTAGGCGACGAGGGTCTTGGCTGCGGCGACGAGGGCCGCGAGGCCCTGCTTGGCGTCGGCGAAGAACATCGAGGTCTTCGGGTTGCTGTAGAGCTCGTTGTCGATCCCGGCGTAGCCCGAGGCCATCGATCTCTTGATGACGATGATCGACTTCGCGTGGTCGACGTCGAGGATCGGCATCCCGGAGACAGCGTTTCCGGGCCGGCGCGCCGCGGGGTTCGTCACGTCGTTGGCGCCGATGACTAGTGCGACATCGGTGCGATCGAACTCCGAGTTGATCTCCTCCATCTCCTTGAGCTGGTCATACGGGACGTTCGCCTCGGCGAGCAGCACGTTCATGTGTCCTGGCATCCGTCCAGCAACGGGATGGATCGCATAGCTCACCTCGACGCCATGCGACTCGAGCACCTCGGCGAGCTCCCGGCATTCGTGTTGCGCTTGCGCCGCTGCGAGCCCGTAACCGGGCACGATGATCACCTTGCTCGCGTAGGCGAGCTGAAGTGCGGCGTCGTCGACCGCGATCGCCTTGACAGGACCGCCAGCCCCCGCCACGTCAGCCGTGGCGCCGTCGCCGGTGCCGAACCCGCCCGCGATGATGTTGACCACCGAGCGGTTCATCGCGTCTGCCATCAGCTTGGTGAGGATCGATCCGGACGCGCCGACCAGAGCGCCCGCAATCGTGAGGGTCGCGTTGGACAACACGAACCCGGCCATCGCCACCGCGGTGCCGGTGAACGCATTGAGCAGCGAGATGACTACCGGCATGTCGGCACCGCCGATCGGCAGCACCATCAGTACGCCGAAGACCATCGCTGCGACGACGACGCCGAGCAGGATGATCTTGCGGTCCGCTCCCGCGATCACCCAGCCCGCACCCGCGGCTGCGGCGGCGACGAACAAGCTCGACGCCGCACGTGAGCCCGGAAAGGAGACCGGCTGCGAAAGGTGGCCTTGCAGCTTGAGCGCGGCGAGCACCGATCCGGTGAAGGTGACGCCGCCGATGACGACATCGAGGACGGTTGCCGTCGCGGTGCCGCCGGTCGGGTGGGTATGGATGTCGTACTCGGCGATGGCGATCAGCGCGGCAGCCCCGCCACCCACGGCGTTGAAGATCGACACCAGCTGTGGCATCGACGTCATCTGGATTGTGCGGGCGGCGTAGAGGCCCCATGCTCCGCCGACCGCCACGCCGGCAAGCAGCACGATCCACCGGGATGCGTTCATGACCGCGCCGTTGTCGCCGTGACCGACGTCGAGCAGTACGGCCGCAACGGCGACGACCATGCCGAACGCCGACAGCTGGTTGCCGCGTCGTGCAGTGGCGGGGGAGTTCATCAGGTGCAGACCGAGCACGAAGCACACGGCTCCGAACAGCGACGCGAACCGGATTCCGGTCTCCCAATGCGTCATGACGGTGGCTGCTTGTCGGTGGTCGGCGCGGCGACCGGTCGGCGCTTGAACATCTGCAGCATCCGATCGGTGACGACGTAGCCGCCGACGACATTCGCCGCGGCGAACGCGCCGGCGACGAACAGCAAGACATAGCCGAGCCAGCCGTGGGTCTCGCCCGACAGGATCACGACCCCGACAAGCACGACGCCGTGGATCGAGTTGGCGCCCGACATCAGCGGGGTGTGCAACGTTGCGGGGACCTTGCTGATCACCTCGAAGCCGACCAGCAGCGCAAGCACGAAGATCGTCATGTCGCCGACGAACGAGCCGGTCATGGCTGGCCTTTCTGGTCGAGCAGCGCAGCGGTCGCAGGATGGACGACCGAGCCGTGGTTCGTGATGAGCACGCCCGCGGTGATCTCGTCCGCAGGGTCGATTGCCAGTGCGCCGTCCGCAACGAGGTGCAGCAGCAGTGTGCTGATGTTGCGGGCGTACGCCGCACTCGCGGCGCTGGCCATTCGGGACGGCAGGTCGCCCGCTCCGACGATCGTCACGCCGCTGTCGCTGACCGTGACCGCTCCGGGCTGGGAGCCTTCGACATTGCCCCCGAGCGTAGAGGCGCCCATGTCGACGATCACCGATCCGCGGCGCATTGCAGCGATCGCGTCGAAGGTGACCATCAGCGGCGGACGCCGCCCCGGGACGTGCGCCGTCGTGATGACGATGTCGTGCTTGGCGATGTGGCCGGCGAGCTCGACTTGCTGGGCGCGCTGCTCCTCGTCGCTCAAGGCTCTGGCGTATCCGCCCTCGCCGGCTCCCGGCACTACCGAGGTCAGCTCGATCGGCTGGCCGCCGAGCGAGCGGATCTCTTCGCTGCTCGCTGGCCGTATGTCGTACGCCCGAACGATTGCCCCGAGTCGCCGCGCCGTACCGATTGCAGAAAGCCCCGCCACCCCTGCGCCGAGCACGAGGACCTCAGCCGGCTTGGAGGTTCCGGCGGCGGTGATCAGCAATGGGAAGAAGCGATCGAAGTGCTCTGCAGCGACCAGCACCGCCTTGTAGCCCGCGATATTCGTCTGCGAGGTCAGCGCGTCCATTCCCTGGGCACGGCTAAGGGTGCGCGGCAGCCCGTCGAGGCTGACCGCAGTGATGCCCCGCGTAGCGACCTCCGCCATCAGCTGCGGATCGAGCAATGGCGCGAGCATGCCGATCACCGTGGTGTTGCCGGCGATCGAGGTGAAGTCCGGCTGACCGACGCACAGCAGTACGCCTGCATCGCGACGAACCGAAGCGCCGTCCGTCACCGATGCGCCCGCTTCGGCGTACTGCTGATCGTCGAACCATGCGTTGTCACCGGCGCCTGCCTCGATGACCACCTGGAGTCCCGCGGCAACGAGGCGTTTGGTTGCGTCGGGTGTCAGCGCGACCCGGCGTTCGCCGGGAGCGGCCTCCTTGATGACGCCTACCAGCACAACCTCGACCCTATGGCTCTGCCGACCACGCCCGTGGCTCGACACGGCCCTTGCATCACCATGGAGGTGTGACGATCCCGTCGAACGCGGTCGTGAACCGAAACCGACGGTCGGCGCTCATCGTGGTTTGCGGGATCCTCGCGCTGACCTTCCTCGACACGACGGTCGTCAGCGTCTCCCTTGGCAGCATCCAGGACTCCCTGCATTTCGGGGTCACTGGGCTGCAGTGGATCGTCGATGCCTATGCGCTCGCCTTCGCCAGTCTGATGCTGACCGGTGGCACGTTGGGCGACCGATTCGGTCGGCGTCGAGTGATGCTGGCCGGCCTGGTGCTGTTCAGCCTCGCCTCGCTCATGGGTGCGCTGGCGCACTCGCGGGATCTCCTGATCGCGTCGCGCGCGCTGATGGGGGTGGGCGCCGCGGCCTCCGAGCCCGGCACGCTGTCGGTCCTGCGGCATGTCTTCCCTGAGCAGCGGGGCCGGGCTCGTGCGCTCGGGGTCTGGGCGGCGGTGTCATGTCTCGGACTTGCGCTCGGACCGCTGCTCGGCGGGCTGCTCGTGGGCATCTGGAGCTGGCGCGCCGTGTTCTGGCTCAATGTCGTTCTGGGTGTGGTCCTATATGCCGCAGCGCGTCGATACGTACCCGAGAGCTCGGATCCTGACACGGCGCGCGTCGACGTCTCCGGTCAGTTGCTCGGCGTCGCGGCGATCGCTTCGATCGTTGGTGCTCTGATTCAGGGCGAGACTTCCGGCTTCGGATCCAGCGGGATCATCACGCTGTTCATCGTCGGTGTGGTCTGTCTCGTCGGGTTCGTGATCCGTGAGCGTCGAGCCGCCTATCCAATGCTCGACCTTCGCTACTTCCGGCGTCTGCGATTCACGACGGCCTTGGTGGTCGCGTTCGCGGTTTACTTCGGGACCTTCTCGATCTTCTTCTTCACGACGCTGTATCTCGAGGAGGTCGTGAAATACAGCGGCTTCCGGACGGCGGCCCTGTTCATCCCGATGACCGCGCTGATGGTTGGCGGAGCAGTGTGGGCGAGCCGGCTCGTCGTACGACGTGGTGGCCAGTGGACGATGGCGGCCGGCTGTCTCGTCGCAGCCATCGGGATCGCGATCAGTGAGCCGCTACTCACGACCCATCCGTCCTTCGCTGCGCTGACCGTAGCCCTCGGCGTCACCGGTCTCGGGATGGGTCTCGCGATGGTGCCGGTCACGGTGCTGGTGCTGGAGGTCGTCCCGCCTGAGCACTCCGGAATGGCCGCGTCAGCCACCAACACCGCACGTCAGCTGGGCGTGGTCTTCGGCGTCGCGATCCTTGGCGGGCTCGTCAATCGGCAGCTCACAACGGACCTGCGACACCGGCTGAATGCGATGCACATCCCGTCGTTCTTCCAAGGCTCGATCATCGATTCCTACGAGCATGGTGGCACCGCGAAGGGCGGATCCCTGTCGGGGATCAAAGCGCTGTTTCCGTCGTTCATCGATCGGATCTATGACGCGGCGTACGGCGCATTTCATGCCGGGCTGGTCCTGGCCCTCGTTATCTCGGCGATCCTGATCGCTGCCGCGGCTTTGCTTGCCGGCTACTCCGCCGCGCGTGGCGGGCCAAAGGCCTCCGACCCCGCGGGATGAGGACCTAGTCGCCCTCGGCGAGTAGTTGGGCTCGCGCCTGTTCGAGCTCCTCGGCCGAAGCAGCCGGGCGCGGCGCGTCGAGATCGAGCCCGTCGATCGCATCGACGACGATTCCCGCGACCAGTGCCCGCATCGTCGGCTTGTGGTCTGCAGGGATGACGTACCAGGGCGCGTGCTTCGTCGACGTCGCGGCGAGCGCCTTCTCGTACGCCGTCTGGTACTCCTCGAAGTGGGCACGCTCAGCGAGGTCTGCCGGACTGAACTTCCAGTGCTTGGTCGGATCGTCGAGCCGGTCGAGGAAGCGGCGGCGCTGCTCATCCTTCGATACGTGCAGGAAGAACTTCACGACCCGGGTGCCGTTGCGATCGAGGCGACGCTCGAAGGCGTTGATGTCCTCGAAGCGCTCCCGCCAGATGCCACTGTGCTTCTCGATGCCGCCATCGGCGAGCAGATCGGGATGAACGCGTACGACGAGCACGTCCTCGTAGTAGGACCGGTTGAAGATCGCGATATGACCGCGCTCGGGCAGCGCTTCGGTACAGCGCCAGAGGAAGTCATGGCGCAGCTCGGTGTCGGACGGTCGCTTGAAGGAGGTCACCGAACAGCCCTGGGGGTTCACGCCGGACATGACGTGCTGGATCGTGCCGTCCTTACCGGCCGCATCGAGGGCCTGGAAGATCAGCAGCAAGGCGCGCGTCCCGCTCGCGTAGAGCTGCTGCTGGACCCGCTGTAGCTCGTCCTTGAAGGCCGCGAGGTCCTCATCGACGACCTCCTTGGCGGCGCGTCCTTTGCTGGCCTTGGGCCAGTCGACGTCGAGGCTGCGTGTGCTGCGCTTGGCGAGCTTCGGGTCGGCGCCCTCCGCCACTGCGAGCTCGATGAGGACGGCCTTCGGAAGCTTCACGGATCAGCCCTTCGTTGCACCTCAACCACCGTAGGGCTTCAAGGCATTCACCTCGTCGAGCAGATGGTCCAGCGCGGCCGAGATCGTCTCGGCGACCAGCGTCGCGATCGAGTCTGACGGTGCGCCATGCCCTGCTGCCTTGAACTCTGTCTCGAAGTTGTCGGCGCTCGCCTTCATCTGACTGTCCACTCTGGTGAGCTTGGCCGCGTGGACCTCTACGACCTTCGGATCCGATCCGATCCGCTTGTGCCCCCTGCAGTGTTCTGGCTCAGTACATCGGAATGGGGTGTCTCACGACATCGGAATAGCGTGTCGCGGGTCATCGGCATAGCTGGCTCGGCCAGCGTGCGGCATGTCGAAACGCCGTTTGGTCATCACCGCTGTTCTCGCTGGCCA
>DATAVE010000058.1:0-5912 GCA_036267875.1 Mycobacteriales bacterium
TCCGACGCGCAGGGCAGCAAGGACGTCGAGGCGTTCCCGGCGGCCAAGCGCAAGAAGCCGCCGAAGCGCGGCAAGGAGCCGACCTCACCGTCGAACCCGATCGACCTGGTGATCAAGGCCGCGATCGGTGCCACCCGCCAGTTGCGTCCCGTAGACCCGGCGACGAAGGATCGGCCGCAGGCTGTCGTTGCGAGCCAGGACGCGCACTGGTGGATCCTGTCGCCGCTCGACGGCGCGGTCGTCTCAGCGGCCGACGGTGTCACGGCGTCTTGGTACAAGCGCGATCCAGAGCTCTTCCGCGAGCTGATGCGGGCGAGCGCCGTGGCTCACGCCCGGCTCTATCGCGACTGGCCCGCGTTGGCTGAGCGCTACCAGCAGGCGGCGGCGGAGTTCACCTCGCCGGAAGAGTGGCGCCGAGCCTTCGAGGCTTGACCCGATTCGACTACGGTGATCGCCGAATGAGCACAGGCACGGCCGGGCTGACTCTTCCGCCCGGGTCACAGATCATGCTGAGCGCGACTACGCCCGGCTGCAACGGCGACTGCCTGCGCCATCGTGAAGGCGAGGTGCTGCTGTCCCCGATCTCGCGAAACAGCTCCTCGCTCGATCGTGCCGATGCGACGTGGGTTGTGCGCGCGGGGTTGGCGGACCCCTCGAAGCTGTCGCTGGAATCGCAGAACCTGCCCGGGAACTTTCTGCGCCATCACCATGGCGCGCTCGTCCTCCACTACAACGACGGCGACCAGCAGCACGCGTTGGACGCCACTTTTGAAATCTCGCCGGGCAAGAACGGCCAGGGCATCTCGTTGTCGTCGCCCGACTTCCCGACTCGCTTCATTCGCCACTACGCGGGCGAGGTGTTCCTCGCCGCCCAGGGGGGTCCAGAGCACTGGGCCAGCGCGACGTCATGGGAAGACGACGTCAGCTGGCTGGCGCGGCCGCCTTGGACGGTGTGATCGGCAGGAGGTCGCGCTAGTCCGTCGATCGGGTTGCGGCTAGCCTCTCGGCTTCGTCCCAGAGTTCGCGGGCCGGCACCCAGATCGGCTTCCACGGCTTGAACTTGCCGGCCCAGTGCACGACCTTCGGGTTGGCGAGGTCCTGCAGTCGCGGGCACCAGTTCCACGCCGGGTCCAGGACCAGCCGGTCCGCGCCGGCGTAGGCGTTCAGCACCGCTTGGTCGTTCATCTCGTACCGCTCGACGTATGGAAAGAACTCCCGTCCGAAGCGGTCGGCGCGCATCCTCGCGAGGTCGAACACCATGACGCCGGCGTTGAAGACCAAGAAGTCGAACTTGTGTCGCAGATGGGTGCGCGCGATGAGCTCGTCTGCAAGCTCGGGGCGACCTTGCGCCCGCAAGCGGTACGCCGTGCCGCGCAGCTCGTTGAAGCAGCTCTGATAGCGCCACCTGGTCGTGGTGACCGCGGCGATCGGGTGACCTGCGAGGTCGAGGTCGGCAAGCTCTGCGAGGTCAGCGAGACACACCGCGTCGATGTCGTGGTGGACGATCCGGTCGACGTCGTGAAGGAGATCGGGCAGGAGCAGCCGGTCCATCGTGGCCACGGTGAGGTGGCCGATCATCGATCCCAGGTCGCCGTGGTCGACGCCGTCGGTCGGCAGCCACACGAACGACACGGTGGGGAACAGCGAGGCCAGCCGCGCGAAGTCGGTGGCGTCGTGGTCCCGGCACATCACGAACAGCCGGATCGGACGGCTCGCCCGACGGACTATCGAGCTCAGGCACACTTCCATCTGGTGCTTGATGTTGCCGTCGAGTGAGAACTCCAGGTTGATCTCTGGGCCGTCACCGGCCGGCTCGGTGCGTTCGACCACCACTTGCTTGGCGCGGACCGCTTTGCAGACCGACGCGATGTCGATCTTGATCGGGAGCGAGTCGGCAAAGTCAGCGTCCCGGGCGAGGCCCTTCTTCACTGCGGGAGCGCATGCGGCCTGCCATGCGGCGTAGGCGGTCTGCTCGTCGTCGCCCGCAACGATGCGATTGACGACCGCCTTGAGGCTGTCGGGGGCGTCCTCGGCGAGGAACGCAGGTACGTCGGCTGAGCGCATCAGGTAGTAGGTGTCCCAGTCAGCGCAGCCGACCGGGGAGCAGCTACGCAGCTGCTCCAACGCCTCGGGGGTCAGCCCGTTGAGTCCTGCGACGCCATCGATCGTGATCGACGCGAAGACTGGCCGGTAGCGGTCGTCGAACGGGAAGGTCGCAGCCATCCCGAACAGCGGGATCGGCAGCTTGCCGTCCATGAGTAGCCACGTGCCCTGCGGGACGTCGGCGTAGCTGGTCACGTTTCGGCCTGCGGCGTATAGCCACACTGTGGTCGAGCCGGTCCTCGCGGACGGGTTGGCGGCGTCGCGGGCAATGAAGTCGTTCGCCTGACGGACGACGCGAACGTCTCCGTCGAACTTGGTGTCACGGGTCTGCGCAAGCGCCCGCAGTACGACGCGTCGCTGCTGGCGGTCCGGGTTGCGATTGCGTCGAACCGTGTGCTGCGGGCTGCGCTCGTCGAGCAGCACGAAGGAGATCGGACGATCGGCGGACAGCTCGGCTCGCTGCTCGCGTCGGCCATACCAGCGAGACAGCTCGGCGGCTCGGTCAAGGAGGGCCTTGTCGCCGTTGGCGGTCGCGACGAGCTGTTCGACTGCCCAGGCGGAGAGCGCCTCCTCGCCGGCGGCGAAGCTGACGTTCGCGATCCCTCGCCAGCCGACGGCCGAGATCGGGCACTCGAGCTCACCCGTCCGGAGCTGGTCGAGCACCCGCGCCGCCTCATCCGGCGCGACCGCGAAGGCTGCTCTGAAGAACTCGCCGGGCGCGAGGGGCAGCACCTTTGCCAGATCATGGCGGCGCAGCAGCTCCCAGGCAAACGTGGGCTGCCAGTCGTAGAGGGCGAGGATCGCGCGACAGATGTCGCCGGCCAGGGCTGTCTCCGGGTTGCGCTGCACGGCGAGGGCGATCGTGCGGGACCTGCCCTCGCGGCCGCGGTTCATCACCGTGCGGAACGACGCCACGGTTGCGGCCTGGACGTCCGCGGTGCGTTCCAGCGTCGTGATGAAGTCGTCGTACGTCTTCGTCGTGACGAGTGCGTGCTCGACCTTCTCGATCCGGTCGACCGGCGGCAGGTGCAGTCCGCGGCTTGCTCGCCCCGCCGGCAGGACCTTGGCGTGACGCATCTCGAGCCGCTGATACATCAGCACCAAGCGGTCGACGCGTTGCTTGCGCTCGACGATCGCGCGGGGCACGACGCGGCGTAGGAATCTGGAAGGCACGCGGGAGGTCGCCTAAAACCGGGGGCTCGAGATGCCTCGACGCTAGCCGACAATCCTGAGAGGTGGCTGAGTGATTGCTGAAAGCGTCAGGGCGTCGTCCGAGTCGCTGTCGGCGTGGCGAGTGGAGTCGACAGGACCGGAGTCGGCGAGGTTGTGAGTTTCGTGCCGTCGGCGTCCGGCTGAGCGGCTCCGGAGCCGTCAGGCGTGCCCGTCGCGTAGACGCCGGTCGCGTCTGACAGGCGCACCTGAGCCGTCGCCGGCGGGAACCCGTTGGAGATCTTGATGACGCCGATCCCGTCCTGCAGCTGCAGCGGCGTCCACACCGAGCCGTCCGGGCTGTAGTCGATCGCGGACGTTCCGGGCCGACCGACGATCACCAGCCAGTGCGGGACATCGCCACCGGACATGTTGTGGCCTTCGAGAGTCGGAGTCGCGAAGGACGACCAGGTCATGCCTGGCACGACGTCCGGCAGGCTGGCGCCGAAGTCGGGAGCGCCGTTCCAGCCTTGCAACCACTGCACGACGTTGCCGTCAGTGGAGTCGGTGAACATCACCCAGTCCGTGCCGTCCGGCGTGGTGCCGGTCGCGTAGGCGTTGATCGGACCTCCGCCGGCCGTTGCTTCGTAGGACTGGTTCGCAGCATCGAGGAACGTCTGGTCGACCGGACCGTCATGGCGCCCCGTGGCCCAGGCCTGCCACCACGGCTGCGCATCCGACGGTTCGCTCGCGAGCGGCGTGATGACGGCAGAGCTGCCACCACCGGTGTTCTCCGCGACGACCACGCCGACACCCGCAACCGCTGCGACTGACAGGACGGCACTGCCTGCCGCCGTTGCCCGACGTACCGAGCGTCGGCGTCTTCCACGCTGCACGGCGAGGCGGTGAAGGTCGGCAATCTCGCTGACCTCGTCGGCGAGATCGTGAAGCCCGGACCGCAGGATGTCGTCGGAGTTCATGGGGTGGTCCTTTCGGTCGTCCCGAGCAAGGCGGATTCGGCAGGGGCGCGCAGATGAGCGAGGGCGCGCGAGATCTGGCTGCGAACCGTCGGCTCGCTGCAGCCGAGGGTCTCGGCGATCTGCGCATCGGTGTAGTCGGCGTAGTAGCGCAGCACGACGGCCGCGCGCTGCTTGGCGGGGAGCTCGCGGAGCATTCGACGTACCGCGTCCGCAGTGGCGGTCGCCTCGGACGAGTCGGGCCCGGCGACATCGGGAACGGCGGCGCGGGGCTCGGTCCTGCCGCGGTGGCGACGCCAGCGGGAGACGTGACGGTTGACGAGCATCCGGCGGACGTACGCCTCCGGCGACTCGACGCCTTCAATCCGGCGCCAGCCGGCGTACGCCGCGGCGAGGGTGTCCTGGAGCAGGTCCTCAGCCTCGTGACGGTCGCGGCAGAGCAGGGTCGCGAACCGCGTCAGCTCGGGACCGCGGCCGACGACGAACTCGCGGAACGAGTCGTCGCTCATGTCGTCTCCAAGCTTCGGGTCGAACCGCCTTCTCCCATGACAACGCAGCCGGGACGCGAGACGCTGCATGCATGTCACGGATTTCTTTGCCCGAGGGTGGCCAGCTCGACATCGTCAAGGCGTTGTCGCTGCGTCCCGAGTTCGCCAAGGCGGTCGGCGCGATGAACGCCGCGACCTTCGCCAGCACGCTGGACTGGCGCCTCCACGAACTGATCCGGATGCGAATCGCGATCATCAACGGCTGCACGGTCTGCCTGTCGTGGCGTACGCCGGAAGCGGTCGAGGCGGGTCTCACCGAGGACGTCCTCACCGGCGTCGCGGGCTGGCGGGACAGCGCGGCGTACTCCCCTGCGGAGCGGGTGGCGCTGGAGTACACCGAGCTGTTCTGTGGCGACTCGGTCTCGATCAGTGACGACCTGCTGGCGCGGCTCGAGCAGAGCTTCGATGCCGGCGAGATCGTCGAGCTGTCGCTGGTGATCGGCAAGTACCTTTCGCAGGGCCGCTTCATGCAGGTGCTCGGCCTGGACCAGACCTGTTCGCTTCCCGACTTCGCGGCCCCGGTCGCCATTTTGAACGGAGCCTCGTGACGTATCGAGTCGTGCAGTGGAGCACCGGGCATGTCGGCAAGCATGCGATCGCCGGAATCGACGTGCGCCCTGACGTGGAGCTGGTCGGGTTGTGGGTCTCGAACCCCGAGAAGGTCGGCAAGGACGCCGGAGAGCTTGCCGGACTCGGTCGCACGCTGGGTGTTACGGCGACGAACGACGCCGATGCGTTGCTGGCCCTGAAGCCCGACTGCATCGTGCACACCGCATGGGCCGACGACCGGATCATGGAGGCTCTCGGTGACCTCGCGCGATTCCTGCGCGCGGGCATCAATGTCGTGTCGTCCAGCCCGGTCTTCTTGCAGTACCCGTACGGCGTCGCCGACGAGATGGCCGCCGACGTGATCGCGGCAGCCCACGAGGGTGGCGCGTCGATCTTCGTGAACGGCATCGATCCCGGATTCGGCAACGACGCCCTGCCGCTGCTCATCACCGGGATCAGCGAGCGGATCGACGAGGTGCGCTGCATCGAGCTGCTCAACTACGCGACGTACGACCAGGCGGACGTGCTGGGCCCGATCATGGGATTCGGCATGTCGCTGGAGGAGACGCCGTTCATCCTGCTGCCC
>DATAVE010000059.1:0-26872 GCA_036267875.1 Mycobacteriales bacterium
CAGGAATGCCTCAGAGGCGTTGAGCGTGCCCGAACCCGCCTTGGGGAGGTACGGGTGGATCGCAGCTTCCTTGCCGCCGACCTGGTCCCAGTTGGTGTAGGTGCCGTTGTAGATCCGCAGCACCTGCAGACCCGTCAAAGCGGCGGGCGCCGGACCGGTGGGGTTGGTGGCCGTGACGATCTTGTCGACCGCGAACGGCAGCCCGATCTCGCCGGCCGCGAGGTTCGTGGTGTTGAGGGGGCCGGACGACCGCGCGAAGGCGACGTCGCCAAACAGCGGGTCGGTCGGGGTCTGCAGCAGGGTACGACCGGAACCTGAGCTGTTCGGCATGACAGCGGTGGCCGCCGCCTTGGCGTCGATGACGGTCGCCGGACGGGCAACCCCGACCTTGGTGCCGGTGTTGTCGGCGCCACACGGGAAGCCGGAGCCGTCAGGGTTGGAGCCCAGGCCGGTCGCGGTCGCGGAGTTGGTGTCGCCGACGCAGGCGTCGTAGTTGACCAGCTTCGGGCCGGTCGTGACGGTTGCGTCGTAGTCAGTGGCCAGCTGGTCAAGCAGGTACTGCGTGGTATCGGAGCCGGCGCCGATGATGTCGGTGCCGAGCTTCGGCGTGGTCGACGGGCCTCCATCGACCGCGCCTGCCGGCGCCGCCGCGGTTAAGGCCAAACCGAACGCGGCCGCGGCGGCCACGCCCAGTTTGACGCTGTTCTTGCGAACGGACATCAAGTTGCTCCCTGATTCGTGTCTTCTATGTGCTCGATGTGGGTTCACATCAAGTTCGGTAGGAGGCGGGTGACCTGATCGGTCACCGCCCAGGCGAGGGCGATCACAACCGGCGTGGAAACCAGCCACACCAGCGCAGCCCGGAAACGATGGCGCGCGGCGCTGATCGCGAGGACGAGCCCCGTGAGCAACGCGAGCAGCAGGGTCAGGATCGGCAACCCGCTCGTGTCGCGTGCCATCACCAGCTCGGAGGACGGCACCGCGCCGGCAACCGGGCCGTCCGCCAAGGCCTTGTCGGTGGTCAAGTCGACGTAGACCGGAGACGAGGCTCGCAGCGCGGACAGGAACCCGTGGCTGTCGGCTGTGACCAGCGTCAGCAGACCGCCCCCCGAGCCCGTGGGAAGCGCAGGAACCGGATCACCGGTCCGGCGTACGTCGACGACGGTGTAATCGACGAGCCCCTGACCAGTGCGTACCGACGCGGTGTCGCCCTTGGCGAGATCGGCGATCTTGTGGAACGGCGCGCCGTCGATGCTGCCGCGGCCGAACACCCACGACCAGCCTGCTTGGCCCGGCAGCGGCGTGTCACGAAGATGTCCGGGGCCGGCCGTCAGGTCACCCGACGCGGTGCCGTCGACCACAACCTGCTGAAGGCCGATCGCCGGGATGGTCAAGAGGGCGACCGGCGCACCGGGCTGCACGGGATTCCCGTTGTAGTCGAGCTCGCCGGTCGGAGCGGTGGCCTGCGCCAGCTCGGAGCGGAACTTCGAGTAGAGCAGCACCTGGTCGCGCATGTGCGAAAGCCCGCCAAGGACGAGCAGCTGCAACAACATCCAGCCACACACCAACGCCAGAACTGCGCAGGCTGAGGACGCGAGCGACAGCCGCTCGGCGAGACCGCCGGGCGGTGCATCCTGCCTGGGCGTTGCGGCCTTGCTGGGCTTCGCGGGCACGCCGGAGTCGGTCTGCTCAGGAGACGTTGGGCCGTGGCTGCCCCGCCGCGTGAGCGTTGCCAGGCTCATTTCAGACCCTGCTTGCGCAACCAGAACCGGCTACCTGCGGTCGCCAGTGCCGCTGCGATGCCCAGCAGAAGCAGGACCGGCAGCAGCGATCCACCGACCGGCGAGCTCAGCGCGGCCGTGACCGTCCCCGATTGGGTCGGTGAAGTCGAGCCATCGCCTGGGGCGATCTCGGGCGACGGCACCGGTGAGCTGGTCGTGTCCGCTCCCGGCAGCGGGATGCTGGGTACGGTGCCCGAGGACGAAGGTGGTCCACCCGCCGGCGTCGTCGACGACGCCCGGTGCGGCGCGGCCTTCTGGGCAGCAATCGCCGACGCCACCTGTTGTGCCTGCACGAAGAGCCGCTTGGTGGGACCCGACTTGGTGATCGGCAGGTAACCGGCGGGCAGCTGGCCGCTGCCACGCCCCGCTACTTGTCCCTCGGTCGAGGAGACCTTGATGAACTGCGAGACGTCTGACGCTGTCGCCTTAGGCAGCCCGGAGGTCTTCGCCGCGGTGTAGACGATCGACGTCCCGGGATACGCGGTCTTGCTCTTGCGAATCGCCTTCTGCGACAGCGTGAACGGCTTCAGCTTCGGACCCGGCTTGGCCAGCTTCACCGCCGCGCGCAGCCCGGCGTCATCGGCAGCCACGTAGTGGCCTGGTGAGGCCTGGAGGTTTGCGACGGTGAGGTCGTAGCGCTTGGCATCGCCGAGCGTGATCAGACCGAGGATGAAGCGGTTGCCCAGCCCCTCTGGCGCCACCCTCGACAGCTGGAACGGCGAGGTCGTCGTGCCATTCCCAGTGCATCCGGTGGTCACCAACGGCCAGCTGTAGAGCAACGCGGTCGCGACAAGTCGCAGGCTGCTGACTGGGCTGGCGATCAGCGGCATGTACGCCGTCGGCGCGGCCTGCAGACAGGGATCGTTGGTGGTCTCGTCGACCCAGGTGTCGAGCAGCGGCCACGTGCTCACCGGCATCTTGATGTTCTTGTAGAACGGATTGACCGTCATGCCCCACTGGTCGGGCAAGCCATGAATGAAGGCCATCGCCTGCGGATCCGCCGCAATGTAGGACGTGAGCTGCGTGATGACGCCCGAGCTCGTCGACAAGTTCATGATCGCCGAGGCGGTCTCGCTCCAGTGCGAGGTGTCGAGGCCGGGGTTCAGCTTGATGAACTCCGGATCGAGGTTGAGCGAAAGCGGGTTGTGCGAGAAGCCGGGATGGCCGGCCTTGACGTCGACCGAGCCTGGGTAGGACTCGGTGAGCAGCTTGGCAACCAACCGGGCGTTGAGGTTGATCGTCTCCTGTTGCCCGGCGTTGCCGGGTTTGTCGATGTCGAACCCGATTCCCCAGCCGGTGACGACCGTCGGCGCGTAAGCGATGCCGGAGTCACTGGCCTGCCGACTCGAAACCTCCGCGGCCGCTGCCTGGCCGCCGGTCATCAGGGCGTCCGCCGCCTGGTCCGGGATGATGTTGTCCTGCCAGTTGAACCGCTTGTTGTTCTGGCAGTACGCCGGCGTCCACTGCAGCGCCACCTGGCTGAGTAGCTCGGAGCCGTAGAACGGGACGGGCTGGCCGGCCGGCGAGGCCTGGCACACACCCGGCGGCAGCGCGAAGCTCAGCGGCACCGGAATCCGCCGGTCCCAGTTCGACGCCGACCACCAGAACGCCGGGGCAACGGCGTCCTCTGGCGCCGATCCGGGGTTCACCTGGCCCAGCGGCAGCTGGCCGGTCGCGTTGCATTCCTGGTTGGTGTTGCCGGGGGCACAGTTGATGCCATCGATCGGGATGGCTTCGAGGGTGCACGGCTGGGTGGAGGAGCAGCCAAGCGACGCGTTGTCGAGGTCGGTCCGGGGATCGAACTCGAACGAGCCCTTGCCGTCGAGGTTCGTGAACGCCATCGCCTCTTGCGGGATGGTCACGGAGTTGACCGTCGCCTCGGGCGCCATCGACTGCGACGAACAACCCGGATACAGCGTTGCGTTCTTCGCCAGGAACGGCGTGATGTGGTAGTCGAAGGTGCTGCTGACGTTGCACTCGTCCGGGATCTTGGAGGGATCGATGCCGGAGATGTGCGCCTTGTCCGCGTCGGTCGCGTCGGCATCCTGCTGCCAGATGCCCTGACCGGGATCGGCTGAGGACGTGCGCTCGAAGTAGGTGTTGGTCCAGCAGGTGTCCGGGCTGACCGCTTGAGCGGCGCTAACGCCTGGGTCGTCCTTCGGGTCGGTGCCTCGGCACTGCATCAGCATGACCGGGTACTCCTGCTCGAGCCCGGTCTCACCGAACGGGTTCAGAGCACGGCCGGCCGTCGGGTGGGCCCCCGACCAGGTGACCTGGATCCGCTCGTGGTCTTGCAGATTGGTGTGCTTGTTCACCGAGAGGTGGATACAGTTCGTGGTCGCGGGCGTGCCGTCGCCGAAAGTGCGCGAGATGGGTTCGGTCGCCGACCATGAGTCGCTGCTTGTCGAGGTCACGCCGTACTTCTCCGTGCACCCTGCGGACGACGTCGCCGCGAGTGCGCTGATCGGCGCAAGGCTCAGCACGCCCAAAGGCAGCGCCACTGCCAGGGCGAGGAGTGAGGCGACTCGAGCGCGTTGCGTCACACGAGGCCCTTACGACGTCTGAGCCATGCGACGTACACGCCCGGCAGCAGGACGATCGCTAGCAGCTCGATTACAGCGAGGACGCCGAAAGCCTTGTTGTCGCCGTTGCGTTGCGCGCTCAGCTCGATCGCCGTCGGCGTGGCGCCGGAAAGGCTCGAGGTGCCGGTCGTGGTCGTTCCACCAGATCCGGCGCCGGCTGCGGATCCACCGGCACCTGGATCGACGCTGGAGGGCGCGCCACCGCCGCCGCTCGATCCGCTCCCGCTGCTGCTTCCGGTCGAGCCTGAGCTCGTCGTCTGCAAGCCAGCCTGAGTCGTCGTGCCAGGCGCGACGGCGTCGTCACCACAGGGCTGGGCCGTGTCCTTCTGGCAAGGCAGCGGAAGTGGGGCGACCTGCGCCAGATGGTTCGCCGCCAGATTGCCCTTGACGAAGGTCGGGTTGTCGCAGCTAGTGAGGTTCGCCGAAGGGTTGTTGATGTTGACCCCGGAAACTGCCGTCGGGGTGGCATCGGGGCCTAGCTTCTCGATCTGGGTGAACGAGGCCTTCACCAGGTTCAGCGGCAGCGGCGAATAGCCGTAGGGACCGGCCTTGGACTGGCCCGTACACAGCGAGTAGCTGAGGAAGTCCGCAAGCGTCTGCCGCTTGGCGACGGTCATCCGCTGGTCGGTCGAGCTCGTCGGAATGATCATGTAGGAGTAGGACGAGATCGGGTACGAACGCGGGTCCTTGTACGTGTAGACGTCGTCCAGGTCCTGGGTGAGATAGGTGGTAGCGCTCAGCCCATTGGGACTGCAGGTGCCACTCGAGTTGCAGCCGAAGATCTTCGCCTTGGTCAGCGCGACAGCTACGTCGTACTGCGTCGGCTGGACGTAGTAGCCGTCCGGGTTCTCGACATAGACGACCGGGTAGTGCGCGTTCAGCGGGTAGGAGTACTCCGTGTAGCCAATCGAGCCCTCACCAGCGGCGGAGTCGACGGTGTTCATGATGCCGTCGTCACCGGAGGCCGCAATCTGTCGCCCCGTCCGTGGGTAGACGGATGTCAGACCGGTGTTGCCGCCGTTGTACGGGCCCCAGATCGAGGGGTACTCCTTGCCCATCCACAACGTGAACTGAGCGGTCGCGCCGGAGCCGTCGGAACGCACCACCGGAGTGATCGGAAGGGACGGGAACGGGTGGCCGCCGTTCTCCTTGGTGATCTCGGGGTCGTCCCAGTTGGTGATCTTGTTGGTAAAGATCTTCGCGATGGTCTCGCCCGACAAGCGCAGGTTGTTCACCAGCTTGCCCGCGACGTGGAGCTGGTAGGTCAGTGCGGTGCCACCCGCGACCACCGGGAGATAGGCGTAGGGCCGGCTGCTTGCGTCGGACTGGCGGGTGACCGGATCGATGCCCTGGTAAGGGATGTCTGAGTCGGCGAAGTCAGTGACGTAGTTCGAGAAGTCCTTGCGTCCCTGCGACGAGCCGTTGTTGTTGAACGTGATCTGCATGCCCTGCGCGGAGACGTCGGCGACCCACTGCTGGATGATCGTGTAGGCCCAGGTAGAGCCGGAGCCCTCGATCTCGGCGTACTCGGCCGACGCCGGATCCATGGCACGGAACGCGGCGAAGCACACCAGCGCCAGCACGACCGCGAGGCGCAGCGTGTTTCGGCGGAAGCGAATGAGGCTGGAGCTCACGCGACTTCCTTCAGGTAAGGACGGTTCGGGGTCCGACATGCGCGGCGGACGCGGCGAAACGCGGACGGCTTGCCGGTCCGCGGTCGGGCCAGCATCCGCGCGGTGATGAAGAGCACGAGGACCAGCAGCAGCAGGACCGCCGCCGCACCGAAGGCACGCTGGACCTGTAAGGCGATGCCGCTGCGTGCGGAGGTGAAGATGAACAGCGGCAGCGAGTTCATCACGCCGGTCGTCGGGTTCAGGTGGATGAACGACGCGTTGCCTGAGGTGATCAGCACCGGAGCCGTCTCGCCGACCCCGCGCGCGATCGCGAGGATCAACGCGGTGGCGAGGCCCGGTCGTGCGGTCGGAAGTACGACGCGCCAGACCGTCGCCCACCGGCTGGCGCCGAGGGCGAAGGCGGCCTCTCGCATCGTGCCGGGTACGACGCGAAGGACCACGTCGGAAGCCCGCGCGATGATCGGCAGCATCATGACGGTGATCGCCAGCCCGGCGGCCAGACCCGAGCGGGGGAAGCCGAGAGCGATGATCCAGACGGTGTAGATGAACAGGCCGGCCAAGATGTCGGGCAGCGCGGTCATTGCCTCGACCACCGTGCGGATGACCCGAGCGAACTTGCCGCCGATTTCGTTCATGTAGACGGCCGTGCCGACGCCGAGCGGGAGCGCGATCGCCGAGGCGATCCCGAGCTCGATCAGCGAGCCGAGAACCGCGTGCAGGATGCCCCCCTTGTCGAGGGGGTCCTCCGCACCGACGCCGGTCATGTCCTTGGTGAAGAAGTTGACGTGATCGAGCGCTGTCCAGCCGCGCTCGAGGACAAAGACGATCACCGAGGCCAGCGCGACAAGCACGATCACCATGCCGGTCGACACGACCCACTGGACTACGCGATCAGCGAGCGCGACGTTGCTGCCCAGGACGGCAGTACCGACAGCGAGAACGGCCACGTTCGCGAGGGCAGCAACGAAGACGAACCATCCGAGTCCTTGCACCGGCAGCAACCGCTCGACGACGACCCACGCGATGGCGAGTGCGGCGAAGCGCGCGCCCCAGGTGAGATACCGCTCGTCGGCCGGCTGACGTCCCAGATCCGAGCGAGGAACAGCAGGAAGATCATCGTCGACGCGGGGAAACCCGGACGTCATGCTGGATCCACCGCCGGGCGACGCGATCGCGCTCACGAATCCGCCCCCGAGCGGCTGCGGTTGACGACAATGGCAGCCAGCGTGTTGACGAGCAGCGTGATGACGAAGAGCACGAAGCCGGCGGTAAGAAGAGCGGAAAGCTGGATGCCGGTCGCCTCACCGAACTGGCTGGCGATCAGCGCGGAGACCGTGTCGGTGCCGATCTCGAGAATGCGGCCCTTGATGACGAACTCGGGACTGACGATCAGCAGGACCGCGATGGTCTCGCCCAGGGCACGGCCCAGCGCGAGCATGCCGCCACCGATGATGCCGCCGCGACCGAACGGCAGGACGACCGTCCGGACCATGCCCCACTTGGTGGAGCCGAGGGCGAGCGCGCCTTCCTTCTCACCTTCGGGCGTGAGGGAGAAAACCTGCCGCATGACGGCGCATGCCATCGGCATGACCATCATCGAGACCACGATTCCGGCGATGAACGCGCTCGCCGTGTATCGACTGATGTCGGGCACGGCGGCATTCGGGTTCGCGCCCACGTGGAACGGCGGGAACCAGCCGAAGTTGCGCTGCAGGAAGACGGCGAACTGCGACGCGTGAGGCTCGATCAGGAAGAAGCCCCACAAGCCGTAGACGATCGACGGCACCGCAGCCATCAGGTCGATGGCTGCGACCAACGTGCTTCGCAGTCGATGTGGGGCGTACTCGGTGATGTAAAGAGCCGTGGCGATTGCGAGGGGGAACGCGAGCACCATCGCCACCGCGGCGACCTCGATCGTCCCGACGATGACGGCCGCGATGCCGAGCGTGTCCGTATCCGGGTTCCACGCCCGCGTGGTGAAAAAGCTGAAGCCGTAGTGGTGCAGCGTGGGCCAGCCCTGGTAGGCCAGGAACACGCCGATCCCGCCGGTGATGACCAGCACCGAGGCACCGATCAACCGGAAGGTATTGACGAAGATCGCGTCGCCGCCCGTGGGCTTGCGCGAGATGGGCCGAGGCTCGTCCGGAGGCGTCGCGCCTCCGGCAGGTGGATCGAGGAGAGCTGTCGTCACCCGAACCGGCCGTTCACATAGTCCGACGTACGCGGGTCTTGCGGCCGCTCGAAGATGTCCTCCGTCGGACCGGACTCGACGATTGCTCCAGGCGTGCCCTGCTCGGCCAGGAAGAAGGCGCACTGCTGCGACACGCGAGCTGCCTGCTGCATGTTGTGCGTGACGATGACGATGGTGACCTGGTTGCGCAGCAACGCAATCGTCTCCTCGACGCGACGCGTCGAGGTCGGGTCGAGGGCAGAGCACGGCTCGTCCATCAACAGCACGTCCGGGTTCACGGCAAGGGAGCGGGCGATGCAAAGCCGCTGCTGCTGACCACCGGAAAGCCCGCCACCCGGCGCGTCGAGCCGGTCCTTGACCTCTGCCCACAGACCGCCGCGCTGCAGGCAGTCCTCGATCAGGGCGTCCTTGTCCGAGCGCGCGATCTTCATGCCGGTCAACTTCAAACCGGCGGTGACGTTGTCGCCGATGCTCATCGCGGGGAAGGGGTTCGGCTTCTGGAACACCATCCCGATGCGCCTGCGCGTCTCGGTGATCCGCGACTGCGGCGCGTAGATGTCCTCGCCATTGAGCCGGACCTCGCCGGCGAGCTTCGCGATCGGGATCTGCTCGTGCATCCGGTTGAGGATTCGCAAGAAGGTCGACTTGCCGCATCCCGACGGGCCGATCAGCGCGGTCACCGTCGCCGGCGGCATATCGAGTGACACGCGGTCGAGCACGTGGTTGTTGCCGAACCACGCGGACACCCGCTCGGCCTCGAGGCGAGCTCCGTGCACCGGCCACTGCTCGGCAACCGCGACGTGCTGCACCGCGGAGGGAGCAACGATCTCTTGGTCAGCAGCGATGGTCACGGTCTCTCCTTCTTCTCCTGAGATCACAGGGCGACGTCCGGAAGTCGCGACTCAGCCAGCTGCCAGACGGGTGGCGGGTCCGCGTCGGACAGGTCCGCAATGGCTGCAGCCGCGACGAAAGTGCTCGCGTTGTAGGTGCACTCGCGGTGTCGCGCATAGCCGCGGCTAGAGGTGGCGATCGCCACTGCGTCGAGTCGGAGCCGCCAGCCCCAGGTGGCGGTTCGTGGCACGGTGAGCACGTTGATCTCGGCGTCTTGCACGCGTTCCCGCAGCGCCGCCGCGTCGTCTCGTGCACTACCCAGGTCGCCGAAGACGCGACAGCTCCGGCCGAGCTCGCGGTGATTGGCGCCGGTGAGGCGCCACGCGAACCACGAACCGTCCACGTCCACCTCCCCAACGAAGCGCTGGTGCAGATCGGGCCAGACCGGATGCGCGGCTGCGCCCTCCCCGACCCCCAGAACGAAGAGATAGCGCGGAGTTTTCACGCAATCCCCTTCCGCTCTCGTCGTGCGGGAGCGCAGCCCCACCCGGCTTCGACAACGACACATCACTTTCAGCGACGAACGGCACACCCCGGGCGAACCACAGATGAGGGAAAGATGAACAACCGGCGCGGACTGGGGATTTATGAGGCATCCTCGATCGATGACCACATCCGCCGCGGACCTCCTTTCGCACACGGCGGACCTCGGCGGACCGACCCACTACCTCGACTTCGGGGGCCCCGCGGAGGCCCCATTGCTGCTGCTCGTCCACGGTCTGGGCGGCGCGACGTGGAACTGGCTGGCGCTTGCCCCCCTGCTGCGCGACCACGTACGGGTGATGGCGATCGACCTGGCCGGACACGGCCTGTCGCCGGCAGCCGGACGCTCGACGACGGTAGGCGGCAACCGGCGCCTGCTCGACCGCTTCATCCGGGAGGTCGCCGGCGAGCCCGTCGTGCTGGTCGGCAACTCGATGGGCGGGATGATTTCGATCCTCGAGGCAGCCGCGGCTCCCGAACGCGTGCGCGGCGCTGTCCTGGTAGATCCCGCGTTGCCACGCCCACTGCTCTCTCGCGGCGACGCTCGAGTGGCGGCGCAGTTCGCCGTCATGTCACTACCGCTGCTCGGCGAAGCGGCCTATGTGCGCCGTCGGGCGCGCTACTCAGCCGAGCACCACATCCGCCAGACGCTGCGACTGTGCACCGTCGACCAGCGCCGCGTGCCTGACGACGTGATCGCAGCGGGGGTCGGCGTCATCGAACGGCGCGGCGCTGCGGAGTTCCCGCCGTCGGACGTGACCGTCGCGGGGCGCTCCGTCGTACAGCGAGTGCTCCGGGCCCGCGAGCTGCAGCGCGCGATGGCCGCCATCACCTCACCGGTGCTGCTGCTGCACGGCGCGAAGGACCGGCTGGTCCCGGTTGCCGCGGCACGCCAGGCGGCGAAGTCATTTCCGAGCTGGCGGCTGGCGATCGCCGAGGACATCGGTCACGTGCCGATGATGGAGGCGCCGGAGTGGACCGCCGACCAGATCCTGGACTGGCTGCGCACCGACGCCGATCTGTTGTAACAATCGCGGCATGACCGCGTTGAGCAGCAGTCGACCAAGTCGGCGCCAAGTCCTTGCCGGCGGGACCGCGGCAGCGGTCGCTGCGATGAGTGGCCGCTTCGGCCGGCTGGTCGACGAGGCCTACGCCGCGGCACCGACCAAGCACGCACCGCTTTCGGATATCGAGCACGTGATCTTCCTGATGATGGAGAACCGCTCGTTCGACCACTATTTCGGCACCTATCCCGGCGTACGCGGCTTCAACGATCCGCACGCGATTCCGGGGGTCTTCCACCAGCGCGGCTACCGCGCCGGGCATGGACCCGACAAGGAAGGGCGGCTCTATCCGTTCCACCTCTCGACGAAGAACCTCGCTAGCTACGCCGAGTGCGTCGACGACATCACTCACAACTGGGGACCACAACACCAGTCGTGGAACAACGGGAAGATGGATCAGTGGCTGACCGCCCACCTCGCGGCCGACGGCCCGAAGCACGGTCCACTGACGATGGGCTACTACGAGCGCGAAGACATTCCGCTCTACCGCAGCCTGGCCGATGCCTTCACGATCTGCGACTCGTACTTCTGCTCGGTCCTCGGGCCGACCGACCCGAACCGCGTCATGTCGTTCTCCGCCACCCTCGACCCGGAGGGCGACCGCGGCGGGCCATGTCTCGACACCCTGACCGCCAACCGCGTCGAGCGGTTCGGCAAGTACACCTGGAAGACCATGCCGGAGCACCTCACCGAGGCTGGCGTGAGCTGGAAGGTCTACCAGGACGCATCCGACCTGACGCTGCTCAACCCATTGCTCTACTTCAAGAAGTTCCTTGACCCGGACACCTACCTGGGCAAGAACGCCAACGGGCTGATCAGCTATCCCGTCGACTTCGCCGCCGACGTCCTGGCCGGGACACTGCCGCAGGTGTCGTGGATCTTCCCGGACTTCCTGGCCTGCGACCATCCATCTGCTCCGCCGATCCTCGGTGAGCTGCTCGTCGCCGACGTGCTGGAAACGGTCGTCGCCAACAAGGCGCTGTGGGAGAAGACCGCCATCATCGTGATGTACGACGAGAACGGCGGCTTCTTCGACCACGTCGCCCCACCGACTCCGCCTCCCGGCACACCTGGCGAGCACCTCACGATGCACTCGCTGCCGAAGGAAGCCTCTGACGTGCGCGGGCCGGTCGGCCTCGGCTTCCGGGTGCCCTGCCTGGTGCTGTCGCCGTACAGCCGCGGGGGCTTCGTCGCGAGCGAGGTGTTCGACCACACGTCGCAGCTCAAGCTCCTCGAGCGCCGCTTTGGCGTCGACGTACCGAACATCAGCAAGTGGCGGCGCGAGACGGTCGGCGACATGGTCTCCACGTTCAGCTTCGGGCGTCGCCCGCACACCGACGTACCGAAGCTGCCGGGCCTCGATGCGAACCAGGCCACGATCCTCGCCGGTGAGTGCGTGATCACCGGCCAGGGCGTGCTCGGGGTCGAAGACCTCGGCGCTGCCACTCCGGTGCCGTCCAAGGTCTCGCGCCCCCGCCAGCCGAAGGGTCACCGACCCCGCCCGATTAGAAAGAAGTAGCGCTAGGCCGGGGAGTCGCTCGACGCCGGGGTGTCAACGGTTGTCGTAGGCGTCGCGGTCGGTGTCGCAGTCGGCGATGGCGTCACGGTCGGCAAGGAACTCGCAGTCGGCGACGGAGTCGACGACGCGCCTGGACTTGCAGAGGCGCTCGGTGTGTGGCTTGGAGTCGAGCTCGACGCGGTCGTGGTCGGCGTTGACGTTGGCGAGAACGTCGGCGCTGGTGTCGGTGGCCGATGCCGCGAGTGGTGGTGCGCAAGGGGTGCGCCGTTGAGATTGGTCGCGTCCTCGATCACCGTCACCACGCCAATCGCAAGCACGAACACCGCGCCGGCGCCGATCGCGACCGCGACCCACTCCACGCGGTCAAAGGTGCGGCGACCTTGTTGCCGCACCGTCCGCAACACCTCGCGGAGCGGCGGAGCGGCGGCCCCGGCCCGATGCAGCCGACGAAGGCGGGCGCGAGTGCGGCGCAATGAGTACGAGTAGAGCGCGCCGCCGACGGTGGCGACCAAGCTCGCGATCGCCGTACCGATGACGGTGCCGGCAACACCGAAGAACGAACAGACCACGGCGGCGGAGACAGCGGCCAGCGAGCTGGCCACTACCTGCCCGACCGAGATCTGAACGCGCTCTCGGTCCTCCTTGTCCTCCGCCATCGTCAGCGGGGCGCGGCGCGCAGGCCCGAAAGATCGCGGCGTATGACGTAGTTGCGATCGGCGATCGTCCCGGACTGGTCGATCGCGCTGATCCCGGTGCCGAGGTACTCACCGCGGGTGCGCTCGCTCCACTCGCGGGCGAGGTCGCTGCGTGTCTTGTAGAAGTTGAGGGCGTATCCGCCCTCGTGGACCCGCAGCAGCGAGAAGCCGCCCGGGTACTCCTTCGTCGCGGCCACCTCCTGGAAGACCACTCCCGGACTCGATCCGGCTGACCGGTAGTTGCGGTGGGTGTGGCCCTGATGGTGGAAGAAGACGCCGGGTGACTTCGCGTACGCCGACTGGATCCTGCCTGACTGCTCGAGGTTGAGATCGAAGATGATCGGCTCCTCGTTGACGACGTCCGAGGCGAGGGTCACCGGGTGGTGGCCGAACACGATGGTCGGCCGGTCCGGATCCTTGACGAGCTCGTGGGTGAACCAGTCCATCTGACGCGTGGACAGTGCGCCGTTGTCGCCGCCGCTGCCCTTCTTGTCATAGGTGTCGATGCCGATCACCCGCAACCCGTGCAGCTCCTTGGTGAACCAGATCGGTCGGCTCGGGTCGAAGACGTCCTTGAAGCAGTCCCGCGCCGACGGGTCGACCGTCGAGATGCTGCAGCTGTCGTACTCCGGCCCGCTGTGCTGGCGGTCGTGGTTTCCGCGTACGACGAAGTAGTCCTCGCGATAGCTGCCGAAGCGATCGAGATGCTGCTTGACCTTGCGGGCGTTCTCCGGCTGGGCCTCGCTGGTGAGGTCACCGGCAACCAGAAGCACGTCGGCGCCGCGCGTCTTCGCGTCGGCGACCATCGCCGCGCACATCACGTCGGAGTAGGGCGGCTCACCCGCGACCTGGGTGATGCCGGGCGGGATCTGCACTGGTCCGACGGTCTTGATGAGCCCAGCCACCGTCTCGCCCATATGGACGTCGTTAGCAAGCGCGATCGTGAACAGGTGCCGACCGGGCGGCGGCTGCGGCGTCGTGAACGCGAACACGTCGGTCAGGCCGCGCAGCCCTTCCATGGTTGTCGTTGCGACACCGAGCGGGTTGCCGAGCGCGTTTACCGCCGGGAGGACCGGCAGTCCATCCGAGAGGGCTTGGTAGTAATAGGTGCGACCGGGCTCCAGCCCGTGGATCTCCGCGTAGTGGAACGGCGTACGGCGCGTCTCGTGCAGGACCGTCCGCAGCCGAAGCGGATCGGTGCCGATTCGCAACTCGGTGTCTTGCGGGCTCGGCTCGAGGGAGTCGCCACTCAGGCCGGGTACGCCGGTGTACCAGGTGACGATGGCGCTGGTCGGGGTCAGCGTCACCAGCTCGGCGTTCATGCCGATCGCCGGGAGGTCGCTCTTCGTTGCCGCCGCATATGTACGTTCGGGATCGACTACCGGCAACAGCGAGGTCGACCCGACGACCGCCGCCCAACGCAACAGCTCGCGGCGATTGAGCCGACAGCACTGCATGCGGCTAGGCGACTGTGTGGCGCACGCCGCCGGGTCGGCCCCACAACATCCGGTAAAGCTGGCCTGCCGCCGGGAACTGACCGGTCGAGCCGCCCATCACGAACGACATCAGGCCGTCGAAGGAGTTGAAGTAGTTCTCGTAGGCCACATCATGTGTCGCGAACCAGTGGTGCATGTGGTTGATGAAGAAGGTGTCGTCGCCGCCCGAGTGAGCCCGGCTGGCCTGGTCGTGAACCAAAGCCCACTCGGGAATCGAAATGGCTTTGTGATGCGCTTTCGCGAACTTCGCCAGCCAGGCCAGCCCGTTGCCCTGATGGACGATCGCGTGCCAGCGCGCCTGCGCGGAATCCGGCTGCCCGACGCGGTTCCAGTCGTAGACGTCCATCCCGATGTAGTCGACGTAGGCGTTGCCGGGATAAGCGAGCTTGAGGTTGGCGTAGTGCGGACCGGCGCCGAGGCACCAGTCGAACGTGAAGTGAGCGCCCTTCACGTGGCGGATCGCGGTGACGATGTGACGCCATGCGGCGGCGAACTCACGCGCCCGGGTGTCGTAGTCGGCCGGCTTGCCGGTGGACTCGATGCCCCAGTTGAACCAACTGCCGTTGAACTCCCAGCCGAGCCGAAGGACCGAGTGACCCAACCCGGCCGCGACCAGGTGCTGCGCCATCGCGACGAAGTGCTTGTCGTAGTAGCCGCTCGCCGCCGCGGCGAGGTGGTCGTAGCCGTACCCAGCCCACAGCGGGACGGAGATAGACAGCTGGATCCCGTTGACCTGGTTTCGCCAGGTCTGGACCAGTCGCGACGCGCTGTCGAAGGCAGCCCACGAGGAGTTGGTCTGGAAGTCGGTCGCACTGGTGATCGGGCGGCCCCGCCAGAGACCGAAGTCCTTGTCAGCGAGAGCGGAGAAGCCGGCGAAGTCGCCCGACTTCCAGCTCTCGACCGCGGCGCCGTCCGCGCCTCGCGAGTTGTGCGCCGGCCGATTGCCACTGACCTGGACCGACAACAAGGGCTGATGCCCACTCGGGCGCGCCGCGGCGGCGGGCATGGCGACGGAAAGCACGCCCGCAAGCAGTGCAGCTGCACCGAGCCATGCGGCCCGGCGACGCGGCGCCATCGGCTGTCGCCCTCCATTGAAGTGGAACCAAATCGTAGTCGGCCATGGGCCGGTCCGCGGGCTGGGTTTCCCGGGCGTACGTTTGGCCTCGTGACGTTGTTTGCCGCGCAGGGGAATCGGTCGCGATGAGCCCGTTGCTGCTGCTGATCGGCTTCCTCGCGGGACTGCTCACGATCATCACGCCCTGCATCCTTCCCGTGCTGCCGGCGGTGATCGCCTCCGGCGTGACCGCGGGCGGGCGCAAACGTGCGTTTGCGATCGCGACGGGCCTCGCGTTGGCGTTCGGGCTGTCCGCGCTGCTCAGCATCCGGCTGCTCACCGCCCTCGGGCTGCCACTCGGCCTTCGCTACGACCTCGCGCTGGTCGTCCTCTATCTCCTGGCGGTCGGATTCCTCGTCCCCAAGGTCGGGCTGCTGATCGAGCGGCCGTTCGCGCGGATCGGTCTCAAGCGGGCGCCTGACAGCTCCGCAGGTGGGCTGCTGCTCGGCGCCTCGCTCGGGCTGCTCTACCTGCCCTGCGCCGGGCCGATCTTCTCGGCGATCAGCGCGGTCGGGGCGCAGAAGGGTTCATTCGGCTTCAACGCGGTCGCGCTGACGATCGCCTACTCACTCGGCATCGCCGTACCGATCTTCGGGCTGGTGATCCTGACCAGCCGATTGACCAAGACGGTCGCCTGGCTGCGCACCCACGCCGTGCGAGTGCGGCAGGCCGGCGGCGTCGGGTTGCTGGCAAGCGCAGTTGCGATCACCTTCGGCGCGGCGACGTCGCTGCAGACGGCGATCCCGTCGTACTCCGCTTCGATCGAGAACCACCTGTCCGACAGCACGTCGATCCACTCGGACCTCGACCACATCAGCAACCCGCACGAGTCGGCACAGGCGAAGGCGCTGCAGAACTCGCTTCGCAACAAGCCGACCCCGACGCCGCAGCCGACCATGGAGCCGATGGCCGACCAGATCCCGACGCTCAACGCCAACGACCTGCCGGTCTACGGCAAGGCGCCTGACTTCGCCGACGTCACGCACTGGTTCAACACCCCCGATGGCGCGGCACTGAACCTCGCGCAGCTCAAGGGCAAGGTCGTGCTCGTCGACTTCTGGACCTACTCCTGCATCAACTGCCTGCGCAGCCTGCCGCACGTCGAGGCGTGGTACTCCCGCTATCACTCGGACGGCTTCGAGGTCATCGGAGTGCACACGCCGGAGTTCGACTTCGAGCACGTCGAGGGCAACGTCGCCTCGGCGATCTCGCGGCTCGGCGTCACCTATCCGGTGGCGATGGACAACGACTACGGCACCTGGAACGCGTGGGGCAACGACTCCTGGCCGGCGGAGTACCTGATCGACCCATCGGGCAACGTTCGCTACGGGTCGGTCGGCGAGGGTGACTACGGCCGGACCGAGGCTGCGATCCGCGCGCTGCTGACCGCGAACGGCGTCAAGAACCTGCCGTCGACGACCGACGTGCCAGACAAGACGCCGATGCAGGCGAGTACGCCGGAGAGCTACCTCGGTTACGAGCGGCTCGAGCGCTACGACGGCACGAAGATCGTGAAGAACGCGCCGTCGACGTACACGTTTGCGTCGTCGCTCGCCGCGAGCCACCTGACCTACTCCGGCACCTGGACCGTCTCCTCGCAAGACATCCTCGCCGGCAACGACGCGGAGCTTCGGATCAACGTCTCGGCAGCGGATACCTATCTCGTGCTGGCCGGTGACGGGACGGTCACTGCGACGTTGAACGGCAAGCAGCTCCCGACACAACAGGTCTCCGGCGTACCGACGCTCTACACGCTCTACTCGGGCACGCAGATCCGAAAGGGCGTCCTCGAGCTACACGTCAGCCCCGGAGTGAAGGCCTACGACTTCACCTTCGGCTAGACCGAGCGCATGGCACAGGTGAGGCAGGTGGCGGGGAGGTCGAACCAGCGAAGAGCTTCGGCGTCATCACCGAGGCCGCTCACCTGACCGTCGAGGTTGGGCCGCGGCCTGGACTCCGCCAAACGGTGGGCTTCGTCGAGGTAGCCGGCTAGCACTGAGGCGTCCGCGCGCGGGATCGGATCGGGACCCGTGCCGTCGTAGCGGATGTCGGCAAGCTGCAGCGGCGGCTCGGCGAGTGCCTGCCGGTGCCGCCACAGTCCGCTGAGCGGCTCGAAGCCGTAGTCGGTCAGGAAGCGCTCGCCCTCCGCGGCGACGAAGCGGACCGCCTCGATCAGGTAGTCAGCGACCGCGTCGTCGATGAAGTAGCCGAAGCTCACTCGCACCCAGCCGGGCTTGATCCCTTCGCAGCCGGCAGCGATCTCGTGCTGGAACGCCTGCGAGTGCTCGATGTCGATCCCGAGCAGCCGATGTCCGTACGGCCCAGCGCACGAGCAGCCGCCTCGCGACTGGATGCCGAACAGGTCATTGAGCAGCGCGACGACGAAGTTGTGGTGCAGATAGCGACCGCCGGGCTTGCGGACGACGAAGGAGACGATCGACAACCGCCCGGCGTCGAGGTTGCCGAGTATCTCGATCGCTGGCTCTTGCGACCACGCCTCGACGGCGCGGGCAAGCAGCACGTCCTCGACCGCTTTGATCTGCGGTACGCCGACGGCCTGCTTGAGGCCAAACACGAGCCCAGCCCGGATCGCGCCGACGATGTCCGGCGTGCCGCCTTCTTCCCGCAGGACCGGATCCTCGAGATAGAGGTGCTCGAGCGGGTTCACGTAGGCGACCGTGCCGCCACCGGGGACAGTCGGCACCCGGTTGGTCAGCAGTTCGCGGCGTACGGCGAGCACGCCCGGAGTGCCCGGACCGCCGATCAGCTTGTGCGGCGAGATGAACACCGCATCCAGCCGCGCCTCGGCGTCGTCGGGCGACATCACGATGTCGACGTACGGCGCGGCAGCAGCAAAGTCCCAGAACGACAGTGCGCCGTGCCGGTGCAGCGTCCGCGCGACGGCCGCGGTATCGGTGACTATCCCGGTGACGTTCGATGCGGCCGAGAACGAGCCTATGAGCATCGGGCGGTCGACGTAATCGACAAGTCGGGCCTCGAGCACCGCCAGGTCGATGTGACCGTCGACGTCCGCCGGGATCTCGACGACATCTGCGATCGTCTCGCGCCACGGCAGCTCATTCGAGTGGTGCTCGTACGGCCCGACGAAGACGACTGGGCGCTGCTCACGCGGGATCGCGGCAGCGAAGGAATACCGATCGTCGAGCTGTGGCGGCAGCCGTAGCCCAAGGATTCGCACGAGCTTGTCGATCGCGCCGGTCGCGCCCGAGCCGGTGAAGATCACGACGACCTCGTCGTCGCCGCCCACCGCGTCCCGCACCACCGCGCGTGCTTCTTCACGCAGTCGGGTGGTCTGCCGTCCGGTGCCGCTGGACTCGGTGTGCGTGTTCGCGTACGTCGGAAGAACGGCATCTCGGATGAAGTCTTCGATGAAGGTCAGCGCACGGCCGCTCGCCGTGTAGTCGGCGTATGTCACGCGACGCGGTCCGTAGGGACCGGCCATCAACGTGTCGTCGCCGATGACCGCCGCCCGGATCCGGTCGAGCAGCGGCGAGGTAGGCAAGGGCGTCAGAACGACTCCCGCAGCCTCGGGATCACCGTCGCGAGCAAGCCCCGCATGCTGGCGATCGTCACGTCCTGCCAGTCGAAGTAGTCGCGCCACAGAGTGATGACGCCGTCGTGCACCTCGAAGACCCCGCACACCCAGAACTGCGACCGGAACCGCCGATAGGTCAGCGCGTCGGTGCGTTCCGTCATGACGGTGTCGCCGTCCTCGGTGATCCGATGGATGACTACATCGAAGCCGAGGCCGCGCTTGAAGAAGTCGTGCGCGCCCTTCTCGAACCTCCGCTTGCCGCGGATCGTGGGCAGCGAGACGTTGTCATAAACCAGCTCATCGGCAACCAGCGACACGGCGAGCTCGGCGTCACCGTCAGCGAAGGCGGTGAGGAACGCGCGCACCACATCGGCAGACGACCGCTGCACGGTGATCGGAGTGGCGTCGTCGGTGGCTTCGGTCATGCCTCCATTGTTCCCACTGCGGTCAAACGGTCTACCTGAGCGGGTTACCGCAATCAGTGCCGCTCGTTGTGGAGTTATGCGTCCGGAATGCCGATACTCATGATCATGAAGCCTCGCCGCGTTGCTGCCGCAATCGGAATCGCCGCCGTCCTCAGTAGCTCGATGCTCCTCACGAGCATCGGCGCATCAGCCGCGGCGCCACGCGCAGCGGCACCACACGCCAAGGCCGCCGCGACCACCTGCAACGGTCTGCAGCAGCTGCTGGGCCTCTGCAAGGTCACACCGACACCGACACCGACGCCCACGACTGCCTCACCCACCCCGACGCCGACAGGAAGCCCGGCCGGCGACTGCAGCGGCGAAACCCTCACGAAGCCTGACGGCACGCCGTGGGTCTGCACCTTCGACGACGAGTTCAACGGCACGACGTACGACGCCTCGAAATGGCTACCGCAGCTGACCGACGGCAGCAACTTCTCGACCGGCGTCTCGCCTTACCGGGTCTGCTACGTCAACAACCCGAACACGATCGCGGTATCGGGCGGCTACCTCCACCTGTCCGTGGTGAAGACAGCGGCGAAGTTCAGCTGCAAGACCTCGGCGCTCAGCAGCTTCTCGACGCAGTACCAGGGAGGCGAGCTCACGACGTACCACCTCTTCAGCCAGGAGTACGGGCGCTTCGAGGTGCGTGCGAAGCTGCCGCAATCCGCGGTCAAGGGGTTACAGGAGACGTTCTGGCTCTGGCCGAACAACGACACCCTCTACGGCGGCGGCGAGCCGGCATCCGGAGAGATCGACTTCGCCGAGTTCTACAGCCTGTATGAGAACCAGGTCATCCCATACATCCACTACGTCTACAACGCGTCGACTGTGAACACGACGACGAATACCAACATCGTCACGAACGACTACACCTGCGTCATCGACCCGACACAGTTCAACGACTACGCCGTCGTATGGAAGCCGGGTCAGATCACGCTGACCTATAACGGCAACGTCTGCCTGGTCGACAACTACCAGCCGTCGGACGTCGCTAGCCCCGCGCCGTTCAACCAGCCGTTCTTCCTCGCCCTGACGCAGGCGCTCGGCGTGAACACCGACGCGCCAACGACCGCAACGCAGCTGCCGGCGACGACCCTGGTCGACTACGTACGGGTCTGGCAGTAAGGCGCTCTAGCTGGAGCGCTCGATCGCGGCCGCGACGGAGTCCTCGTCGCGAGCGACATACGCCGTGCCGTCGTCGGCGATGACGATCGGACGCTGGATCAACGGCGGGTTGGCGAGCAAGACCGCGATCCAGCCCTCGCGGTGATCGACGTCCTTCGCAGGCAACGTCAAGCCGAGTCCCGACGCGTCACCGGTGCGGCAGATCTCCCATGGCTCGAGGCCACTGCGGGCGAGCACGTCACGCAGCTCGGCCTCGCTCGGTGCGTCCTCTAGGTAGAGGCGCAGGCTGAAGTCGATGCCTGCGGCCTCGACGGCCTCCTTGGCGATCCGGCACTTCGAGCAACGCGGGTTGTACCAAATCTCCACGCGCTCAAACTACTTCGGCATGGTCGCGCAGGTGTCGATCGGCTTCTTGCCGGCGAAGCGGTTCTCGAAGAAGCGCAGCGCACCCGGGAAGCCCGTCACGACCTCCGAGATGTGCTCGCCGACCAGCGACTGGACGTGCTGGACCACCACGCCTGCGTTGCAAAACCTGTGCAGCAGCGCGAGGGCCGGCTGCAGCGGCGCGAGCTCGTCACCAACTGCGTGGTAGTCGTAGATCGGCGCCGTGGGGACGCCCTTGATGCCGAGCGGGCTGTTGGCCTGCAGCATCCGAGCGATCACGCCGTGGTCGAGCACGTCCGGTTTTGCCTCGATCTGGCTGAACGACAAGAACGGGAAGCGTGGCACCGCATCGGAGATGCAGTCGTGCGCCGCGGCCTTCACGTCAGCCTTGCCTGTCGCGTTGAGATAGCTCGGGACGTCCAGACCGGGGAAGCCGCGAATGAAGCCGTTGATGCCCATCGCGATCGTGCCGCCGAACACCGTCCCACTGAAGTCGTTGATGCTCGCGCGGACGCTCCCGACCAAACCACCGAGACCGATCGCCCGGAAGGTGAGGTCAGGGGCGTACGACGACTGGTACTGCGCGGCGACGACGCTGGCGAACGAGCCACCGGAGTAACCCCACAGCGCGACGGGCGACTTGCTGGTCAGCGCCGCCGGGTGGAACGACAGCGTCGCCCGGATCGCATCGAGCACACCGTGCGCCTCGGTCTTCGCGACGAGGAACTCCGACTGCGGACCTTCGTAGTCGGGGGCAGTGACCGCCCATCCCTGCTCGACCGCCGCGAACATCTCGGAGGTCTCGGCGGTGGCGTTGGTCGGCTCTGCCTGGTCGCCGGCGCGGATCTGGTACGACGGCGCGCACTTGCCGGCGACGCCGTCCTCGGCGGTCTGGTAGGAGATCAGCGGTCGGCCGCCTGATCCCTTCCACGGAGTCTTCGGCTCGAGGACGGTAGTCACCGATGCCGACGGCTGGCCGTGGTTGTCCTCGGTGCGGTACTCGAGCTGCCAGACCTTGACGGGTAGCGGCAGGACCGAGAGGTAGCCCTGGATCTGTCGGGACCGGATCACCTGACCATCGCGGTAGTTCGCGATGTCGCGCGGCGCGGCGTAGAACGGGTCGTTCTCCGGCGTCGGAATCGACGCGGCCGCCGTCGCCGTCGGCAACGCCGTAGGAGCGTGCGGGCTCGCCGCAGCGACACTCGGTAGGGCGACGACCATCAGCGCAGCGGTGCCAAGCGCCAGACGACATGGCTTCACTGACTTCTCCATTCAGGCAACAAGCAGAGTGATCGCGAGCCGGCCTAGCGACTCCCGCATCTCGCGGTCGGACGGCGGTGCAGGCTGGATAACCCAGTCGTAGACCAGGGCGTTGGCCGCGCCGATCAAGGCGAGTGCCGCGAAACGAAAGTCACGGGCAGTGGCTTCGCCGCGCGCGACCGAGGCGTTGCCTTCCGCTTCGATGAACTCGATCAGCGACTCGCGGAACGACAGTCTGATCTCTTCCAGCCGGCGACTGACGCCCATCACCTCGACGAAGGCGATCTGCGCGGCGGGCTGGTCGGTGAACATCGGCTCGAGGTAGGCGACGAAGGCCTCCGCGACCCGCTCGGCCATCGGGTGCCCGGCACTGGCCGCGAAGGTGTCGATTGCCCGGCGGTAGGACTCCGCGGTGAGCTCTCGGTAGAGGTCGACGAACGCGTCTTCTTTCGTCGCGTAGAGCAGGTAGAAGTGGCGGGTCGACACGCCGGCGCCGGTGCAGATCTTCTCGACCGTGGTCGCGGCGTAACCCTCGATGCCGATCACCTGACGCGCACCGACGAGCAGGCGCTCACGTCGCTCGGCGTCCCGCTCTGCGGCCGTCAGCCCGCCATAGGAGCGACCACTGGTCACGCCCGGCGCATCCGAAAACCTTGCTGTTCGCATTAGCGCGAGACGCTACGCGGGCCCAACCAATCTGACAAGAGAGGTTTTCGGAAGGATCAGGGGCTTGACGCGCCCTGCAGCGCGGAGAGCACGACGATCCGACGGCGGTCCTGTCGTACCTCACAGTTCGCGAATGCGACGGGAGCGAGCGTGCCGTCGGCGTACGCGTTGGAGGCCCGCAGACAGACCGCGTGCCGGCGGGCGATCCAGACCCTCTGTGACGTCAGGAGACGTCGCTTGGCGAGGTCGGACGGCAAGCTGGCGTAGACAGCCTGCGCCGTACTCATGACCTGTTTGTCGAGCGCGACGATTCGATGCTCCGCGCACCCCTCCATCGCCAGCGTCGTCTCCGGTGTACCGGCCGGACACGGCAGGAGCGTGAACGCCTCCGGGATCATCGGCAACGCATCGGCCGCAGCCGATGGCGAGCTCGTCACCGAAGAGGTCGTCGAGGGCGTCGTGCCACTGCCGCCACTCGAGCTGGACGAGCAGCCGGCGACAGCGAGGCCAGTGACGAGGAGCAGGGCGGAGGCAACTGGGGAGACGCGCACCTGCCCATGATGCGCCCGCCCACTATGGTCGGCGCATGCCGGAGCTGTGCCTCGCGCAGCGCGCGGACGCCGACGCGCTGCTCTCTCGTGACCCACTGGCCCTGCTGATCGGCATGGTGCTCGACCAGCAGATGCCCTTGGAGTGGGCGTTCACCGGACCACTGACCCTCACCGATCGACTCGGTCATGCACTCGATGTGAAGGAGCTCGCGGACTTCGATCCGGAGGCACTCGCGAAGATCTTCGCGACGCCGCCAGCGATCCACCGCTTCCCGGGTTCGATGGCTGGCCGGGTCCAGCAGCTGTGTCGGCTGATCGCGTCCGACTACGAAGGCGATCCGACCGGTGTATGGACAGGAGCCAAGAACGGCGAGGAGCTGCGCAAGCGGGTCGAGGCGTTGCCAGGCTTCGGCGCACACAAGGCGAAGATCTTCGTGGCACTGCTCGGCAAGCAGTACGGCGTGACGCCGCGCGGCTGGCGCGACGCTGCGGGTGATTTCGGCAAGAAGGGCACGCTGCTGTCCGTCGCCGACATCACCGACGGCGCGACGCTGCTGAAGGTGCGTGAGGCGAAGAAGTCCGCCAAGCTCGCGGCGAAGGTCGCAAAGAGCTAGATCGACTCCGACCTAGAGCCGCAGCGAGTCGGAGTCCCCCAGGTCCCACACCGCAAGGCCGTGAAGATGCTGGTTGCGAGCGATCGTCACGCGCAAGGCGAAGGAACGCGCGTCTGCCCACCACAGCGTCGAGCCGTCCGGCAGGTGAGCGGTCCACTCACCGGCGATTGCGTCGAATCGGGCCGTCGCGTGGTTGACCGCGACGAGGTGTCGAGCCTGCGCGTCGCTGAGCTGGACGTTGCTGTGCGGCCGCCAGGCGTAGCCGTAGCCCGCCTGACCGAGGTCGATCTGGTCAGCGGGCACGTGCCTTCGCAATACCGATAAGCCTTTGCGCTGCCAGGCAAGTGCACCGACCGGGCCGGGCTGGTTTTCCCAGGTGCCGTGCTGGTCGTAGGCCATGAGGATCACCCGCGCGCCCGAGGCGGCGATGCCTGCGAGGTCATAGCCGCGGTTGGCGTACTCGGCTGCGCTAAGTGAGTTCGAGATGCAGACGCTGATCGACTTGTGCAGCGGCAGGTCTGCCCGCAGCGCGTTGAGCAAGGCGACGAGGCCAGCAGCATCCTCGGCGGACAGCGACTCGAGGTCGATCGAGACGCCGTCCCATTTCTGCTGCTGAACGTCCTCAGCCAGCACCCTGGCCACGTTCTTCACATGCGCCGGGTCGGTGAGCAGTCGCGCCGCGATCGTCGGCGAGAAGTCATTGATCCGGTCGTCCCAGTTGCTGACGAGGATCTCCGACCGAAGACCGTCTGCGTAGGCGACCCGCTTCGCGGCAAGCGTCTTGCCGTTCGGCAGGTGGACGCCCAGGCCGTCGCGCGTCAGGTCGGTGCCATCGACACCGACCGTCGTGATCGCGGCTTCACTGCGCGTAATCAAGGAGTTGGGATCGCCGGCATCTTGGAAGGCAGTCACTGCGAGCTTGTCTGCCGGTGCTGCCTGAGCGGCAGGGACCAACGCCGCGGCCGCTAGCAACGGCGCAGCCAATACGGCCGCTACGGTCCAGCGCCGCATTCGCTTCGAGGTCACGCCATCGAGGCTACGACTGTCGCGCGCGCAACATCGCTCGGGCGAAGCCGGCGAGCGCGACGACTGCCGCCCCACCTTCGGCGTACGCCGTGACGGTCTTCTTCGTGAACCAGATCGGCTCGTACATGTTGGGCAGCGGGCCGATCGACCCGACGTTCACATACCGGTACAACATGACCGCGCCGAATGCGGACGCCGCAACCAGGAACGCGACCAGATACGCGATCCGCTTCCATGGCGCGAACAAGACAACCACGCCGACAAGCAGCGCAACCACAGCCTCGATCCGGAAGATGTCGCCCTGGCTGATCGTGTTGCCATTCGGGTCATAGCGGCCGGCGAGCTGAAGATGCACGACTGCGTCGACGACAAGCCCGGCGGCGGCCAGAAGTCGCAACACGATGTCGATCGGTCCGTCGTAGTGCTTCATCACTTCAGTTCACGACCCTGACGTCTGTCCGGTTCACGGCGGCGCCGCTACTTCCGGACTACAACCTTGCCCTGCATGTACTGATGGATGTCACAGATATAGCTGTAGGTCCCCGCCGTCGTGAACAGGTGGCTGTAGGTCTGGCCCTTGTTCAGGTCTTTGGAGTCGAAGCCACTCGAGCTCGAGTCGGTCGCCGTGTGGGCGACGCTGTCCTCGTTGGTGAACGTGACCGTCGTACCGGTCGCCACCGAGATGCACGCGGGGCTGAACTTGAACCCCTCGATCGTGACCTTGGCGGTCGAGCCGGTGACGGTCATGCAAGATGACCCGGGCCCAGCGGCAGCGTTCCCACTGGACTTGGACGAGCCACAGCCGGCGAGCGCGCTGGTGAGCGCGAGCGCAGTGAGGCTCACAGTGAGAAGTCGGGCCCGGGTCATCGTCATTGGTTCCTGCTTCCTAGGCGGTCAACGCGGACGGCGGGACCGCACCGCTGATGCCGATGTCGGAGTTCGGCACCGGGTACTGACCGAGCACGAACGACAGGATCGCTGCGTGCATCGCCTCGACCGGCGCGATAGACGCCGCCGTGGCAATGCCACCCGGGTCCATCACGTTGGCAGCAGCGAAGACGTAGGTCTGCGCGGCGGCGTTCTCCAGGCCGAGTGCGACCTTCGCCACGTCGCCGACCGTCTTGGCCGCCTTGAGTGCCGAAACCGCCTGCGGTGCGATGGTGAGCGGAGTGCCCGTTACCTGCGGCACGCCGGCACCCTTGAGCACGCCGTTCCACGCCGCGGCGTGGTCCATGTGCTGCTTCTGGACGACGGTCGCGAACTCGCCGATGGCCGCCGGCACCTTGCCGTAGGCACCCTTGCCGGCGTTGGTCAGCACGAGGCCGTAACCCGCGACAGCGAGGTTCTCAAGAGCCGCGGCAAGTGCCACGACCTTGAGGTCACCGGTGTACGGCGACGACCCGCTGGGCGGAGTCGTCGAGCCACTCGATGACGGACTGCCACCGCTGCTCGAGCTGCCACAGGCGGCAAGCGCACCGGCGCCAACCACTGCGAACGAGCCGAGCAGGAAGTTACGCCGGCTGGCATGCGTCTTCGCGACCGTGGAGAGCCGCTCGGTGAGCGACGCCATGTTGTCGCGAACCTGACCCATGGAGTCCTGGTGCATGTCGTCCAGGTCGCGGGTCATCGTCACGAGCTCGTGCTCCGAGATCGCGATCTTGCTCTCGTCGCGGGCGCTCACTTGACTGCTCCTTCACTGGCCGGGGAGGCCGACTTGGTCGGGTAGAACTCGTCGGGGAACCCGACGCTGCCCGCCGCCTTGGGGAGCTTGTT
>DATAVE010000060.1:0-6602 GCA_036267875.1 Mycobacteriales bacterium
CGATTACCAGGCGCGAACCATCGGGAAGAGTCACGCTATGTTCCACTACGGCCGAAGGAACAAGAGTTGGCCAATAGACGCCGTACTCACTCGCTTCCGATGGCGGGGTCGTCGCGTACGCGCCGGCGTAGGACGCCAGTAGGAGTTCCATCACGGCATTCGAAAACTGTCGACCAACCTTACTTGGATCCTCGTCTTTCACCGTGATCCGGAGTTCCTCGCCGACCAGGCGGATGTCGTGGTCGGCGAAGGTGGACCACCCGCCGAGCAGTTCGCCGAGCATCGAGGTAGCGCGGCGCACCTTGCCGTCGAGATCCAGACCAGCCACCACCATCGACATCGTGTTCCGCCAGCCGCCGGAGTAGTTGATCGCGACTTTGAGAAAGCCGGACGGCGGCAGACCTCGCACATCAGTGACAGAGACCCGATCGGGGCCGATCTGTCGAAGTCTGACGCTGTCGAATCGGGCGATCGCGTCAGGATTCCGATAGCGGGGCTCGTCGATCTCGTAGAGCAGTTGGGCGGTGACCGTCCCCACCGTCACCGCGCCTCCCGAGCCGGGTTGCTTTGTGATGACCGATGATCCGTCGGCTGCGATCTCTGCGATCGGGAAGCCTGGGTATCGGTCGTCAACCAGTTCCTGCGCGGCGAAGGAGTAGTTGCCTCCTGTTGCCTGTGGACCGCACTCGACGATGTGACCCGCGACGATCGCACCGGCGATCTCGTCGTGTGCGGTAGGCGCCCAGGCGTGCCACCAGGCTGCGGGCCCGACTACAAGGGCGGCGTCGGTGACCCGGGGAGTGATAACAATGTCGGCGCCACCGGCAAGTCCTGCTGCGATCCCAAAGCCCCCGAGGTATGCGTTCGCGGTCACGGGAGTGATGGTGGCGTCGGCGAGTGAGATCTGGGTATCGAGATGCGCCAGAGCTTCGCCTGCTTCTTGCAGTCGCGGTAGGTCGGCAAGAATGTCGTCGCCGTCGACGATTGCGATCTTCAGGTCGAGACCAAGAGTGACGGCGAGCGCTTGCAGTTTTGAACCGAGACCGTGTGGATTCAGACCGCCTGCGTTGGCGACGACCTTTACCCCGCGATCGAGGCAGTCACCAAGGACCTGCTCCATCTGCCGTAGGAAGGTCGTCGCGTAACCGGCATCGGGGTTCTTGCGTCGCGCTTTCCACAGAATGAACATCGTGAGTTCGGCCAGGTAGTCGCCGGTCAGCACGTCGACGGGATCGGGTCCGTCGATCATCTCTCGCGCGGCCGCGAGGCGGTCACCGTAGAAGCCGGAAATGTTGGCGATTCGGATTGGCCGGGTCATGCGAACTGCCCCGCCACCCGCCCTGCGCCGGGCGGACCAGCAAACGCCTGCGCGATGGTCAACCACTGTGTCGCGATAGGTCCTTCAGCCTTCAGTGCCGTGTCGTCGAGATGCCTGCGCTGCGTCACTAACAAGCAGAAGTCGAGTGCGGTACCGCGGACCACATTCGTCGCCTCCTGAGATCCGAATACCAACGAGTCGACCTCGACCCGAACCGCCTGTTCGGGAACCGGAAGGCCGTTGGCCCTGAAGCTGTTTGGCAGCGCACGCCATCCGATAAAGGCAACGTGGCGCAACCGGTCTGACGGCTGTCGCTGGATTCCAAAGGTGTCAGCGATGTCCTGACCGTGGGCCCAGGTCTCCATGATTCGGGCGGTGATTGACGATGCCACCGTCATGTCCGGTCCGTACCACGGCACCCTCGTTGCCGGATCTGCGGCTGCGGTGGCGGCAGTCAAGGCGCTTCCTTCGTCCCTGAGCCAACGAATCGCCTCGGCACTGGACATTGTTCGGTGGTCGCGCGCGACCCGCTCGACGAAGCCGTCAACGTCGGTCATCACCTCGTCGCGCTCCCGCCGAAATCGATCTGGATCGGTGATCGCGAGGTTCGCTGCTCCGTCGAACCAGGCAAGGTGGGTCACCTGGTCGTGGACCGACCACCCGGGCGCCGGTGTCGGCAGTCGCAAGGTCCTTTCATCCAGCCCATCAAGCATTCCGGTGATCTCTTCACGCTCGGCGACAAAGTCGTCGACGAGCTCAGCGACTCTCATGTCCCGGTCCACATCGGACTGCGACCGTCGCGGAATGCGGCTGGCCCTTCCTGGGCATCGTGGCTGCGATAGACCGGCTCCCACAGGTGGTCTGCCTCGTCCTGCAACTCACCCAGGAGAGGTCTGGCGGAGAGGTGAACCGTCGCTCGTGCGGCGGCGACGGATAGTGGCGCGTTCGCAATGATCCGCTCGGCGAGTTCGGTGGTCTTGCTCACCAAATCGCGGGGAGCGACCACACGATTTACAAGGCCGAGTTCTCGCCCTCGGTTGGCGTCGATCGGTTCTCCGGTCATCAGGAGCTCGAGCGCGACTCGGGGCGGAATGAGCCAAGGAAGAGGCGTCGCCCACGGCGTCCCTCGGCCGACGCGAGCTTCCGTGATGGCGAAGCGCGCCGTGTCGGTGGCGACACGTAGGTCGCAGTACTGACTCAGGGCGAATCCGCCGGCAAATGCGTCGCCGTTGACGGCCGCGATGGTTGGCTTGCTGATCTCGATGTTGCGCCCGGGCAGTGGAATGAAGTCGGGTGGCGGGACCTCAAGCGCGTCGTCGGCCATCTCTTTCAGGTCGCCGCCTGCGCAGAAAGCCCGGTCGCCGGAGCCGGTGAGAACGAGAACCCGACTGTCGTCGGTGGCAAACCGGCGGAAGCCGTCCCACAGCCCCTTGCGGACTTCGGCGCCGAGAGCGTTTCGACGCTCCGGTCGGTCGATCGTTAGCCAGGCGACGCCTGCTCGCACGTCGTATCGGACGGCCTCAGCCATCTGTCGTCTCCTCGATGATGGCGAGCGGCTGTCCGGTGTCCATCTGTTGCCCGACCGTGATCAGCAACTCGCTGATCAGACCTGTCACCGGACTGACGATCGGGTGCTCCATCTTCATTGCTTCGAGAATCGCGATCGTCTGCCCGGCCACTACCGCATCGTTCGCTGCCACGAGGACGCGGATTACTGAACCGGGAAGAGGCGCAAGGAGCGATCCTGCGGCAGCCGTCGATCCAGGCTCGGGGAGCCGGTCGATCGGGACGAGGCGTGTGCTGATTACAGGACCGTCCACGTAACAGGCGTCGGCGACGAGATGCACGCCGTAGCGTCGAGACATACCACCGACGCTGAGCACGACGGAGGTCGCGTCGGCATGCTCAAGCCTGGCGTCGGCTATCGGTTCGCCACCAATCTGAATCGCTATCCCGCTGCGGGTGAGGACGTACGACACCTCGATGATTTGTTCGCCCTCGATGTAGGCGACTTGTCGCGGCCCGGTCGACACGTTGCGCCACCCCGATGGGATATGCCGCTGGACTGGCGCTGTGAGCCTCCGATGTGCCTGAGAGGCGAGCGCCGCCGCGACCGCACTTAGCGGGTCGTGATCCGGACCGATCAGTTCGGCAGGAGAGTGGCGTGCCAAGAAGCCTGTGTCAGTGAATCCGGCCAGGAACTCAGGATGGCGAAGCACTCCAACTAGCAGATCCCGGTTCGTCGGTGGCCCATGCAGTTCTGCAGCGTCCAGCGCGCTCGCGAGTCGCTGTGCAGCGCGCTCGCGAGTGGGACCATAGGCGATGACCTTGGCGATCATGGCGTCGTAGAACGTCGATACGGTGGACCCTGTCTCGTAGCCGCTGTCGATCCGAACGCCGTCGGAGCTCGGGATTTCGAATCGGTCGATCCGGCCACTCATCGGTGCGAAGTCAGCCGTCGGATCCTCGGCGTACAAACGCGCCTCGATGGCATGGCCGTCGAGTGTGGGACTAATGGTGAGTGGTTCGCCTGCGGCCACCCGCAACTGGAGCTCGACGAGGTCCAGACCCGTGACCAGTTCGGTGACGGGATGCTCTACCTGCAGCCGCGTGTTGACCTCGAGGAAGTAGAAGCGGCCGGCCGGGTCGAGGACGAACTCCACTGTCCCGGCCCCGACGTAGCCGAGAGCCTCGCCGGCGCTGACCGCTGCCGCGCACAGCTCGGCGCGAAGCTCGTCGTTGACGGCGGGCGACGGAGCCTCCTCGATGACCTTCTGGTAGCGACGTTGGATGGAGCATTCACGTTCGAACAGGTGAAGGACCCGACCATTGGTGTCACCAAAGATCTGCACTTCGATGTGGCGCGGATCCTGGAGGTAGCGCTCAACGAAGACGGTGCCATCGCCGAACGCGGCCTGAGCCTCGCGACCGGCCGCGGCGACCGCGTCGTCGAGATCGTTGAGCGAATGAACGATCCGCATTCCTCGGCCACCCCCACCGAAGGCGGCTTTGACCAAGACGGGATAGTCGGACGGCTCGGGTCGGTATCCGTCGTTGACGACGCCGCCGGGAAGAACAGGGACTCCTGCGCGGGCCATCATTTCTTTGGCGGCGATTTTCGAGCCCATGGTGCGAATGGCTTCGACGGGCGGCCCGACGAAGGTCAGTCCGGCGTCGGCACAAGCGGTCGCGAAGTCGGCGTTCTCGGAGAGGAATCCGTAACCCGGATGGACCGCATCCGCGTTCGTGGCGAGCGCAGCTTCGATGATCTTGGGGATGCTGAGGTAGGTCTCGGCTGATGTCGCGCCAGGCAGGCGGACGGCCTCGTCCGCCTCGCGGACGTGGGGTGCGCCGCTGTCTGGGTCTGAGTAGACCGCAACGGTCTTGATCCCCATCGCGGCAGCGGTCCGAAACACGCGCCGTGCGATCTCCGCGCGGTTCGCTACGAGGAGCTTCTTCACATCCGAAAGACGCCGAAACCACGGCGCCCCTCCGCGGTCTTGCTGGTGGCGGCCGACAAGGCGATCCCTAGAACCGTCCGTGTGTCGCGCGGGTCGATGATCCCGTCGTCATAGACCCGTCCGGTCATGAAGAGCGCGCGTGACTCGCGGCCGATCTGCTCCTCGATCGTGCCCCGCTGGCGTGCGTCGGCTTCCTCGTCGAACTCGCGTCCTGAAGCCTCGGCCGCTTGCCGGGCGACGATGGAAAGGACGCCCGCCAGCTGTTGAGGCCCCATGACCGCGACTCGTGCGTTGGGCCAAGTGAACAGAAATCGCGGCTCGTACGACCGCCCGCACATCCCGTAGTTGCCGGCGCCGTAGGACGCCCCCATGATCACGGTGATGTGCGGGACAGAGCTGTTCGCGACAGCATTGATCATCTTCGCGCCGTCCTTGATGATGCCTGCTTGCTCGTACTCCTTGCCCACCATGAAGCCGGTTACGTTCTGCAGGAAGATCAGCGGCGTGCTGGACTGATTCGCGAGCTGAATGAACTCCGTCGCCTTCTTGGACTCGTCCATGAACAGGACGCCCTGCGCATTCGCGAGGACCCCGACGGCATAGCCGTGAATCTGGGCCCAACCTGTGACGATCGAGGTCCCGTACTGCGGCTTGTACTCGTCGAACCTCGAGCCATCGACTAGTCGCGCGATGACTTCGCGAGGATCGAATGGGATGCGGAGGTCCACGGATGCGATGCCGAGCAGGTCCTCGGCGTCGTACAACGGCTCCTCCACCAAATGGCGCGGCGTCGGACCTTCCTTATGCCAGTTGAGGTTCGCAACGATCTGGCGACCCAAGCGCAGGCAGTCGACTTCATCGACGGCGAAGTAGTCGGACAGGCCTGAGATTCGCGAATGCATTGCTGCGCCACCCAGCGACTCGTCGTCTGCTTCCTCGCCGGTAGCCATCTTTACGAGCGGAGGACCACCGAGGAAGACCTTCGCCTGCTGGTCGATCATCACCGCGTAGTCGCACATGCCGGGTACATAGGCGCCGCCTGCCGTGGCATTACCGAAGACGAGCGCGATGGTGGGGATTCCTGCGGCTGACAGCTGGGTGAGCTCCCGGAAGATGTTGCCGGCCGGGACGAAGATGTCAGCTTGAGTCGGGAGATCTCCACCGCCAGATTCGACGAGGTTTACGACCGGCAGCCGATTGACGCGAGCGATCTCGAGCGCCCGCAGGTTCTTTCGAAGCGTGAACGGGTTCATGGTCCCGCCGCGGACGGTGGGCTCATGAGCGATGATCACGCACTCCGCGCCGCAGATGACGCCGACGCCGGTCACGATCGAGGCGCCGACCTGGAACGGCGAGTCCCATGCGGCGAGAGGAGAAAGCTCTAGGAAGGCGGTGTCGAGGTCTACAAGGAGCTCGATTCGCTCCCGCACTAGAAGCTTGCCGCGCTCGCGGTGGCGTGTGGTGTAGCGCTCACCACCTCCGGCTCGAGCCCGCTCGATCTGGCTTTCGTGTTCGGCGATCAGTTCCAGCATTGCGTCCCGGTTCGAGCGGAAGGCGTCGCTCGACGCGTCTATAGCAGTTGCTATGGCCGACACCCGATAATGTTATCCACGGATCACATCCGAGGGCTAGGGAGGGCGCGTGGATTTCAGCGAGAGCGCGGAGCACGCACTTCTTCGTCACACTGCTGCAGACATCGCTCGCGACTTCGGCCACGTCTACTACGCAGAACGGGCACGCTCCGGAGCGAAGACAGATGAGTTGTGGTCGGCGGTGTCAGAGCGCGGTCTGCTGGGCGTCCATCTTCCGGAGGAGTTCGGTGG
>DATAVE010000061.1:0-33082 GCA_036267875.1 Mycobacteriales bacterium
CAAGCCCGCGTCAAGGGCGGAGAGCCCAAGGCCGTCCTGGAAGAAAAGCGCGATGGCGTAAAGCGTGCCAAGAAACGCTGCCATGCCGACCAGCAGGACGATCGTGGTCGACCGGAACAGCCGGTTGCCGACCAGCCGGAAATGGATCATCGGCGACGGAACCCGCAACTCGTAGCGGACCAGCGCGACGAGCAGCACGATCCCGGCAACTCCGGTCCCGATGATCGATGGCGAGGTCCAACCCCGAGTCGGCCCTTCGGAGAGCGCGTACATCAGCGTGGCCAGACCTGCGCCGGCAAGCAGGAACCCACCGACGTCGAAGCGACCGGCGTCTGGCTCGCGGTGCTCGTGCAGGAACAGAAATCCGAAGATGAACGCCGCGACGCCGATCGGCAGGTTGACGAAGAACACCCAGCGCCACGACACATCGGTGACGAGAGCGCCACCGATCACGGGTCCGAGCGCGGGCGCAAAGGCCGTCGGGACGATCAGGATCCGCGAAGCGCGAACCCGCTCGGCCGGCGGGAAGGTACGAAACAGCATCGCCATCCCGATCGGAGTCAGCATTCCGCCGCCGACGCCTTGCAAGATCCGGAAGATCACGAGCTGGGTCAGGCTCTGCGAGATCCCACACAGCGCCGATGCGCCGGTGAAGATCACGATCGCCGTGAGCAGCATCCGCTTCATCCCGAAGCGATCACCGAGCCAGCCGGACGCGGGGATGAACACCGCGAGACTGACCAGGAACCCCACCACGACGCTGTCGATGTGGTCCGGGCTGACCTTGAAGTCGTGCGCCAGCTGGGGCAGCGCGACGTTGACGATCGTGATGTCCATGATCGCCATGAACATGGCTGAGACGAAGACCACGCTGACCGCGATCTTGGGATTGATGCGGTCAGCAAACATGTATTAATCAAACACCGCCGACGCAACGGAGATTCCCCGGGGAAGGATCTTGGTCATGCGCCGCGGATTCTGGATAGTCGCCTCGATGCCCTCCGGCCGCTCCGACGACTACGCCGACCCGGGCGAGCTCGCTTCGATTCGGAATCGACCCGGGCGTAGCCGGCAATCCGCTTCCTTCGCTCGAGGTCCCTGCCCCGGTCAACGCGAAAGCAGAGCTCGCCGCGCTACGTGCGTTGCGCCCGGCCCACGACGCCCTGGCGCACTCGTGCACGGCGTCGAGGCGGCGTCGTTCGGTGTCTACCGCTCACTGATCAAGGGGCTCTCGACAGCCAGCCCGTGATCAGCCAGTGGGCGATCGAGGACGCCGGCGGCAACGTGTCGATCTCTCGTCGCAGCGTGTCGCGATCGAACCAGCGAACGTCCTCCAGCTCGTGGTCGCGCTGCGCGACATCGCCGCCTACGACGCGCGCCTCGTAGCCCAACATCAGTGACTGTGGGAACGGCCACGGCTGACTGGCGCGGTAGACGACGTCGTCGATGAGCACGCCGGTCTCCTCACGTACCTCGCGATGCACCGCCTGTTCGGCCGACTCCCCGGACTCGACGAAACCGGCGATCGTCGAGTAACGGCCCGCGGGCCACGACGGCTGGCGGCCGAGCAGCGCCCGATCGCCGCCGTCATGCAGCAGCACGATCACGGCCGGATCTGTCCGAGGGAAGTGGTCCGAGCCATCGTTGGGGCAGCGACGCGACCAGCCGGCCTGGCGTACCTCCGTCAGCTCGCCGCAGCGCGGGCAGCGCGGATGGGAGGCGTGCCAGTTGCTGAGCGCGACGAGGGTCACGAACAGTCCGGCGTCGAGATCGCCGAGCGCAGCGCCCATCATCCGCAGATCCATCGGCCGCGCACCGAGCGCCCGGGGCGGCGCTCCGACGGTTCCCCAGTACGCGACGTCGTCTTCGCCGACACCGAGTAGGAACCGCTCGCCGTCGCCGTGCCAGCTCGCAGTGTCGACAAGGGTGAGCACCGGCGAGGTTTCCTCGATCACCGTCGCCCGGCCTTGATCGTCGAGGACGAGAAGCCGACCGCTCGCCCAAGACGACTCGAGCCACGCTGCGTCATCTCGACGCAACGCGGCTCGGTCGACCGCCATACGGGACAGCGACGGGATGGAGTCCATCCCGCCAACCTAGGGGCTAGTTCGGAACGTGGTAGACGCGGTACTTGGTGACCGACTTGACGCCGAACTGCTTCAAGGCCGCGTTCCAACGCCAGGTGATGAGGTAGTTCGTCCCTGCGGCGCAGTACGGCAAGCAGTTGTTGGAGACCGACACGAAGCTTCCAGTAGCGACGTGACCGTAGGGCTCCTCGGGGCCGGCGTACGCGCAGCTCAGCGCCTTGTGCGCTGGGCACTTGGCGAAGTGCGCTGGGGTCCAGGTGCCGTCCGCGTCGTACAGCACGCCACCGAAGTAGCTGACGTCGGCACCGATCGTTCGCACCGCGAACGCCGCGTGACCGGGGATCACACCGCTCGCGTCGCCAAGCCGGATCGCCGGGCCGTACTTCGTGATCTCGCCGCCGTCGGCGCGCCAGGCACCGCCGCCGAAGCTGACGACCTGGATCCCATTCTTCGTCGAGTAGGCCCCGACGTAGTGGCTGCCGTCCACCAGCGGAGCGGATGCGTGCTTGCCCCCGTGGTCGGCGACGTACTTCGTCAGCGAGGCCTGCGACGGCGCCGCGGCGACATGCACGTTCGAGCTGCCGTTGGCAGGTACGACGACGACGGCGACCGTGACGGCTGCCGCCGCTGCCGCGAGGAGTCCGCCGCCCATCGAGATTCGAAACCGGCGCAGCTTCACCGCACGCTCCCTGAGGACATCGAGGGCTGGGGCAACAGGATCGATGGGCGCAACGGCCCGCTCGAGGCGTTCACGAATCTCCTTCTCGGTCATTTCATTCATTGGGGTTCACCTTCAGTTCCGCAGCGAGACGCTCGAGACCTCGGGACGTATAGGACTTCACGGCGCCGACGCTCACGCCCATGAGCTCGGCGCTCTGCGCCTCGGTGAGGTCGGCGTAGTAGCGCAGCGCGACCGCCTCTCGCAGGCGGCGCGGCAGCGTCCGCAACGCCACCATCACCGCGTCGCGCTCGACGGTGCCGATCGCATCGTCGTCGACCCGGTCGGCGCGGTGCACGAGTGGTGCGTACTTGATAGCGACCATTCGCCGCCGCATCGCCGAGCGAGCCAGGTTCATCACGGTCGTACGCAGGTAGGCCAGCGACGCTTCAGGATCACGCATCCGCTCCAGCCGGCGGCTTGCGGCCAGCCGGACGTAGGCCTCCTGCACGACGTCCTCGCAGGCCGCGGGCTCGTCGAGGAGCAGCGCGGCGAGCCGCACCAGGCCGCGGTAGTTGACGACGTACAAGGCCGCGAGCTGGTCGCCACCCGCTGAGTCGCCACCAACGATGTCGACCACGACACCATCGTGCCGTTCGTCGGGCGCCAGCGTTCTCACACCGGTCCAGACGCCTACCTCAGCCGGAAGGTTGCACGGCTTCTTGCCCGTTCAGAACAGCGTTCAGCTCGGCTCGGCTCAGCAGCGTCTCCGGCCGGACGACCTGCGCGTCCCTCACGTAGAGGAAGCCTGCCTTCACCGCAGCCGGATCGACCGCGGCAAGGTCGGCCCAGGCCAGCCGGTAGATCGACAGCTGCAACGCGGCCGCCTCGAACTCACGCCCGGTCGGCTTGGCGCCGGTCTTGAAGTCGATGACGTCGTACCCGCCGTCGTCGTCGCGGTAGACCGCGTCGATCCGCCCTCGGAGCAACCTGCCGCCGACGACCATCTCGAACGGCGCCTCGACCGCCGCGGGGCGCCGCTCGCCCCACCCGGCGTCAAGAAACCGCTGCTGCAGCTCAGCGAGCTGGTCGTCACTGAGCTCCTCGTCGATCGCACCCGGCAGGTCGTCGGGCTCGAGCAGCGGCGCCGCGCCATACAGCTCCTCCACCCAGCGATGGAAGCGCGAGCCGCGACGTGCCTGTGGCGCCGGGCGCGACGGCAACGGCCGGGCCAGCGAAGCTGCGAACTCGTCCTCGTCCCGCGCGAGCGCAACGACCTGACTGGTCGTGAGTCGAGCAGGAACTGCGACCTCGACGACCCGGTCGCGTCTGCGCCGCGCCTCGTCGATCAGCAGTTCGGTGTCGCGAAGCCAGGCCTCGCCGGTCGTTGCGGCGTCCCCCGCGAGGAGCGCGAGCTCCGGCGCGGCCCGCCGCGCGGATACGACCAGCTCTGCCGCGGCGCGGCGCTGGACGAGCTCCCCCGCCTCGGTCGGCACCGGCCAGGCGACATCCGCGACTCCTTCGGCGAGGATCGGGTTGGTGGCGTCCTCTTCCGGGTCGTCGGCCCACGAGTCGACAGTGACCACATCGTCGCCGAGCGCGCGCGCCTCGGTCAGGAACGGCGACGGCGGGCATGGATCCTTGCGGCTGCCGATCCAGGAGTACGCCGACAGCCACAGCTGGTGTCGGGCACGGGTGAACGCGACATAGGCAAGCCGCCGCTCCTCGTCGAGGGCATCTGATCGGCACTCGTCCTTGAACGCGTCGAAGTCCGCGGTCTCGAACCCGCCGAGATCCGGCAGGTCGTCGCGGTCGCCTCTGCACGCAAACGGCAGCACCTGGGCACCAGTGATCCAGTGCGACCGCGACTGCCGCGGCGGGAAGACGCCTTCCACCAATCCCGGCAGCGCGACGACGTCCCACTCGAGGCCCTTCGCGGCGTGGATCGTCATGAGCTTGACGGTGTTGGCCTCGGACACCGCTCCGAGGTCGAGGCCGCGCTCGTTGTCGGCAGCGGCGCGCAGGTAGGCGATGAACGCGACGAGGTCAGCCTCGCCGTCGATGCCGTTGAACTGCGCGGCAACATCGAGGAACGCGTGGATGTTCGCACTTCGAGCCTCGGCGAGCGGGCCGTCGGAGGCCTCGATCTCGACGTCCAGCCCGGTCGAGGCAATGACCTCCGTCACGAGGTCGACGAGTGGCTGACCGACGATGCGACGCAGCCGGCGGATCTCCGCGGAGAACCGCTCCAGCCGCTCGATCGCCTCCGTCGAGAGCCCGGAGTGCCGTCCCGGCGACTCGATCGCCTCGAGCAGCGACGGCGCCTCGACCGGGTCCGCCGTACTGGTCGCCTGGGCGAGCACCGCGTCGACACCGTCGGCCACCGACGGCTCATCAGCGACAGCTCGGACGTCCTCTCCGACGCCGTCGACCTCGGCGGGATCGGCCGCCGGATCAGTGACCCGGAGCTTGGCGAGGTGACCGGCACGACGGCCGATCGCAGCCAGATCCCGTACCCCGATCCGCCAACGCGGCCCGGTCAACAGCCGAACCGCAGCCGCGTTCGACGTCGCGTCGGCCAGCAACGCCAGCACCGAGACGATGTCGCTGACCTCCGGCATCGCGAGCAAACCGCCGAGGCCGACGACCTCGACCGGGATGTCACGCGCGGCCATCGCCTGGTGCAGCCTCGGGAAGTCGGTACGCCGCCTACCGAGGACCGCGATCTGGCCTGCAGGCGTCCCACTGCGGATCGCACCGGCGACCCGGTCCGCCAGCCACGCGGCCTCGTCAGCCGCGGTCGGCAGCCTCGTCACCACGACCTCACCGGCCTCAGCCCGGCCCGGCGCCGCACGCAGCTGCGCTAGGTCGATGCGCGACCTGGCCTTGCGCACCATCGACTCATCCAACGGAAGCGCAACCGCGTTCGCTGCGTCGAGAACGCGGCCGTCGCAACGGAACGTCGTCATGAGCGGCATCGGTGGATTGGGTGCGGGACGTGGATCGAAGTGCTCGGCGAACCTCGACAGGTTGCTCGCCGCCGCCCCGCGCCAGCCGTAGATCGCCTGGTTCGGATCACCGACAGCGGTGATCGCATGTCCGTCACCGAACAATGCGGCGAAGAGCACGCGCTGCGACACACCGGTGTCCTGGTACTCATCCAGCACGACGAGCCGATAGCGATCGCGCTCGAGCGCGGCGACCTCCGGCGCAGCTTGCGTGATCCGACAGGCCAGCGCGACCTGGTCGCCGAAGTCGATCAGGTCGAGCTTGGCCTTCTCCTCCTGATAGGCACCGACCAGCGTTAGCAGCTCGTCGCGCGAGAGCGTTCGCGCCGCCATGTCCTTCACCCACTTGAGCGGCTTCGGCAGCGCCGCGACGGCCTCCCGGACCGCATCGTCGTGCCGGCGAACATCGCCGAACGTTGCGAGGTGGTCGGAGAGCTCGCCGGCGAGCGCGACGATCAGTTCCGCGACGTAGGACGTCGTCCAGTCCAGATGCGGGAACGGTCCCGGCGCCCGGCTTGCGACTCGCATCGCGAGCTGCCACTGCACCGCTTCGGTCAGCAGCGTGGCACCCGGCTCGCGGCCGATCCGAAGCGCATGGTCACGGACGATCTGCGCGGCGTAGGAGTTGTACGTCGCAACCGTCGGCAGGTCCTCCACGCCGTCGGACACAAGGGCCGGCTCCCGCGCCGGCAACGCAGAGATGCACTGCCTCACCCGCTCGGCCAGCTCCGCAGCGGCCTTGTTGGTGAAGGTCACGCCGAGGATGCGGTCAGCAGGCACTCCGAACCAGGCGATGGCATGGACGACCCGCGCCGCCATCACTGTCGTCTTGCCGGATCCCGCGCCCGCCACGACCAGCTGCGGGCCGAGATCCGCGGTGATGACCGCGAGCTGCTCGTCAGTGAACTCTTTGCCGAGCAGATCCGGCAGGTAGCGGCCGTCGGCCGTTGCCGTCGTCACGGCAGGACCTGCGCGCCTTCGTCACTGGACGGACAGGACGTCCGGAATCGGCAGTAGCCGCAACCCTCGTTGCGCCGCGCGGGAAACGTCTCTTCGCGAATGCCCGTCGCAATCCCGCCGACCAGGTCGTCGATCCAGGCGTCCTCGGGGCCGAGCGCGTGTTGACGCTGCACCTTGACCGCGTTGCGGACCGTCTTGCGCAGCTGCACCAGCTCAGCGCCTCCCGGCGTGCTCGACCACTGCTCGAAGGCACCGTGCCGGGTGACGAGCTGATAGACGCCAAGCTGCGCATCCGTCTTCACCCGCTCGTCGCTGACCGGGTTTCGCGTGGTCTTCAGATCGACGACGACCAGCCCTCCGGCATCGTCGAGCTCGATCCGGTCCGCCCGGCCGCGTACGACGATGTCGTCGCCGACCGCGACCTCGAACGCCACCTCGGCGCTCACGCACTGCCGCTCGTTCGCGGCGTGCCACGCGAGGAATCGCTGCAGTGCGGCCTTGGCCTCGTGGTGGTCGCGAACCGCCTGCCACCGCGCGTCGTACGGCAGGAGATGCCACACCGAATCGAGCCGCTCGACCAGCACATCGAGGTCCGCTGGAAGCTCACCGACGACGACCGCCTCAGCGAGCGCGTGCACGATCGAACCGAAGCCCTGCGCCGTCGAGGTGCTCTCGGTCGCGTGGGCTTCTCGATCGAGGAACCACGCCCGCGGACAGCGATCAAACGCGGCAACGGCCGACGCGGACAGTTGGACGGGCTTGTCGAGATCCCGGACAGGTCTGGCGCCGGGCGTCCACTCCGGAAGTCCCCACCAACGATCCGGCGATGCGCTCGGCACGAGTGCCGCGCCATCGTCATCGACGGCCTCTGCGAGATCCGCAAGGCACTGCGCAGCCACATGCCGCAGCTCGTCGGGGGTCTCGTGGTCGCGAAGCGCTCGGCGAAGCCGACCGACCATCGAGGCCATGGACAACACGCCGGTGCTCGGGGTCAGCGCCTCAGGCAGGTCCAGTCCGGTCTCGGTGATCAACCGGGATGGTCGCTCGGCCAAGTCATCCGTACCCGCCGTAGCGGTGAGGATCAGGCGTCGTCGCGCCCGCGTGACCGCTACGTAGAACAACCGTCGCTCGTCGGTGAGCAGCGAAGCGGTGGTCGGCCCGCCTCCAGGAGTGCCGGCGGCAAGGCCGTCGGCGTCCAGGAGCGTGCCGCGTCGTCGTACGTCGGGCCACACGCCTTCCTGCACTCCCGCAACGACCACCAGATCCCACTCGAGACCCTTCGATCGGTGGGCAGTCAGCAGGCGGACCGCGCCGAGCGCTGCGGCCTTTTCCTCGAGCGGCGCAGCGGGGATCTCCTGCGAGGAGATCTCGTTGAGCAAGCTGTCGACAGTCACCCGTGGCTGGCTGTCCTCGAGGCGGTTTGCGACCTCGAACAGTGCGAGCACCGCATCGAGATCGCGGTCCGCCGCGCGACCCTCGGCGTCCGTCACCGCGGACGCACTCGCCAGCCGATGCGACCAAGCCGAGCCATCCCACAATGCCCACAGCACCTCCGCAGGGGTGCCGCCGTGGGCGGCGATCTCGCCAGCGGCATTCAGCAACCGAGCGAGGCGCGTGACGGGTGCGGCCACCCATTCCTCGGTCGTCGCGACCATGCTCGGGTCGCTCACCGCCTCGGCGATGAGGATCGTCGACGGCCGCGCCAGGCCGCCCGCGAGCTCCCGGTCGATCTCGCGCAACCGGCGACCGAGAGCGCGCAACTGAGCCGGTGACGCCCCGGCGAGCGGCGACGTCAGCAACAGCCGGGCGATCTCCGGTGAGACGCCAACATCGTCGCGGCCTAGCCGCTTGGCACGCTCGCGAGCCGCAACGATCTCCAACGTCCGCAGCAAGGGAGCGACCGCCGGGTCGCGCGAAAGCGGGAGCTCGTCGGCAGCGACCGAGACCGGCACACCCGCCGCGACGAGGGCGCGTCGTACGGTCGGGATGCTGCGCACTCCTGACCGCACCAGCACCGCCATCCGCGACCACGCGAGGCCGTCGTGCAGGTGAGCGCGCCGCAACAGATCCGCAATCCCGGCGACCTCGGCCGCGACCGTCGGGAACAACCGGATCTCGGGCGGTCCATCACTCGAACCCGCTGCCTCGAGTTCTCGATGCTCGTCCCGGCGAGGTGTCAGTTCGCCGAGCGGCAGTCGAGTAGCCACCGCGCGCGACAGGGCGACGATCTCCGGACCCGACCGACGGCAGACACCGAGCGCAGTCACTGGCGCGGCCTCGCCGGACGCCGACGGGAAGCGCCTCGGGAACTCGATGATTCCGCGTACGTCGGCACCGCGGAAGCCGTAGATCGACTGGTCAGGGTCCCCTAGGGCGACCAACAGCCGGCCTCCGCCTGCCAGCAGCCGCAACAACTCCTCTTGGGACGGGTCGGTGTCCTGGTACTCATCGACGTAGACGGCGCGGTACTTCGTGCACACCTCGGCTGCTGGACCGCGCAGCAGACGCACTGCTCGGTCGATGAGGCCGGAGTAGTCGACCTCATCGCGCAGCGACAGCACCTCGAGGTACTCCGACATGAAGTCGGCCGCGGCCACCCACGCCGCGCGACCGTGCTGCACGCCCAGCGCGCGTACCGCAGCCGGATCGAGGCTGTGCTCACCGGCCCGGTCGAGGACGTCGCATACCTCGCGAGCGAAGCCGCGAAGCTTCAGCGCCGGTCGCAGCTCTTCGGGCCAGGTTGTCCGGCCTTCGCCTTCTGCCTGGCCTGCAAGCAGGTCACGGACTCGAAGCTCGCGCTCGGCGCCCGAGAGAAGGCGCGGCAGCGCTCCGCCGGGCTCGACACCGTAGGTCCGCAGCAGCGAGAAGCAGAAGCTGTGAAACGTCGAGGCCGATGGCTCGACCACGGTGCGGCCGAGCCGCGAGGCGATCCGCGTCCGCAGCTCCTCCGCGGCCTTGCGACTGAAGGTCAGGACCAGGACCTCGTCGGGGGACGCTCCGTGGTGAACCCGCTCTACGACCGCTTCGACAAGCGTCGTGGTCTTGCCGGTGCCCGGCCCGGCGAGAACGAGCAGCGGTCCGGAGTCGTGATCGACCACGACCTGCTGTGAGGCGTCGAGGACCGGTGCGACCACCGGCTCGACCGGCGGCCGCACCAACCGGTAGGTAGGTCCCGTACTCACGCTCTAGATCTCAGCACTCGGCTACGACGACTCGCCTCATGAGCCGGCAGCTCCGAAGACACTGACCTCGCGCAGCCGGTCGAAGAAGCCCCCCGTGTCGGTCTGGACTCTGACCGCCTCGACCAGCTCGCCGCGCAGGGCCTTGACCAGTACGTCGTCGGCGCCGCCGAACGGAGCCGTCGCCGCAGTGGTGAAGTGACGGCCGTCCGAGCTGGTGGACACCGAGCAACCCAGACATCCCCGCACGACCAGCAGCGAACCGCGCAGCGGCTTACCCAAGACGATCGTGACGTCACGATGGTCGTGCTGGGCCGCGCCGGGACACGGACCGTCGCCGCACCTGGGGTCATCGACCGGCTGCCAGTCCGATTCGAGGACACCGTCGGTCAGACCGCACGTCGGCTGCGAGATCGACTGGCCGCGGCTCCCAGTGACGAAGCACGACGATCCGCGAGAAGCCGGCACGTCGTTGCCATGCACCTCGAGACTGCTGCTGAACACCGCAGCCAGGTCGCCCTCGTGACCTGTCTGCACTGTCGTGAGCAGAAGCCGTTCGTCTTCGACAACGCGGGCGTCGTAGCCATTCGTCACCGTCAGCTGCTGACCGTCGGCGACGGGCGGTGACCCGGCCTCAGCTTGCAGCGCGGCGTCAAAGGCCGCAGCGCCGTACCGTGCCGGCAGCGGAGGCGGGACAACCGATCGATGGTCGCCGCTCGCGCGAAGCTGCGGAGCACCGTCAGCGAGCTGTACGTCGGCACCAGAGATCGAACGCGCCGTCCAGGGCAGCACCACACTGATCGCGACGCGAGCAGAGCCGCGAGCGACAGCAACTGTGAGGCGGTAGTCGTCGTGCTGCGGGTTGGCTCCCGGCAGCGACAGCGCAAAGGAACCATCGCGCGCCGAGTACCCCGCGTCGTGCGGCGCCGAGCAACCCAACAGACAGAAGATCCCCGCCGTCGAGAATGCCCCGACTGCGCGAACGGCCTGCTCGGAGCCCGACAGCGCAACCGTGACGACCACGCTCGCGCCGGCAATCGGATGACCAGAGGTGCCGGTGACGACACCGCTCATTGACCGACCCGTGACGGGTGCCGCATGCGCCGGAACCGACGGAGGTGTCGTTGCCGGGATCTGCCCGGCGGTGGTGGTCTGCGCACAGCCCGCCATGGCGATCGCCGCGGCAGTCGACGCGACAACGAGTCGCCGCGAAGTCACGCCTTGCCGTCCCAGCGAGCGCGCAGCAGGTCGACCCGGTCGCCGTCCATCGGAACACCTTCCGAGCGAAGCAGCGCGACCTGGCGATCCCGCACCTCGGGAGCGCATGTGCCATCCGCTCTCACGACGCGATACCACGGGACCTCGCTGCCATACCGGCCCATCACAGTGCCGACAGTCCGCCCGGTGCCCTTTGCGACGTACTCCGCGACATCGCCATACGCCATCACCTTGCCGACCGGGATCGCGTCGACGGCATCGAGGATCGCGCGGGCGTACGGCGTCACGACCAGCAAAGTAGCGTCACCCGGCATGCGGATCCTCATCCTCGGCGGTACCCGGTTCGTCGGACGCCACATGGCGCAGACGGCGATTGACCGCGGTCACGATGTGACGCTGTTCAACCGCGGCCGCAGCGACCCGGACGCGATCCCGACCGCGACCCACCTGACCGGCCATCGCGACAAGGACCTCACGGCATTGGCCGACGGCACGTACGACGCGACCATCGATGTCAGCGCCTACGTCCCCGGCCAGGTCCGCGATGCGCAGACAGCACTCGGTGATCGCGCCGGCCACTACACGTTGATCTCGACGATCAGCGTCTACGCCGCAGATGTCCCCAACCGTGGTTTCACCGAGGAAGCTCCGCTGCTCCAGCCGGCCTGGGACGAGGCGTACGACGTCGCAAAGTACGGCGAGCTCAAGGTCGGCTGCGAGCTCGCTGCTGCCGAGGCAGCGGGTGGCGCGCTCATCGTCCGACCCGGCTATGTCGTCGGTCCGCGTGACAACACCGAACGCTTCACCCACTGGGTGCGAGAGGTCGCCGCCGGTCAGCCGTTCGTCGGGCCCGATCCGGAGCAGCCGCTGCAGTGCATCGACGCGCGCGACCTCGCGGCCTTCACGCTCGGCGCCATCGAGCGCGGCGTGACCGACACATTCTCGGCGACCGCGCCACAGCAGCCTCCGACGTTCGCGCAGGTCTTCGACAGCATCGCCGCCGGTTTGGGCGCCGCGCTCCCCGAGGTGACGTGGACCAAGGCAAGTGCCGAACTGCCGCTCAGCTCACCTCGACAGGGCTGGCCGATGATGCACGCCGACGTCTCGAAGGCCGTCGACGCCGGCCTGACCTGGCGGCCACTAACCCAAACAGTCCGCGACATCGCAGACCACCTCAGCTTGTAGAGCGAATGGCACATGCGTACTGCCCGGGCAGTACGCATGTGCCATCGGTACAGCCCGGGCAGTACCTATGTGCCATGCGCTCTAGTAGAGCGGCTCGTCGCCCAACACCTGGGTCTGCCAGGCCGTGACGCCGCCCTGCACGTGCTTGGCGTCGGCGAAGCCGGCGTCCTTGAGCAGCGCAAGCGCCTCAGCCGAGCGCACGCCCGACTTGCAGTAGAGGACGACCGGCTTGTTCTGCGGCAGGTCGGCCAGCTTCGACGGCAGGTCGCCCTTGGGGATCAGCACCGCGTCCGGAATCCGGATGATCTCCCACTCGGCCGGCTCGCGGACGTCGACCAGGTAGATGTCGTCGCCACGCTCCTTCATCGCGTTGAGCTCACCCGCGGTGATCGTCGAGCCGGCAGCAGCCTCGACCGCCTCGTCCGACACCACGCCACAGAACGCCTCGTAATCGATCAGCTCGGTGATCGTCGGGTTCTTGCCACACAGCGGGCACTCCGGATCCTTGCGGATCTTCACGGAGCGGTACGTCATCTCGAGGGCGTCGTAGATCATCAACCGGCCGACGAGTGGCTCACCGATGCCGGTGAGGACCTTGATCGCCTCGTTGACCTGGATCGAGCCGATCGACGCGCACAGCACGCCGAGTACGCCACCCTCGGCGCACGACGGCACCATCCCAGGCGGCGGCGGCTCCGGGTAGAGGCAGCGGTAGCAGGGCCCGTGCTCTGACCAGAAGACCGAGGCCTGGCCGTCGAACCGGTAGATCGAGCCCCACACGTAAGGCTTGTTGAGCAGTACGCACGCATCGTTGACGAGGTAGCGGGTCGCGAAGTTGTCGGTCCCGTCCACGATCAGGTCGTACTCGGCGAAGATCTCCATCACGTTCGACGAGTCCAGCCGCACCTCGTGCAGGTTGACCGCAACGAGCGGGTTGATCTCGGCGACCGACTCCTTCGCGCTGACCGCCTTCGGCCGGCCGACATCGCTCTGCCCGTGGATCACCTGGCGCTGCAGGTTCGACTCGTCGACGACGTCGAAGTCGATGATGCCCAGCGTGCCGACGCCGGCCGCTGCCAGGTACATCAGCGCCGGGGAGCCGAGGCCACCCGCGCCGACGCAGAGCACCTTGGCGTTCTTCAGCCGCTTCTGACCGTCCATCGCGACGTCCGGGATGATCAGGTGCCGCGAGTAACGGCGGATCTCCTGCGGCGTCAGCTCAGCGGCGGGCGCTACGAGCGGGGGAAGCGGCACAACGTCACCTCTGTCGGATGCTGTGGATCAGGCGGTCATCAAGCCTTGCACAGCAGAAGAACCGTGTGGTCAGTGCGGTTGTTCCAGGCCGCACCGGGGGCGTGACGCTGTTACCAGGAGAACCAGCGACGGCGGCCTTCGGGAACGACCGTCCCGTCATCCGACGCCTCATCGGGTCGTCCACGCGCATCCCAGTCGGCATCCTGGTCGAACGGCTCGGCGACTGGCGGGGACTGACGCCGGTAAAAGCCTGAGTCCTCGGTGACCTCAGCAGGCGGCGTTGGCGGCGGGCTCCAGGCGACGATCGGTGGCGAGGCCGGATCGGCCGGCGACGGCACGGGGTCGTGGTGTTCGACCTCGGCCTCGTCCTCGAAGTCGTCGTCCTCGTCGTCGTACCCGTCCTCGGCGTCCCCCGAAGGTGCGGCGTCCGCTGACGGCGTCGGCTGCGGCGCAGCCGCGCGCTCCTTGACGACCGGAGCACGTGAAGCGGCCGGCTCATCGACGGGAGCGACCGCGCCCGTCCCGTCGGCGCGTGCCTTGCCCAGCAGTGTCTGCGCCAGCGCGATGATCGCGTCGTCGACGTGGTCCTTGATCCGGGTCTCCGCCGCGGCGACCGCAGCGTCGATGTCGCCCCTAGCGACCGCGCCCGACTTCCCGGCGGGTGCAGCAGCAGACTTGGCCTTGGCGAGCTCTGTGATCTGGTCCTTGAGCTCGGCGAGGGCAGCAGTCGGCGAGGCCGCAGCCAGCGCCGAGACCTCACTGCGCAGCGATGCCAGCTCGGAGGCGAGCGACGCCAACTTGGGTTCGAGCGCGAGGGCAGCGCCCTCGTCGACCGAACCACCGCTCGCGACCGCGCCACTGGAGGCCAGCGACTCGATCCCGGCCTGCGTCCCTGCCGCGAGGGCCTCGACCCTGCCGTGCAGCGCCTGAAGCGATGCGTTGTGCTCGGTGAGCGACTGGCCGAGCCGCTGCGACATCGGGCCGATCATTCCCTCGAGCGCTGCGAGGCGCTCGCTGACTGCGGAGTCGGGACGCGACACGGCGGTCTCGATGCTGCCGAGCCGCTGACCCAGGGGGCCGAACGCGGCCTCGATGCCCGCAAGCCGCTGCTGCAGCCCGTTGATGTTGTCCTGCAGCGAGGAGACGCGCTCGCCGTACGACGGCAAAGCCTGCATGCCGGTGGTCAGAACGCCGATCGTCTCCGCCTGGGAGCGAACGTGGGCGTCGATCGCGCTCAGCGCACCGCGGGTGTCGGCGAGCTCCTCACCGCGCTGGGCAACCATGCGGGCCACGCCGTCGAGCCGTTCAGCGAGGAAGCGGACCGCCTCGCGAAGCTCGGCGATGACACCGTTGGCTGCCTCGGCCCCCGACGCGGCCGGATCAGCGCGCATCTCGGCGATCTGCTGGCCGAGCCGAAGCAGCTGATTGCGGATGTCAGTCAGCGCCGCGGTCGGGTCCGATGCGGCAGGCGCCGGCCCAGGCGCTCCCGACGGGTCCATGCTCACCGACATCTCCTCGATCGCTCGCCCACCGCATGAGTATCCCCGTTCTCGGGGCTTCGCGCAGTCTCCGACGCTGCTCACGGCGCCGTCGCGTCGCAGAACACCGAACCCTCGGTACGCTTCGCGACACAGTGACTGCATCTCCTGACACCGCCGAGCGAGGACGCCGACTGCCGCGTTCGGCGCGGCGCAAGCAGCTGCTAGGGGCAGCGCAAGAGGTCTTCGTGGCCCAGGGCTACCACGCCGCCGCGATGGACGACATCGCCGAGCGCGCCGGGGTCAGCAAGCCTGTCCTCTATCAACACTTCCCGAGCAAGCTCGAGCTGTACCTCGCGCTGCTCGACCTCCACGCGGATGCGCTCGAGCGCCAGGTCCGCAACGCGCTCGAGAGCACGACTGACAACCACGACCGGGTGTTTCGGTGTGTCGAGGTGTACTTCGACTTCGTCGCCGAGCCCGGCGGCGCGTTTCGACTGGTGTTCGAGTCCGACCTCCGCAACGAACCGACGGTCCGAGAGCGGGTCGACCGAGCGTTGCAGCGCTCCGTCGAGGCGATCGCCGACACCATCGCGAGAGACACCGGCCTCAACCGAGAGGACGCGGAAGTCCTCTCGTGCGGCCTCGCAGGCGCCGCTGAGATCAGCGCTCGCTGGTGGCTGGACTCAGCCGGTCGCATCCCGAAGCAGCGGGCGATCGAGCTGATCCAGACGCTGACCTGGCGCGGCATCGGTGGCTACCCGCGCGTGGGTTCACCCTCGGCGTAGCGGTTCTTCACTCGCGGTCAGGCTCACGTCAACTAGCCTGCCCCGCATGGAGGTTCGCATCGGCATCAAGGGCGCCCCGCGCGAGATCTCGTACGAGAGCGCGCAGAGTGCCGACGACATCCAGCAGACCGTCGAGAAGGCGCTGCGCAGCGAAGACCCTGCGCTCACCCTCGTCGACGAGAAGGGTCGGCGCGTCATCGTCGCGCTCGACAAGCTGGCGTACGTCGAGATCGCCGAGGGCGATGCGCGACGGGTCGGGTTCGGCGCGCTCTAAGAAGAGGACAAGCCGAGCGACTCCATTCGCTCGGAGTGACGCTGGGTGAGCCGGTCGAGCAGCGCACCGATCGCAGCCGGATCGCCGGCGCCACCGACGATCAACCGGGTCAGCGCATCGCGGTCGACCGCAACCCGCTGCGCCTGGACCAACGCCTCGCCGACAAGTCTGCGAGCCCACAGCGCGAGCCGACCTGCTACCGCGGGATCCGCCTCGATCGCGGAGCGGACGTGGGCAACCGCGAACTCCGCATGTCCGGTGTCGTCGAGCACGTCTCCCACCAGCGCCTGGGTCTCGTCGTCGGCGAACTCCGCGATCTCGCGATAGAAGTCTGCGGCGAAGCCGTCACCGACGTACGCCTTCACCAGGCTTTCGAGCCAGTCCGACGGCGACGTCGAGTCATGAAACGCGTTGAGCGGGTCGACGAACGGCGCCATCGCGACTGTCGAGTCGACGCCAAGAGCGGCCAGCCGCTCATGCAGGACCTGGTAGTGACCGAACTCCGCCGCGGCCATCGCGCCAAGTGCAGCCTTGTCGACCAGGCTCGGAGCGAGCGACGCGTCAGCCGCCAGACGCTCGAACGCGCTGAGCTCGGCGAGCGCAAGGACCGCGAGCAGATCGACGACCGCCTGTTTGCGGTCGTCTTCGCTCATGGGATCGGTCCACTCCGCCACGGGGCGAACCCTAGTGCGCTATCTGGAGCGCGGGTGGCCAGCGACTACACTTGCAATCGCAAGATCCGAATCCCGCGGAGCGTCGTGGTGTGTCGGCCCCCCGCGATCACCGCGGGCGCGGGCCCACCAAGTGAGTTCAACGAACTCCGCACAAACGCAGGAGTCCGTTCCAACTTGACCACATTCGCAGAGCTGGGCGTCGCCGACGACATCGTCGCGACCCTGGCCGGCAACGGCATCAACGAGCCGTTCCCGATCCAAGCACTCGCCATCCCGCTAGCCATCAAGGGCAGCGATTTGATCGGTCAGGCCCGCACCGGCACCGGCAAAACCCTCGCCTTCACCATCCCGATCCTGCATCGAGTCACGCCAGGCGATGCCGGCGGCAAGCCGCAGGCGCTCGTCGTCGTACCGACCCGCGAGCTGGCGAGCCAGGTCGCGCGAGACATCGACCTCGCGGGTGGCCCGCGCGGCACCCGCGTCCTCGTGATCTACGGCGGGCGGTCGTATGAGCCACAGCTCGAGGCCCTCAAGAAGGGCGTCGACGTCGTCGTCGGTACGCCCGGCCGGTTGCTCGACCTCGCCAACCAGCGCGCCCTCGACCTGTCCGAGGTACGGGTGCTGGTCCTGGACGAGGCCGACGAGATGCTCGACCTGGGCTTCCTGCCCGATGTCGAGCGAATCGTCACGCAGCTGCCCGCAGCCCGCCAGACGATGCTGTTCTCCGCGACGATGCCGGGACCGGTCGTCGCACTGTCCCGCCGCTATCTGCGTCAGCCGACTCACGTCCGCGCTGAATCGGACGACGAGAGCCAGACAGTTCCGCTGACCACGCAGTTCGTCTTCCGCGCCCATCACTTGGACAAGCCCGAGGTACTCGCCCGGGTCATGCAGGCCGAAGGTCGTGGCCTGGCCATGGTCTTCACCCGGACGAAGCGCTCGGCCGACCGGATCTCCGCCGATCTCGCCGAGCGAGGCTTTGCGGCCGCAGCGGTGCATGGGGACCTCGGACAAGGCGCGCGGGAGCAAGCACTGCGCGCGTTCCGCAACGGCAAGGTCGACATCCTGGTTGCAACCGATGTCGCGGCCCGTGGCATCGACATCACCGGCGTCACGCACGTCGTGAACTACGAGTGCCCCGACGACGAGAAGACCTACGTCCACCGGATCGGCCGCACCGGCCGTGCCGGCGAGACCGGCACGGCGGTGACGTTCGTCGACTGGGAAGACGGCTACCGCTGGGGAATGATCAACAAGGCCCTCAACCTCTCGCACCCGGAGCCTGAGGAGACGTACTCGAACTCGCCCTCCCTCTACGCCGAGCTGGGCATTCCGACCGGGGCGAAGGGCCGGCTGGCCCGATCCGAACGAACTCGCGCCGGACTCGACGCTGAGGAGATCGAGGACCTCGGCGAGACCGGCACCCGGCGACCAGCCGCAAAACGGGACGGCGATCGTGCCGGCGGCCGCGGTGGCCAGGGGACCCGAAACGCAAGCGGCCACTCAGGTGGCTCAGGCGGCCGAGGCACGTCAGCCGCGAAGAAGACCAGCGACGGTCCGCCCCGCCAGCGACAGCGAACGCGCGGCGGAACAACCGCCTCCGACGCCACACACACGGCCGCCGACGGGGCGCGGTCGACGGCACCCGGGGCGAGCGAGCCGGCCAGCCCAACCCGTCCGTCGGATGCCGCGGGTGGCGCCGATGGCGCAGCCCCCAAGCGCCGCCGGCGGCGTTCCCGGGGTGGCGGTGGTCGCCCTGACGGCGGATCAAGCCCGGCGTCTGCGGGGTCGACAGACTCCGCGTCAACAGACGTCTGAGAAAGTCCTGACAGCTGTCACCGAATGCGGAGGGGGACATCCGTGGCGTTACGCACGGTCGGCCCGCGGCTCACGGGCGAGACGATCGACGATCTCGTCGACTGGGTGAGACACCTGTCCGGTTGCCCGACCGTGACGGACACGATGGTCGCGATCTGCGCCCATCCGCTGCACGCAGACGAGCCGGCGTCCTGGTTCTACGTCGAGGCTGATGCCGAGGAGGGCCTCGCACGCCTGCGATGCATCGCAGGCGGTCACATCCACGAGCTGCTCGATTCCGCCGACCACTGGACCTATCCCAAGGCCTGGCAGTGTCCGGCTTGCAGCCAGTCGATCGCCGAGGTCGTCTACGGCATCCACACCGAGGACGGCACCGCTCGGTGGCTCGTCGTTGCGGTTCGCTGCGTCGAGTGCGGTGAGGTCATGGGCGTTACCGACGTCGTCGTGCCCAACGTGCCGCTCGACGAGCTCGTCGCTCAGCTGTAGACCGCTAGACCTGCCAGGTGAATCTGACCCAGCTGGGGCGGCTGCACGACGGGCATTTCAGGTACGACGGATAGTCGCGATCGCTGATCCCCACCGTCTTCACGTCGTCGCCATGCCCAAGACGTAACGCGAGGTGCAGCGACGGCAACGTCGCCCGCAGCGCCTGGATCGGACCGAGCACGGTGCGGGCGTCGCAGCGCGAGCACTCGACCAGCGCAGACCCAACGCCGGGACGCGCCACGTCAGCCGCCGAAGTGAACAGCGCCCGCTTGCCTTCCGAATCGATGGCAGCCGGAGTCGAGGCCGGCGACGACGCGTCAGGAGTGCGAGGGCGCACGCGGTCGAAGCTGGTCATGCGGACTCCGATCCTGACGGCACGACCTCGACGAGGTCGATCGTTTGAATCGCCTCGGGCGGCAGCCCGGCCAGCCGCCGAGCCAGCGCTCGATAGGCGATTGCACCTGGCGTCTTTCGGCCTGCCTGCATGATCGTCTTGCCCGCCGCAGGCGCTTCGGCAAACCGCACCGACCGGGGAATCGGCGGCTCCAGGACCGCGAGCCCGTAGCGCGACGAGATGTCCGCGAGGACGGCCTTGGCGTGCGTCGTCCTTCCGTCGTACATGGTCGGCAGGACGCCCATGACCGTGAGCGAAGGATTGGTCAGCCGCTGTACGTCGTTGACGGTGTCGAGCAGCTGGCCGACTCCGCGGTGTGACAGCGTCTCGCACTGCAGAGGGACGATGACCGAGTCCGCCGCCGTCAGGGCATTGATCGTCAGCACGCCGAGGGTCGGAGCGCAGTCGAAGAGAATGACGTCGTAGGACCCTCGCAGGTCGTCGAGCGCCATGCGCAGCACGTGCTCGCGACCGGTCCTGGTCAGCAGCTGCGCCTCACAGCCCGCAAGGTCGATCGTCGCGGGCAGCACATCGACTCCTTCTGCTGTGCGCTGCAGGACCATCCGTGCGGACACCCGCCCGAGCAGCACGTCGTGGATCGACAGCTCGAGGGACTCCGGATCGAGTCCGAGCGAGAAGGTCAGGCAGGCCTGCGGATCGAGGTCGACCACGAGGACCCGCTGGTCGAGCTCGAAGAGCGCCGCCGCGACCGAAGCGACCGTCGTCGTCTTCGCCACGCCACCCTTTTGGTTGGCGACGGCGTAGGTACGACAGTTCGTCACGTTGTCCTGCCAGTGCTCGAAGGGGGCGACGCACCTCTGCGGAGTGCCCAACAGGCTACCGGTACGGTCACCGCGTGCCTGAATCCGCCAGATCCGCCGCACTGGGATGAGCGTGCCGAAACATCTGCAGCCCGATGCCCTGGTCTCCGCCGTCCGGATACCGGCGAGCTCCGGGGAGTTGGCAGCGCTTGTCGCGAAACCCCCCGCCGAGGTCGATCCGCGTCCCGGAGTGCTCCTGGTGCCCGGCTACACCGGCAGCAAGGAGGACTTCTGGCACCTCATGCCGCCGCTGGCGCGTAGCGGCCGTACGGCGACCGCCATCGACCTCCGCGGCCAGTGCGACTCGGGTGGGCCGGAGGACGTCTCGGCTTACACGATCGACGCCCTCGCCGGCGACGTCGCGAGCTTGCTCTGCGCTGCCAGCACGCCGCTCCACCTGGTCGGCCACTCCTTCGGCGGACTGGTCTGCCGGCAGGCCGTCCTGTCCGGAGCACCGGTTCGCTCGCTCACCCTGCTGGGTTCAGGGCCAGGTGCGCTCGGCGGAGGTCGTGCCGACCTCGTCGAGGTGATGCGGCCGATGTTGGGCGACGGCGGCGTGGCCCACGTCTGGGCAGCACTGAGCGCGACGTCAACCGCCGGACTGTCCCCCGAGGTCGCGGAGTTCATCGAGCATCGCTTCCTGGCATCCCCTGCTTCGGCCTTGCTCGGCATGGGCGAAGCGCTGGTCAATGCCCCCGATCTGGTCGACGAACTCGCGGCAACCGGAGTCAGCGTCCTGGTCGCCTGCGGCGAGAACGACGACGCCTGGCCACCCGCGGCGCAGCAGGAGATGGCCGCGAGACTCGGCGCACCGTTCGTCACGCTCGCGGGCGCCGGACACTCGCCGAACGTCGACGTACCGGACCTGGTGATCGAGACCCTCGAGACCTTCTGGAAATCGACGGACTAGTCGGCGACCTAGTCGATCAGGTCGTCGACCGTCGAGGTGATGTCCTCGGCGAGACCGGCCCAGGAACGCACCCGCTGCGGGGCCGTCTGCTGACCCTCCGCGCAGTGACTGAGGAAGTCACACCAACCGCACTGCGGCCCGGTGCGTGGCGGGAAGATCGTCTCCCGGGCGACCGCGTCGTCCCCGGCCGCATTCGATGCTTCATGCGCATCTGAAAGCTCGATGCCGATGTCCTCCGCGCGTCCGAGCTGGCGAGCGAGCGAATCCTCGGTGTGCTCCCAGACCACGACGGCGCCAGTCGGCAAGTGATGCAGCTCGACCGTGCGGCACGGCAGCCGCATCGTCCGCGACGCGGCAGCCGCGTAGATCGCCAACGCGAGCGAGCCGCGCGCGTCATCGGTGCTCAGCACGTGGCGGCCGGTCTTGTAGTCGACGACCACCAGCTCGTCATCACGGCGATCGAGTCGGTCGATCCGACCGGACAGCGCGAGCCGGGCCGTCTTCATCGCCACCGTGCGCTCGACACCGATCGGCTCGTCAGCCGGGTCGAGCGTCGCGACGTATCCCTCGACCATGTCGGCCGCCCGCGCGCGCCAGGCATCGGCCTGGGCATCGTCGCGGAAGCCCAGCGGCTCCCACTTCTCGTGAACCAGTCGCCGTGCGGCGTCGGTCGTACGAGCGTCGAGCGGCAAGGCCCACCAGGCGGCCAGCGCCCCGTGGACCGCAGCGCCAAGTGAGTTGTGCGCCCACGGGGCGCCTTTCGGCGGAGTCGGCCGCTCGATGTAGCTGAAGCGATAGCGCCGCGGGCAGTCCAGCCAGCTCGCGAGCCTCGACGGCGTCGCGGCGAACAGGCGCGCGGGCACGACCAGGTCGAGTGCGGTTTGTTCGCTCACGCCCCCAGTTTGGCGGGTAGCTGTGACAGTCGCGGGGAGATCGAGCCGAAGCCCACTTCGCGAGTCCCGGTGTGATCGCGGAGATCGGTGAGGTGGATCTCGTCGTACATCAGGACGCCCGCGGCCGCCGGCCATACCAGCAGCCACAGCCACTGCGCCTGCGCCTCGCCGAGGAAGCCTGCCAGCTCCGGACCGACCGGCACGCTCCACAGCGCTGTGGGATGGGAGTCGACGAAGATCTTCGCGTCGGCAGTGCCGCGCCCGAACCCTTCGCCCGGGTCGGGCTCACTGAGGCCACCGTGACGAGCGCCCAGCCCGATACCAGGCTCCTCGGCGATCACCAGCAGATCGGCCGGACCGCCCAGCGGACTCGGTCCCGACATCGCAGTGACCGTCGCACGGGCACCGGTGCGCTCGTCGCCGGCGTAGGCGAACCCGCTGCACACCCATCCCGACGGCAGGCCAGTGGCGAGCCACACCGGGACCGTCGCGCGCGCGACGATGTGCTCCATCGCGTCCGGCCCGGTGTGGTGCAAGACGGTGTACGGCGCGACTGAGCCATGCCGCGCACACTGCCATGCGCTCGACCACAGGCCAGGCGCTCGCACCTCGTCGCCGCAGCGCGGGCAAGTCGGAGCGGGATGCACCCTTGCACGGTCCTCACCGAGATGGGAGATCGTCAATACCGTGCCTCCCTCGGATTCGGTGAGCCAACCCGATGAGCCGGTCGTCTGCGCAGGCGCCGTGGTCCGCGACGACGCCGGACGGCTGCTGCTCGTCCGCCGCGGCCAGCCACCCGCAACGGGCACCTGGACGCTCCCCGGCGGGCGGGTCGAGAGCGGTGAGTCGCCCGCGGAGGCCGCGCGGCGCGAGGTCGCAGAGGAGACCGGGCTGGTTGTTCGGATCGGCGAGCTGCTCGCGACCGTGCCGGTTCTCGGCTACCTGGTCCACGACTTCGCCGCGACTGTCAGCTCGGGCGAGCTGCTAGCCGGCGACGACGCCGCAGACGTCGGCTGGTTCGAGCTCTCGGCACTCGCAGAGCTCGAGCTGTCGCCCGGCCTGGCCGAGGCGCTCGTGACGATGGGTGTTCGCTAGACCGACGTCGGTTGGACGACCGTGCAGAACGCACAACGCGTCGCTTCGACGGGAATCGAGCTACGGCACTCAGGGCAGGTCTTCGTCGGCGTCTCGGTCTCCGTACTCGTCTTGAACCGATCCATCAGGTGGTTCACCGGACGTACGACGAAGTAGTAGACGACGAACGCGACCAGGACGAAGGCCAGCAGCGAGTTCACGAAGTCGCCATAAAGGAACTTCGAGCCCCCGATCTTCCAGTACCGCTGCGAGAAGTCAGTTGCCTTCCCGAGTGGGATTCCGACCAACGGCGTCACGAAGTCGTTGACGAGCGACTTGACGATCGCGGTGAACGCCGTGCCGATGACGATGCCCACCGCCAGGTCGACGACGTTGCCGCGCAGGATGAAGCTCCGGAAGCCGGACAGGTCCAGGCGCCGGGCGCCGCCGCGGACGACGTTGCCCAGCCGGTCGAGCGGGTCAGGATCAGTCATAGCGGCAGGCTAACCAGAGCCGATCAGGTAATCGTTACCCCGCCATCGACCGCGATCGTCTGGCCGGTCACATAGCCCGCGGCGTCCGACGCCAGCCATACGAGTGTCGCCGCGAGCTCTTCGGGGTCACCCTTGCGCCCCATGACGACGCGCGACATGGCGGACTCGAGATAGCCGGGCTGGTACTGGTCGCTCATCTCCGAGGCAAAGAACCCGGGCGCGAGGCAGTTGACCCGGATCCCCTTGCGTCCGGTCCACTGTTGCGCCAGGTCTCTCGTCAACCCGACCAACGCCGCCTTCGAGGCCGAGTACGCCGCCTGCGGCAGGCCAGCAGTGGTGAGGCCGAGGATGCTGCCGATGTTGATGATCGAGCCGCCACGGGACGAGGCACGAACGAAGGACTGCGCCATCCAGTAGCAGCCGTTGAGGTTGATGTCGATGACCGCGCGAAACTCTTCCGGGGTCTCCCGGGTGCTCGGCACCGCCGTACCTACTCCGGCGTTGTTGACCAGAATGTCGATGCCACCGAACTCGGACACGGCTGCGGCGACCAGCGCCTCGCAGTCCTCGGGCTTGGTGACGTCCGTAGCAACCGAGATGCATCGGCGGCCGGCAGCCTCGACCAGGGCACTGGTCTCCGCAAGCCGCTCGATGCGACGCGCACCGATGGCGACATCGGCGCCGGCCTCTGCCAGCGCCTTCGCGAATGCGACGCCCAGCCCCGACGAGGCTCCCGTCACGATCGCGACCTTGCCATTCAACGAGAAACGGTCCATCACGCTCATGCGCCTGAACCTTAGTCAGAGGTGTCGGGCGAGCTCGCGAGGTCCCCGATCGGAGGCACCTCGAGCGGTAACCTCGCGATCATGGCCACGGGTACGACGACGCGCGTCTTCCTCGCGCGGCTCGCCGATCTCACGGTCCTCGACCCCAAAGCCGACCAGGTCGGACGCGTCCGCGACGCGGTGGTCGCGATGCGCGGCACCGCCGCGCCCCCACGGGTCCTCGGGCTCGTCGTCGAGGTGCAGCCGCGCCGTCGGGTGTTCGTCCCCATGGGACAGGTCACCAGCATCGACGCAGACGCCGTCGTGGTGCGTGGCCGGATCAACCTGCGGCACTTCGAGCGGCGCACTGGCGAGACGCTTGCCATCACCGAGCTGCTCGACCGCCAGGTGACCCTCGTCGAGGACAACAGCTCGGTGACCGTGGTCGACGTTGCGATGGAACAGAGCCGAACTCGCGACTGGTTCCTCACCCGGGTCGCCGTCCGTTCCGGCGGATCGAGCTTCCGTCGGCGCGGGCCGCTGCGCACCCTGGACTGGGAGGCAGTCACCGGCTTCGCTGTGCACGAGGACAACCAGGGCGCAGCCAATCTGCTCGCGGCCTTCGATCAGCTCTCGGCGCCCGACCTCGCACACGTACTCCACGAGCTTTCGGAGAAGCGACGCAGCGAGGTGGTTGCGGCACTCGACGACGAACGCCTTGCCGATGTCCTCGAGGAGCTTCCCGAGGACGACCAGGTCGAGATCCTTGCCAAGCTCGAAGGCGAGCGAGCCGCCGACGTCCTCGAGGCGATGGGGCCGGACGACGCCGCTGACCTGCTCAGCGAGCTGCCGTCGGACGAGGCCGAGCGGCTGCTCGGCCTGATGCAGCCTGACGAAGCGGGCTCGGTACGCCGGCTGCTCACCTACGCCGACAACTCGGCCGGCGGCATGATGACCAGCGAGCCGGTGATCCTCTCGCCCGACGCCACCGTCGCGGAGGCGTTGGCCCGGGTGCGTGACCCCCAGATCAGCCCAGCGCTCGCGGCCCAGGTCTACGTATGCCGGCCACCGACCGAGACCCCGACGGGCAAGTACGTCGGCACCGCGCACATCCAGCGGCTGCTGCGCGAGCCGCCGTCGACGCTGGTGTCCGGTGTGGTCGACACGCAAATCGACCCACTCGGCCCGGACTGCTCGCTGCAAGAGGTAACCGCGCACCTCGCGACGTACAACCTGGTCGCGATCCCGATCGTCGACGATGCCGACCATCTGATCGGCGCAGTCACCGTCGATGACGTGCTCGACCACCTGTTGCCCCCGGACTGGCGCGAGCGACCTAACAGTGAGGCCGGGGCGTCCCGTGGCGCGTGAGGACCGGCGCCAGCCTCGGCTCGACCAGCCGCAGGACACGCGCCGCGGGATCGCCTTCCCGCGTTACAACGCGGACTCGATGGGGCGAATCTCCGAACGGGTAGCCCGCTTCCTCGGCACCTGGCGCTTCATCGGCTACATGTCGCTGTTCATCGCGCTCTGGGTCATCTACAACGTCGTTGTTCCGAGCAGCTTGCGATTCGACCAGTACAGCAACAAGTTCACGCTGCTCACCCTGTTGCTCTCACTTCAGGCGTCCTACGCCGCTCCCCTGATCCTGCTCGCGCAGAACCGACAGGCCGACCGCGACCGAGTGCAGTACGAGTCGGACCGCGCCCTTTCAGAGCGAGCGGTCAACGACACCGAGTACCTCACCCGGGAGATTGCGGCGATCCGGCTCTCACTGGGCGAGGTCGCCACCCGCGACTACATCCGCGGCGAGCTGCAGCGGTTGCTCGAAGAGCTCTCATCCGACAAGGATGAGCCCGACGACACGTAGCCTGGACGCACGATGAGCGAAGCCACTTTGCCGAGCGTCGAAGCGATCACCACGGCGCTGGCGACAGTCCAGGATCCTGAGATCCACCGTCCGATCACCGAGCTCGGCATGGTCGATGACGTCGCGGTCGCGCTGGACGGCACGGTCGAGGTCAAGATCCTCCTGACGACCGCCGGATGCCCGCTACGAGACCGGATCACCAACGACGTCACCAACGCAGTCACGAAGGTGCCGGGCGTGACCAGCGTGCGAGTGCTGCTCGACGTGATGAGCGAGGAACAGCGCCAGCAACTGCGATCCACCTTGCAGGGCGGCCGTCCGCAGAAGGAGATCAGCTTCGCCCAGGCCGGATCCCTCACCCAGGTCTACGCGATCGCCAGCGGCAAGGGTGGAGTCGGCAAGTCCTCGACGACCGCCAATCTCGCCGTCGCGATGGCGGCACAGGGCCACACCGTCGGCATCGTCGACGCCGACGTCTACGGACACTCGATGCCACGGATGTTCGGCATGACCACACCGCCCGCGATCGTCGACGGGATGATCGTGCCGCCCGAGGCGCACGGCGTTCGGGTGGTCTCACCAGGCATGTTCGTCGAGGGCAACCGCCCGATTGCCTGGCGCGGTCCGATGCTGCACCGCGCGCTCGAGCAGCTGCTCGCGGACGTCTTCTGGGGCGACCTCGACATCTTGCTGCTCGACCTGCCGCCCGGCACCGGAGACATCGCGATCTCGACCGCCCAGCTGCTCCCGGGCAGTGAGGTCATCGTCGTCACAACCCCGCAGCTCGCGGCTCATGAGGTCGCCGAGCGGGCCGGATCCGTTGCGATGCAGACGCGGCAGCGCCTTACCGGCGTCATCGAGAACATGGCCGGCTTCGCCTGCCCGCACTGCGGCGAGCTGATGGACCTCTTCGGTTCAGGCGGCGGACAGGCAGTCGCCGACACCCTCACCGCACTCGTCGGCGCCCCTGTGCCACTCCTCGGCTCGGTCCCGATCGAGCCCGCGGTTCGGGTGGCCGGCGACGCCGGTACGCCGGTCGTGATCAGCGCGCCGGACTCCGCCGCAGCCAAGGCGTTCGTCGCGATAGCGACGACGCTTGCCGGCAAGAAGCGTGGACTCGCCGGCCGACCGCTGACGCTTACCCCGGTTTAGGTCGCGTCGTCGTCGTACGGTGGGCGCTCGCCCGTCCCTAGTGCCACTGTCGTTCGGCGGTGCTGAGTGCCGACAGCGGGCTCGTCGTCGTCACGAAACACGTCCTCGACGAATCGGCGCGGGTGCAGGCCTCGCAGGTCGAGATCGGCTAGCTCGGGACCGAGCTCGGCCTTGAGGTCGCTCGCCGCCCCTCGCGCCATTGCCCGCAACTCGCGCAGCATCCGCGCGGCATCGGCGGCGGCTTTGGGCAGCCGATCCGGGCCGAAGATGACCAGCCCGAGGATGGCAAGGACGAGTACCTCTTCCCAACCGAGGTTCCCGAGCATGCTTCGAGATTACGCGCTTACGTGCTGCGGCTCGAGCCGAGTACGACGGAGGCCTCGTGGCGATGACCGCCGCGCAGATAGGTCACCGTGATGTGATCGCCGGGCACCCGGCTGCGGATGGCCACGATCAGCTCATCGGCTGTCGTGATCCGCTCGCCGTCGACGTCCACGATGATGTCGCCCGACTCCAGTCCTGCCTTCGCTGCCGGCCCACCAGCCGTCACCGCGCTCGAACCCGAGCCCGAGCCGATCTCGGCGCCGTCGCCGGTATAGGCGGCGTTGAGCTGCACGCCGATGATCGCGTGGGTCGCGTAACCCATGGTGATGATCTGCTCGGCTATCCGCTTCGCCTCGTTGATCGGGATTGCGAACCCGAGCCCGATGCTGCCGGTCTGCTGCCCGGAGATGCCCTCCGACGACAGAGAGGCAATCGCGGAGTTCACGCCGATCACCCGACCCTCGATGTCGACCAGCGGACCGCCGGAGTTGCCGGGGTTGATGGCAGCGTCGGTCTGGATCGCGTCGATGACGTCGTCGGGAATCCCCTGCTCGCCGCCCGCCTCGACCGGCCGGTTCAGCGCGCTGATGATGCCGCTCGTGACCGTGCCGGCAAGCCCGAGCGGCGATCCCACAGCAACGACGGTGTCGCCAACCGCGAGGTCGTCGGAGTTGCCGAGGGCGACGGGAATCAGGTCGGGTACGCCGGAGACCTTGACGATCGCAATGTCGTCGACGGTGTCAGGGTGTCCGACGACCTTGGCCGGGACGCGATCCTTGTTCGGCAGAATCACCGACAGCGTGCCGCCGGCGGCAGCCGCTGCGATGACGTGGTTGTTGGTCATGATGTAGCCGCTCTTGCTGAGCACGATCCCCGAGCCGGTGTCCCCGCTGTTGCCCGACTTCACCTGGATCGACACAACGCTCGGCAAGATGCGCCGAGCGACAGCCGCGACCGAACCGCCGCCGCTGCTGCTGATGTCAGGAGCGCTGGTCGCGCCGAGGGTGACGGTGCGCACCGATCCACTAGTGCCGTTGTGCCCGTGGACGATCAGCCCGCCGACGGCTCCGCCGAGCACTGCAGCGACGACGGCGATCAGCGAGGCGACAACCACGCTGACCCCGGCAACCCGTTGCCGTTGCGGCCGGGACGAGGGAGGCACGGCGGTTGGCGGAGTCGACCACCACTGCGCCGGTGGCGGTGCGGTGGGCGGCTGTGTTGGCAGCTGGGGAGGCGGCCAGCCGTCGCGCTCAGTCATGCATCCATTGTCAGGTACGCCGCTAACCGGCCGGTCGTGGCTACGCTGACGCCGTGCCTGAACGTAGCGAGGCCGAGATCGCGCTGGACAACTGGCGCCACAGCGAGGCCTGGCTTTTCGAGGACGACCCGATCGCCACAGCACGCCCAAAGGGCCAGAATCTGGGCGCCGTACCGATCGGGGCGGGCGGCGGTGCGGTGCTGCGCTTCCTGGCCGCGAGCATCAACGCTCGCGCGATCGTCGAGATCGGCACGGGTGCGGGCGTCTCCGGGACCTGGCTGCTGCGCGGCATGGTGCCTGACGGGCTGCTGACCTCGATCGACGCCGAAGCCGAGCACCAGCGGGTGGCGAAGCAGACATTTCTCGATGCCGGGTTCCACCTTTCACGGTTCCGGCTGATCGCCGGCAACGCCCTCGAGGTGCTCCCCCGGCTCTCCGACGGCGCCTACGACATGGTCTTCGCGGACGCCGCCAAGGAGGAGTACCCGACGTACCTCGACGAGGCGATCCGGCTGCTACGGCCGGGCGGCATCCTCGCCTTCGACAACGCGCTCTGGCACGGTCGCGTTGCCGACGAGAGCAACCGCGAAGCCGGAACCGTCGCCGTACGCGAACTGCTGCGACGAGTCCGTGACGACGAGCGGCTGATTCCCACCCTCATCCCGAGCGGCGACGGTCTACTCGCCGCGATCCTCCGCGCCGACCCAGAAAGCCAACACCCCGCCGAAGAAGGCGCGGCTCCGTAGCGGGCAATGTGACATTGCCCCCGCAATCGGGCATCGCGAGGCTGCTTTTCCGCAGGCAATGTCACATTGCTGGCGTCAGGCGGGTGGGATCGTTTGGCCTTTGCCAATCACCACGATGCCGCTGTCGCTGACGAAGAATCCCCGTGCCCGATCTGCGCCGTGGTCCACGCCGATCGTCACGCCCGGCGGCACGACGACGCCCTTGTCGATGATCGCCCGGTTCAACACCGCGCCGCGACCGACATCCACGCCGTCCAGCAGGACGCACTCGTTGACCTCGGACCCGGTGTGAATGTCGACCTTCGGCGACAGGACCGAGCGACGGACCCGCGCACCTGAGACGACACAGCCTGGCGAAACGAGCGACTCGATCGCGCTGCCGATGCGGCCCGGCTCGTCGTAGACGAACTTGGCCGGTGGCATCGGCGGCGTCGCGGTGAGGATCGGCCACTGGTAGTTCCAGAGATTGAAGGCCGGCCGCGCGGACACCAGATCCATGTGGGCGTCGTGATAGGTCTCGATGCTTCCCACGTCACGCCAGTAGCCGGCGTCTCGCTCCGTCGCGCCAGGGATCACGTTGGACGCGAAGTCATAGACGCCGACGTCGCCAGAATCCACGAGCGCCGGGATCACGTCGCCACCGAGGTCGTGATTCGAGCGCTCGTCGAACGCATCTCGCTTCACCGCGTCCACGAGGAGCCGGGTGTCGAAGACGTAGTTGCCCATCGACGCGAGCGTCATGTCCGGGTCGTCCGGAAGGCCGGGCGGATCGGTCGGCTTCTCCAGGAATGCGTCGACCTTGCGCCCGTCGGCAGTCTGGATGATGCCGAACGCTGACGCCTGGTCGCGCGGCACCCGAAGCCCGGCGACAGTTACCCCGGCACCAGAGGCGATATGCGCCTCGACCATCTGGCGGGCGTCCATTCGGTAGACGTGGTCGGCACCGAAGACGACGACGTACGCCGGCTGCTCGTCGTAGATCAGGTTCAGCGACTGATAGATCGCGTCGGCCGATCCCGCGAACCAGCGCGGACCAAGCCGCTGCTGGGCGGGAACGGGCGTGACGTAGGTGCCGAGCATCGACGACATTCGCCAGTTCATCGAGATGTGGCGGTTCAGCGAGTGCGACTTGTACTGCGTCAGCACGACGATGCGCAGCAGGTCAGAGTTGACGAGGTTCGACAGCACCAGGTCGATCAGCCGGTAGATGCCGCCGAAGGGCACCGCCGGCTTCGCGCGGTCAGCCGTCAGCGGCCACAGCCGCTTCCCTTCGCCGCCTGCGAGGACCATGCCGAGCACGCCACGGGCAGCCACAGGATCATTCTCCCAGCATGGGAGCGCAGGAAACGCTCAAGCGGCTTCTGACAGGCCCTCTAGCCAGCGCAGGAAGGTCCGGACCCCGAAGCCTGTCGCTCCCTTGGTGACCTCATGCTCCTCACCATCGGAACGCGCCGGACCGGCGACATCGAAGTGCGCCCAAGCGAAGCGGCCGACAAACTCGCGCAGAAACAGCGCAGCCGTGATCGACCCGCCGCTGTAGTGCTTGGCAGGCTCGCCGATGTTGCGCAGGTCGGCGATCGGCGACTCGAGACTGTCGCGGTAGTCCTCGACGAGCGGCATCGACCAGACGCGCTCGCCCGCGATCCCGGCGGCGCCAACCAGCTCGTCGCGCAGCTCGTCGGTCGTCGCATAGAACGCCGCGTGCCGCTTGCCGAGACCGAGGTACGCCGCGCCGGTCAGCGTCGCGATGTCCACGATCACGTCGGGCGCAAGCTCGGCCGCGGCGTAGGCAAGCGCGTCGGCGAGCACCAGTCGGCCCTCGGCGTCGGTGTTGAGCACCTCGCTCGTCGTACCGCCGTAGTGGCGGATCACGTCGCCGGGTCGCATCGCATCGGCGCTCGGCATGTTCTCGGCCATCGGGACCAGCGCGGTCACCTTGACGGTGACATCGAGTGCCGCGAGGGCGGTCATCGTGGCGATGACGGCGGCTCCGCCGGCCATGTCGGTCTTCATCGACGGCATGCCGTCGGGTGGCTTGAGTGACAGGCCACCGCTGTCGAACGTGATGCCCTTGCCGACGAGCACGACGTGACGAGTCGCGCCGGGAGGGGCCCAGCTGGCCTCGAACAGCCGCGGCGGGCGAGCGGAACCCTGCCCAACGGCAAGCACGCCGCCAAAGCCTTCCGCCGCAAGGTCTGCCTCCGTCCGGACCCGGACTGCCACTCCAGCGGCCTCACAGAGCTCGCTCGCGCGCCCCGCGAGCCACTCCGGGGACTTCTCCAGCGAAGGCTGGTTCGCCAGGTCACGGGCGAGATGAACCGCCTCGATCACGGCAGCGGCCTCGGCGAGGGCGCGCTTGCAGTCCGCGGGTGAGGTGACGACGAGCTTGACGCGCCGCAAGGTAGGCGGCTTGGGGTCCGCCGCGACACTGAACCGGTACGACGCAAGCCCGATGCCCTCAGCGAGCGCACGGATGGCGTGCGCATCACGACCAGCAGCCAGCGTCGTGGCGAGTGACTTCGAGCCAGACGCGCGACGCGCGATCGCCGCGCCAGCCCGTCGAAGATCGGCGGGCGTGCCGTCGCCGCAACCGACGAGCAGCACCGCGTCGACACCATCGCGGCGCAGCGGGATCGAGACGACCTCGCCGGCCTTTCCTGTCGCGTGCTCCGCCTTCAGGAATGCGGCTGCATCGACACCCAGGGCGTCGAGCGCCTCGCTACCAGCGCCGAGCTCGGGTAAGCCGCGCGGCCGCGGTGCGGTCGGAATGGCAAGTACCGCGCCAGCGCCGAGCAGCGTCCCGCGGACAGCCGAGATCGCGGGCACGAAGGCCACTAGTGTCCCGACAACTAAGCGACGGCGGTCTTCAGCGCGTCACCCAGCGCAGCGGCCTCGTCAGGCGTCATCGCCACGACCAGGCGGCCGCCACCCTCGAGAGGCACGCGCATCAGGATGTCGCGCCCCTCCTTGGTCACCTCGAGCGGACCATCGCCCGTCCGCGGCTTCATGGCAGCCATTCGCGTGCTCCTTCACTTGTCAGCTCATACCCGCTCCGCGAGGAGCGGCAGGACTCCAGTCGCTCCGCGAGGAACGGCAGAACTCCATTATCGCGGACGTAACGGTGTGCTGGCCGGTTGAGCACAGATTTCCCTTGTCAGGACGCAAATCGGCCGGGCCCGCCATCAAGGCGGAGCCCGGCCGATTGTTGCGCTTGTGGGGACTACCGGACGGTGACGCCGACCCGGTTCGAGAAGCCTGCCGTCACTCCGGCCTTGGCGCCGACGCGCGCCTGGAATCTCAGGTGCTGGCCGGCGC
>DATAVE010000062.1:0-22014 GCA_036267875.1 Mycobacteriales bacterium
CGATGCCGAGCCGCTCGAGCGCACCGGGACGCATCGCCTCAACCACGATGTCGGCGTCCTTCGTCAGGTCACGGAAGACCGCCTTGCCCTCATCGCTGCGCAGGTCGAGCGTGATGCTCTTCTTACCGCGGTTAAGGTGCAGGTGCATCAGCGAGACGCCCTCGACGATCGGCCACGTCATCGCCCGGATGTAGTCGCCGGCCGCCGGCTCGACCTTGATCACCTGAGCACCAAGATCGACCAGCGCACTCGTGATCGCGGCCGGCCCGAGCATCGAGCACTCGATCACCCGCATCCCCGCCAGTGGCGCTGTCATTGCTCCTCCTTCCCGCCGAGCCCAACGTAGGTTGCGTAACTCGCGGCCATTTAGGCCACTTGCGTAGGGCTCGACGGTGCGAGTAACGATTGCGCTACTCGCTCCTTGTGCCACGCGGCTGTTCCCCAGAGGCTCGACAGGGTCCAGGTTCGTTTCATCCACATGTGCAGGTCGTGCTCGAAGGTGTAGCCAATGCCGGCATGCACTTGCAGCGCGGTCCGCGCGGCTCGTTGGGCCGCGACTGTCGCGGCGTACTTCGCGTGTGATGCGTCCCGCGTCATGCTCGGACTGTCCTGCGCAACCGACCACGCAGCGCGGGCGACGACCGGCGCCGCGAACGAGTTCGCGACGAAGACATCGGCGAGCTGGTGCTTGATCGCCTGGAAGGATCCGATAGGTACGCCGAACTGCTCTCGGGTGTTGGCGTAGCGGACACTCGTGTCGAGCATCGCCTCGGCGAGTCCGGTGAGCTGGGCGGCGACGGCAACCGACGCGAAGTTGAAGGCGGCATCGGCATCGGTGCCACCGAGCACGACGCCCTTGCCGTGCGGCGGCGTGATGGTTGCGAGGCGGACGCCACGGTCCACTGACTCCGCTGCAATCAGCTCGAGGTCTCCGCTCTCGACCGCGCAGTGCAGACCAGCGCCATCGACGACGATCAACAGGTCCGCCCACGGCGCGGCGCTGACCAGGTCGCCCGGTCCGAGCCGGGTCGCGATCACCGCATCGCCGGCGACGACCTTCGGCAGCCAGTCCTCCGCGATCGGTCCACCGGCGTGCGCCAGCATCCTGGCCCCGACGACGGTCTCGACCACCGGCTCGGGCAGCGCAGCGCGACCGACCTCGACCAAAACCGGCAACAACGAAGTCAGATCCGCGCCGGACCCGCCGTACTCCTCAGGGACGGTTAGGCCGAGCACTCCGGTTTCGGCCAACCGCTTCCAGACGCCGCGGATGCGGCCGTCGGCGTCGTCCCACGCGACCCGCAGAGGTGCCGGACCGGCAAGGTCAGCGAGGAGCTCACGAACACCGGCAGCGAACTCCAGTGCGTCTTCGTCTGGCGCGATCCTCATCGCGGCAGTCCAAGGACTCGCTCGGCGACGACGTTGCGCTGCACCTCGTTGGTGCCGGCGTAGATCGGACCGGCGAGCGAGAACTCGTAGCCGTCGAGCCATGGCCCGGCGACGGAGTCAGTGTCCAGCGTCGCCCGCTCGCCGAGCATCGCCAGCGCCGTCTCGTGGATCTCGACGTCGAGAACCGACCAGAACAGCTTGTTGGCGCTGGACTCGGCGCCGATCGGCTTGCCCTCGAGCGCCTTCAGCGCGGTGCCCAAGACGTAGAGCCGGTAGGCGTCGGCGTCCATCCAGGCCTGGGCGACATCGTCGCGCGCAGCGGCCGCCGCCGCTGGGTCGGACTGCGTGGTGACGGCGTACAGATCGACGAGGCGATCGGCGCTGGCCATGAAGCGCCCCGGCGAGCGCAGTGTCAGCCCGCGCTCGGAGGCGGTGGTCGACATCGCGACCTTCCAGCCCTCGCCGACGCCACCGAGCACGTGCTCATCTGGGACGAACACCTCGTCGAAGAACACCTCGGCGAAGCCTGGCTCGCCGTCGAGCTGACGGATCGGCCGGACCGTCACGCCGTCGGCTGACAGCGGCAATAGGTAATAGGTGAGTCCGCGATGGCGCTCGGACGCCGGATCCGAGCGGAACAGCCCGAACGTCCAGTCGGCGAAGGCTGCTCGCGTGGACCAGGTCTTCTGTCCGTTGAGCTTCCAGCCGCCGTCGACCTTGTCGGCGCGGGAGCGAAGCGACGCGAGGTCACTACCGGCTCCCGGCTCGGACCAGCCCTGTGCCCATACCTCGTCGGCACATGCCATCGGACCGAGGAAGCGGTCCTTCTGCGCATCGGTCCCGTACTCGAAGATCGTCGGCGCAAGCAGGAAAATGCCGTTCTGACTGACGCGCACCGGCGCGCCCGCGGCCCAGTACTCCTCCTCGAATACAAGCCACTCGAGCAGCCCCGCGTCGCGCCCGCCGTACTTCGCCGGCCAGGTCACGACCGCCCAGCGGGCATCGTTCATCGTGCGCTCCCACTCGCGGTGGGCAGCAAATCCCTCGGCGGTGTCGAGCGATGGGAGCGGCGTCCTGGGGACGTGCTCGGCGAGCCACTTGCGGGCCTCGGAGCGGAATGCCGCAAGCTCGGCCGGCTCGGTCAAATCCACGCGCTGGAGGTTATCTGACGACCCGTCAGAAACCTCTCGCGGTCAGATATCTTTGGCCCATGCCTGAGGCCTACATCGTCGATGCCATCCGTACGCCGGTCGGGAAGCGGAACGGCGGCTTGTCCGGCGTTCACACCGCCGATCTCGGCGCGCACGTTCTCAATGCGCTTGTCGACCGCTCGGGCATCGACCCGTCGGCCGTCGAGGACGTGGTCTTCGGCTGCCTCGACACGATCGGGCCGCAGGCCGGGGATATCGCCCGCACCTGCTGGCTGGCAGCCGGCCTCCCCGAGGAGGTCCCGGGTACGACGATCGACCGGCAGTGCGGCTCGTCGCAGCAGGCCGTGCACTTCGCCGCCCAGGGCGTGATGAGCGGCACCCAGGACGTCGTCATCGCCGGCGGCGTACAGAACATGTCGATGATCCCGATCGGTGCCGCGTTCCAGGCCGCGAAGCACGTCGGCTTCGAAGACCCGAACCCGTTCTCCGGCTCCGCCGGCTGGGTCAAGCGCTACGGCGACCAGCCCGTCACGCAGTTCAACGGCGCAGAGCTGATCGCCAAGAAGTGGAGCATCAGCCGCGAGGACATGGAGCACTTCGCATACGAGTCGCACCAGCGTGCGATCAAGGCGATCGACGAGGGCCGGTTCACCAAGGAGATCTCGCCGTACGACGGCGTGACCACCGACGAGGGCCCGCGCCGCGATTCCACGCTCGAGAAGATGGCGTCGCTCAAGCCGCTGTCCGAGGGCGGCCGCATCACCGCCGCTGTCTCCTCGCAGATCTCCGACGGCGCGGCCGCACTGCTCGTCGTCTCCGAGCGCGCACTCAAGGAACACAACCTCACCCCGCGGGCACGGATCCATCACCTCTCGGTGCGTGGTGCGGACCCGATCTACATGCTCACCGCCCCGATCAACGCGACGGCGTACGCACTCGAGAAGACCGGGATGTCACTCGACGACATCGACCTGGTCGAGATCAACGAGGCGTTCGCCCCGGTCGTGCTGGCGTGGCAGAAGGAGACCGGCGCCGACCTCGCCAAGGTCAACGTCAACGGCGGCGCGATCGCGCTCGGCCACCCGCTCGGCGCGACGGGCGCCCGTCTGATGACGACCCTGCTGCACGAGCTCGAGCGCACCGGTGGCCGCTACGGCCTGCAGACGATGTGCGAGGGCGGCGGCCAGGCCAACGTCACCATCATCGAGCGGCTGGGCTAGCGCCGATGCACGCCCGGGGCGCGGTACTTGCCATGCTCGCCGTTGCCGCGACCTATTTAACGGGTGTCTCGCCGGCAGGTGCGTCCGCGGATCCCACACTGAACCCAACCCTGTACATCGCGGGTTACGGAACGGGCGAGTCGGGAAACGTCGAAGCTCTCTCGGAATCGAGCGATTGCCACGGCACGGTCAGTGAGCCGTCTGGCCCTGGCATTCCGCTCCCGTACCTGGTCGAGCCGGGAACGCACCTCGGGCGCATCACGCTCGGATCGAACCAGCACCCCGCGCGGGCAACGCTGACTGCTTCGCCCATTTCGAACAACGGACTGGCGGACGGCAGGACGACCCACCTCGGCACCACGATCGTTCACGAGGGCGGCAGCGCAGCTACCTGGCTCGTGAGATTCCACATTCCGGTGGCTGCCGCTCAGAGCTACCTGCTCACCGTCGACGCGACGTACGGCACCAAGTGCAACGGCAGCGGCGACACCTACATCTTCAACCTTCGCGGAGCGCGCAGCTGATGCTCTGCGAGGAGGTCGACGAGTACCTCGCGGGACTTGACGAGCCGAAGCGGTCGACGCTCGAACAGGTACGTCGGACGATCCTCGAGCTGTTGCCGGACGCCGAGGAGTGCATCTCCTACCGCCTGCCGGCGTACCGGATCGACGGCAAGGTCGTGGCAGGCTTCGCGGCGTTCAAGAACCACTTGGCGTACCTGCCGCACAGTGGCTCGGTCTTCAAGGCACTCGCCGACGACCTCGCGTCGTTCGAGTACACAACCGGCTCGCTGCACTTCCCGACCGACCAGGCACTCCCTCGCGACCTCGTCGCGAAGCTGATCGAAGTCCGCCGAGCCCTACGTTGATGGCCTAAAACACGCGCCGGATAAGACACTTATCGTTGGGCTCGGGGATGTCGGCTGCGGTCGAGCCACTTATCAAGGTGCTCCGGGCGCCATGCCGCGAGCCTGTCCAAGAGCGCCTCGGGATCGGTCTCGTCGACGATCAACGCGCGATGCTCGACCCGGATGAGCCGCTGGTCCACCGCGTGGTCGAGAAAGACACGCAGCGGTTCGAAGTATTGGTTCACATCGAGGATGCCGCAGGGCTTGGCATGTATCCCGAGCTGCGTCCAGGTCACCGCCTCAAAGAACTCATCGAGCGTCCCGAACCCGCCAGGAAGCATGATGAAGCAGTCACTGGCATCGGCCATCGCGGCCTTGCGCTCGTGCATCGATTCCACGACCAACAACTCGGTGAGACCGCGGTGTGCCACTTCCTTCGCTTCCAGCGCGTGGGTGATCACGCCGAGGACTTGCCCGCCAGCATTAATCGCCGCATCGGCGACCACGCCCATGAGCCCGACACACCCACCGCCGTAGACCAATCGCAGACCTCGGCGAGCAAGAGCCTCACCTAACGCGACTGCGGCAGCTTCGAATGCCGGATCGGCACCGGCGTTAGATCCGCAGAAGACAGCCACTGACCTCACCGCGCGCTAGCCGCCCATGAGCTGTGCGAGCTTCGGCGAACGCCATACCGAGCCGTCGATGCCGACTACCTGACTGAGCCATCCCGACTCGTCGAGCTCGTCGAGAATCTTCGGCGCGGCCGCACCCGCGGCGATTGCGGCGGTCGCGATGCCGTCGGCGACAGCGAGGTTCGGTCCGAGAACGGTTGCCGAGACAGCGGTCCGCTGTGACCGGCACTTGATGTGCTCGCCGAGCTCACCCGGACCCGAGGTCGCGACATTCAGCTCATTGCCGACGGCGGTGAGGATCGTCTGGGTGCGATCAGCTGGATCCGAGATGCCGATCTGCCACGGCAGGCCTGACGCCGAGGCACCCCGAGTGCTGAGGTCGCCGTCGGCATTGATGACGAGATTGATCACACCGTTACGGGCGGCGATATCAACAGCGCGATCGACCGCCCAGCCCTTCACGACCCCCGTGGGATCGGGCTCGCCGTTCCACCGCACGTCGTACGCCCCGTGGGTGAGGACCGACACGGTGCCTGCAAGAGCGAGCACGTCCTGCAGCTCTGGACTCGCCGTCGCTTCCTTGCGCTGCCACTGCATCAGGAGCGAATCGTCGCGATAGGCGCTGAAGACGTCATCGACGTGATGAAGAAGTTCGACGATCTCGTCCCGCGTCGCCGCTAGTGCATCGTCATCGGATCCGAGCAGATGCAGGGACACCGCGGTGCCCCACACCTGCTCGACGTGAACAAGTCGCCCGCTCCGCGAAGCGCCGTCGTCGCTGATGATCGCCACAGTGCACCCATCATCCCAGGCGGCTCACGGCGCGATTCGGACGATCGGCACCAAAGGTCGGGAACGTCCTGATGTTGAATAGATGTTCGTATGACGGCAACCCGGATCCCGTCGGAGCGACTGAGGGCCACACGCCTGTCGGTTGCGGTTCTCGTTGTCGCCGCCCTGACGACGGCGCTCGTCTCGATCCCCCGCTCAGCGTCGGCGCTGAAGGTCACGACGCATTGCACTCGCCTCATCGCAGGGCGCTGCGCGGGGCCGCTGGTGGGGCCACTTGCGGTGTCGGGCCGCACGATCATCGACCAGGGACAGTCCGACGTTCCCGTCCTGCTCCAGGGCGCGATGTTCGAAGGCCCGGGCTGGCTGGCCGGCCAGTCCGACTACAACTCGCTCGGCTTCCCGGACGCGGGCGCGATCAACACCCTCGAGGCATGGGGCGTCAACTTCGTCAGGCTCACGCTGTCCTCGGACGCCTGGGACCAGAAGTGCAACGAGAACTACCTCGCGAGCTACCCGGCGCCGGGCTACCAGAACGACGTCAAGCGCACGGTCACCACGCTGACCGAAGCGGGGATCTACGTCGTACTCGACCTCTACACGTCCAACCCCGATTGCAAGCTGCCCGGGCCGAGTGTGAGCGGCGACGTGCCGCTGCCCGGTCAAGACGCCGGCGAGTTCTGGCAGGAGGTCTCCGCCGCCTTCGGCGGCAACCCCCTGGTCGGCTTCGAGCCGTGGAACGAGCCGGAGATCTGTGCGACCAGCCCGGAGACCGCCAAGCCGGTCGGCACCATCTCGGCCTGCTCAGCGGCCAACCTCGAAGCAGGCTGGGCGAACAGCCTGCTCGTGAAGACGAAGTCGATCTCCTACGTCGACCTCGGCATGCGCGAGATGTACCGGCTGATCCACCGAGGAGCACCGAAGAGCCTGATCTTCCTGGACGCCAATGGGTGGGCCTCGGAGACCGCGACGTACCAGGACATGCCGAAGGTGATGGCGCGCTCCAAGCAGCTGGTCTACGCGATGCATCCGTACGACTGTCAGGACAAGTCGAAGGCGGGCGCCGACTCGCTCGCGGCCTGCCGCGACGAGAACCCTGAGGCATGCAGCACCATCCAGCAGCGCGTGGTCAACTCCGACAGCGACCGAACCTCAGGCCAGCGCCTCTCGCGCCCGGTTGTGTTCGACGAGATTGGCTTTCCCGAAGGCGAGCAGGCCTACTACGCACCGGGCACCGTGAACGGGACCGCCGGCTACTACCCGGTCAACCTCGTCCAGCGCGGGCTGTACCTCTACAACTTCATCGCGCAGGCGCAGGCCCGTGGCGACGGCTTCGCCGTCTTCACGTTTAACGACGCCGACAACGGCGACCCCTGGAACGGGCCGTATCTGCTGGTCAAGCGGCCGGTCTCACCCGGTGACGCCGGGCCGTGGCACCCGTCGCCCGACGGCACGGTGCTGTACGAGGCGGGGACCGGCAACCAGCTCACCTGTCAGGACCCGCCGACCGGTTACGACACCTGGACGCTGCCTCAATGACCCGCCTCGCGCCTGCGTCGTCGCCGCGACGGATGCGAATCGCCGCCGCGCTCGTCGTTCTCAGCGGGCTGCTGGTCGCGCTGGTGCCGAGCAGCGGATCGGCTGCCGCGCGATCGTCCTGCAAGCGGCTGTCGCACGGTTACTGCATCGGCCGGCTGGTCGGCCCGCTCGCGGTGTCGGGCCGCAAGATCATCGACAAGGGTCAGGGCGGCGCACCTGTCCTCTTCCAAGGCGTGATGTTCGACGGTCCGGGCTGGCTCGAGGGTCAGCCGTCGTACAACGTCAAGGGCTTCCCGGACGCGGGCGCGGTCAACACCCTCGAGGCGTGGGGCATCAACTTCGTCCGACTCGCACTGTCGTCGGACATCTACGACCAGACCTGTCGCGAGGACTACGACCGCAGCTATCCCGCGCCCGGCTATCGCCAGGACGTGACCAACAGCGTCAATGCCCTGACATCAGCAGGGATGTACGTCGAGATCCTGCTCTACACGTCGAACCCCGCGTGCAAGCTGAGCGGCGGCCCGAACACAAGCGGGCTCGCGCCGATGCCGGGACAGGATGCGATCGCGTTCTGGCAGGTGATCGCGAAGGAGTTCGCGTCGAACCCGCTCGTCGGCTTCTCACCATGGAACGAGCCCGAGGTATGCGCGACCGGCGCGACCGCCGCCAAGCCGGTGACGTCGACCTGTAGCCAATCCGACCTCGACGACGGCTGGACGAAGAACCTGACGATGAAGGCCGACATCAGCTACTCCGACGTCGGCATGGACCGGATGTTCCAGGTGATCCACAAGGCAGCGCCGTCGAGCCTGGTGTTCCTCGACGCGAATGGCTGGGCGGCACAGCCCGAGACCTACGCCAACCTGCCGTCGGACATCGCCGCGTCGAACCAGCTGGTCGATGTGTTGCACCCATATGACTGTCAGGACCGCACGCCCGCCAACAAGACCGCCAAGCAGAAGACGACGGCGATCTGCGTGAACCGGGCACCGGAGCTGTGCAGCACGATCGCGCCGCGACTGTCGACGTTCGACTCAGACCTCTACACCCACGCGCGACTGTCGCGCCCTGTGGTCTACGACGAGGTCGGCTTCCCCGAGGGCGAGCAAGTCTACGAAGGTCCCGGCAAGTCGTTCGGGCGGACCGTCGAGTCGCCGATCAAGGTCTACCAACACGGGCTGTACCTCAACAACTTCATCGCTGAGGCGGAGTCGCGAGGCGAGGGGTTCGCTGCCTTCACGTTCGATGACAGCGACACCGGTGACAGCTGGAACGGCCCCTACCTACTGACCCACCAGCCGATCGCCTCGGGTGATCCCGGCCCATGGCCCGCCTCGGCCGACGGCGCCCTCATCAAACGCGCTGGCACCGGTCCGGCGATCACCTGCCAGAGCCCGCCGTCCGGCTACGACACCGCGGGCTGAGCGCAGCGGATGACTGACCGGACGATCTCCATCGACCGGCCGCAAGTGCGGCTGCGCTCGTGGCAGGCAGAGGCACTGGCTCGCTACCGCGAGGCCGGACCGACTGACTTCCTCGTCACCGCGACACCTGGGGCCGGCAAGACCACGTTTGCCCTCACATTGGCCAGCGACCTGATGAGCCGGCGCGCGATCGATCGAGTCGTCGTCGTCGCTCCGACGGACCACCTGCGCACGCAGTGGGCGTACGCCGCAGACCGGATCGGGATGCGACTCGACCCGACGCTCGGGAACGACGCCGGCGCCGTGCGCACCGACATGCACGGCTATGTCACGACGTACGCCCAGGTCGCGGCCCGGCCGGCGATCCACGAGGCACGCACCCGTGCCAAGCGCAGCCTGGTGATCCTCGATGAGATCCACCACGCGGGAGACGGTCTCTCGTGGGGCGAGGCAACGATGCTCGCATTCGACACGGCGACGCGGCGCCTCGCGCTGACCGGGACACCGTTTCGCACGCGGGCCGACGAGCGGATTCCGTTCGTTCGCTACGAGACGGATAGCGAAGGCGCGCTGTGCAGCATCGCCGACTACACGTACGGCTATGCCGAGGCACTGCGTGAGGGCGTCGTCCGGCCCGTGGTGTTCGCGGCGTACACCGGAGTCTCTCGCTGGAAGAACTCCGCCGGAGACGTGATCGCCGCATCCCTGTCGGAGACATCGACGCAGAGCGTCGAGGCTCGCGCATGGAAGACCGCGCTGAACCCCACCGGCAAGTGGGTCCCGCACGTCATCGCGGCGATGGATGAGCGGATCACTCACCTGCGTGCGACGTCGATGCCGGACGCGGCAGCGATCGTGCTGGCCAGCGACCAGGACGACGCAAAGGCGTACGCCGATATCGTCACGCGGATCACCGGTCACAAGCCCGCGCTGATCGTGTCCGGAGACCCGAAGGCCAGCAAGCGACTCGAGCGGTTCACCAACTCCGACGACCGCTTTGCGGTCTGCGTGCGGATGATCAGCGAAGGCGTCGATATCCCTCGCGCGGCTTGTCTGGCATGGATGACGAGCTATCGGACGCCGCTGTTCTTCGCGCAAGCAGTCGGTCGCGTCGTGCGGTCGCGGCGGCCGGGCGAGGCGGCGACCGTGTTCCTACCTGCGGTGCGACCGCTGCTGGCGCTCGCAGCCGAGATGGAGGTGGCGCGGAACAGCGTCATGCCGCCGCGGGCCTCCGAGGATGATGCCCACGACCTCGACCCGCTCGTCGCGGACGAGGATCGGATCGGGATGTCGGACACCTGGGAGGCGCTGGACTCCGACGCCGAGTTTGCGCACGTGCTCGAGGGCGGTCGTGCCGTCCTCGCCTCGACCGCCCCGCATAGCGACGACGACCAGGACTATCTCGGCCTGCCCGGGCTGCTCACCGCCGAGCAGACCGCATCCTTGCTGGCCCGCCGCGATGAGGCGCACCGCCGACGAGCAACGCAGGACGAGCTGTTCGGCGTACCTCGGGATACGTCGTGGCAGTCGGTCGCGGGACTCCGCAAGGAGATCAACGACATGGTCCGCAAGCTCGCGTCACGTCAGAAGCTCACCCCGGCGATCGTGCACGGTCAGCTACGTAAGGCTGTCCCGGGTCCGGAGTCGGCGAAGGCGTCGGAGGAGATCCTCGTCGCCCGCCGCGACTGGCTCATGGAACAGGTCTTCTAGCCTTCCAATCGCTTGACCGGCGTGGGAGCCTCGCTGGCAGATCGGCGATCAACTCGCGAACGACCGGGGGCACGATGACCTGTCCTGGCTGTGGCACCGTGAACACCCCGGGAGCACGCTTTTGTCAGGCGTGCGGACTCAACATGGCCACGCCAGCTTCGGCCACAGCTGCGGAAACCCGGCCAACCGAGCCAGCCCCGGTGTCGGCGCCGATCGCGACCCAATCCTGGGAACAAGCAACGAGCGCAGCCGCACCTAAGCGCGAGTGGCGCTTCGACCCGGAGAAGCTGGTTGTGGGTGACTGGGTCGGGGCTCTCATCGCGGCGCTCAGCGGACTAGTGGTGATGCTTGCGTTCGCAGCCGCAATCGCCGGCATCGATCCGACGCCGCATGTCCACGCCGGTGGCTTCATCCACCAGATGCTCGCGCTCGTCATGTTGATGGTTGGCGGCGCCGTAAAGATCGCGTCGAACGACAATCCGATCGCGAACTCCGGTAGCTCAGTCATCGGGCTCTCGGTGACACCGTTGCTTGCCAGCGCCGCAGGCTTCTCGACGATGGCCATCGTCTTCACCCGGCGCCTCAAGCGGTCACCAACGACGGCAGCCAGCTTCCTGCTCCAGGCGGTTCGCCTCCTGCTTGTCGTCGTGCTCCTTCTGATTGCGGTGAGCATCGCGGCTCGCGGCGGACATTCGACCAGTGCCACCGACTACGTCCGGGTGCGAGGTCCTTACAGCGTCTTCTTCGGTGCGTGCATGACCATGCTGGCTCTGGTCATCACGTTCTTCTTCGGATTTGGTGAAGCGATGACTGGCCGAGCCGCACTCTGGCGGGCCCGCCTTCTCGGCCCTGCCATCGGCATCGTCGCGTTGATCCTCGTGAGCTTCGTGGCGAGCACGATCTACGCACTCATCCAGATCCTCGCCGATCCGCAGCACCTATCGACGATGTCTCAGCTCGGGTTGATCTCAGACAACACGTCCGGTCGCAAAGGTGAGCTCGACAGTCTGCTGGCATTCGGCCTCAACAACGCCATGTGGATGTTGTCCTGGGGAATGGGCATACCTCTTCGGGTTGCATTTCTCGCCCACAGCCACAAGATCGGGCTCACCCGCTTCACTGACCAAAACGGCCTCTACTGGTTGGTTCCTGTCGCGACGGCCGCGATGTGGCTAACGGCCGCGGGGATCGCCCATCTCTACTCAGCCACGCCGATCGAGGGGCGAAGGAACGGATACAGACTGCCGATCCTCGCACCTGTGCTGACGACGCGATCTTCGTCATCGGTGGATTGGCGGAGCAGCCGAGCATCCCTGGTGGTGCCATTCGCTTCCACTTCTACTTCTGGTGGGCTCTGCTGTTAGGAGTCGTATGGGCGGCAGTCGCGGGTGTGATTGGCCCAATGATCGTGATGGCATTGCCCAACGGCGCGATCCGTCGAGTTCGCGGACAACTCGTACGCATGTTCGGGGCGCCGCCCGGGTGAAGACCCGCTAGAGGGCCGACTCCACGAGCTGAGCAGTCGAGAGCAGCAGCGCTTCAGAGTTGAGCGGTCCGACCAGCTGCAGGCTGGCCGGCAGCCGAGAACCCAACGCCCGGATCGGCTGGGCGGTGCACGGTGACCCGGCGCCGTTGAACACAGTCATGTGCTTGGTCATCTCCATCACGATCGGGAGCAGCGAGGTCGACGTCACCGAGTCGATCCGCGGCGGGAAGATCGGCATCGTCGGCAAGGCCAGCAGCTGAACTCCGTCGAATACCCGATCGAAGGACTTACGCCATTGGTCCAGACCGGCTCGCGCACCGTCTGAATCCGCACCGTTGCCGAACGCCACGATCTCGGCGACGTCGGCACCAACCTCCTCCGGGTGTGCCGCGATCAGCGCATGGTTGTTGTCCCAGATCTCCTGCACATAGATCGTCAGCCAGGCATCTGCGGCTGGCTCGAGGTCGTCCCACGCAAGCTCGACAACCTCGAATCCGGCCGCTTGCAACGCGGCGTCCACCGCCGCTTCGATCACCGGATCACCGTCGGTGCGGATCCTTCCGATGGAGGTCGCCGGCCCAGCAGCCGCGTTGAAACCGGGCTCGAGTAGCTGCATGCCGGCAACCAGACCGGCGACGTCGCGCGCCATCGGACCGATGGTGTCGAAGCTGGGCGCGAGCGGCCAGACACCGTCGAGCGAGATTCGACCATGAGTTGTCTTCAGGCCCGCGATGCCGCAGCAGGCGGCGGGGATTCGCACCGAGCCCCCGGTATCGGATCCGTAGGCGATGTCCGCCTCGTCTTCGGCGACGGCCGTCGCTGACCCACTCGACGAGCCACCGGGCACGAGGTCGGCATCGACCGGGTTCGTCGGCGTACCGAACCAGGGGTTGATGCCGAGGGGCAGCGCAGCGAGCTCGTGCAGGTTTGTCTTCCCGACGATGCGAGCGCCAGCCGCCCGCGCTCCGGCCATGCAGGCTGCGTCCTTGGCGGCTGGCTTTGCGGTGCGTTCGACGGCCCGGCAGCCGGCGGTCGTCGGCACGCCGTCGATGTCGATCAGGTCCTTGACCGCGAGCCGCGGACCTTCGCCGACGCCGTCGAGCCGCGTGATGAACGTCGTCATGCTCAGCCGGCCACTGTCAGCTCGGGGTGGCGGGCCTCCCACTCCGCGACCACCTGAGTGTCGAGGAACACCCGAATGCTGCGGACCCTGAAGCCGCGGGAGACGATGTACTCCACGCCCTCGTTGGCGTAGTCATCGCCGATCGTGTCGCTGAACCGCATCGCGATACGCATCGCCCACGGAGGACCACTGACGACGACATCCTTCACGACGAGCTGGGGCTCGAGCGCGGACCACCTGTCGAGCCAGGCGTTCAGCTCGCCCTTGCCGCGATAGGTCCCGCCGAAGACTCCTTCACCCGCAAACGTGAACTCGATGTCATCTGCAGCGAGCAGGTTGACCAATCGCGCGTTGCCGACCGCCGCCTGGGCGTAGGCAACACGAAGGAATCTGCCGACCAGCCATGCGTACATCGTGGGCTCCTATCCGCGAGGGAGACCGAGCATCCGACGAGCGATGATGTCGCGCTGGATCTCGTTGGATCCGCCGTAAATGGTGTCCGAGCGACTGAACAGGAACAGTCGCTGGAGCTCGTCTAGCTCGCCGCTGGCTGGGTCGAGATCGAGCGCTCGCTCGCCCTGCACCGCCATCGCCAGCTCGCCGAGCCGCTGGTGCCACGGGGCCCAGAGCAGCTTCGAGATCGAGGCTTCCGCACCGGGCGTCTCGACAGCGAGAGTGCGAAGCGCGGTGTAGCGCATCACCCGCAGCTCGATCCACGACTGGGTGAGCCGGTCACGGATCACCGGATCGTCAGCGGCGCCGGTCTGCTTGGCGAGAGCGATCACCTGGTCGAGCTCGTGGGCGAACCCGATCTGCTGGGCCAGCGTCGCGACACCTCGCTCGAAACCCAAGGTCGCCATCGCCACACGCCAACCGTCGCCGGGTGCTCCGACGACGTTGGCTGCCGCCGTACGCGCACCATCGAAGAAGACCTCGTTGAACTCCGACGTGCCCGTGATCTGCATGATCGGCCGGATCTCGATCCCGTCCTGGTGCATGGGGACGAGCAGGTATGACAAGCCGTCGTGACGCATCGAGTCAGGGTCGGTGCGCGCGACCACGAAACACCAGTCGGCGAGATGCGCGAGCGACGTCCAGACCTTCTGCCCGGTGATGACCCATTCGTCGCCGTCACGCACCGCGCGCGTCTTCACTCCCGCCAGGTCGGAGCCGGCTCCTGGCTCGGAGTAGCCCTGGCACCACAACTCGCTGCCGTCCTTGACCGCCGGAAGGAAGCGGCGCTTCTGCTCGTCGTCAGCGCAGGCGATCAGCGTGGGTGCAAGCAGGTTCTCGCCCATGTGGTTGACGCGATGCGGAGCGTCGGCCCTTGCGTACTCCTCGGCGAAGATGACTTGCTGCATCAACGAGGCGCCGCGACCGTACGGTGCCGGCCAGCCGAGTCCGACCCAGCCGTGCTCGCCGAGCAGTCGCTCCCAGGAGCGCCTGACCTCGAAGCCCTCATGCTCCCGGCCGGGCCCGCCCGCGTCACCCAGCTCGGCGTACTCCCCCACGAGGTGGGTCTCGAGCCAGGTACGAACCTCGAGGCGAAAGGCCTCGTCCTCGGCGGTGAAGCGAAGGTCCACACGCCTACCGTACTGTTCCTCTGATCACGCACCTGACGACCCGTCAGAAACCGGAGAGACCATGCAGATCGGACAGACCACCGTCGAGGCGAACGGCCTGACCTTCGGTGCTCTGACGTGCGGCACCGAGGGTCCACTCGCGCTGTGCGTGCATGGCTTTCCTGACTCCGCACACACCTGGAAGCACCTGCTGCCGGAGTTGGCCAACGCGGGCTACCGGGCAGTCGCGCCGTGGACCCGCGGTTACGCGCCGACGACGGTGCCAGCCGACGGTGACTACTCGGCTGCGGCCCTCGCCTCCGACGTGAACGCACTGCACGACGCTCTCGGCGGTGGCAACGACGCCGTCCTGATCGGACACGACTGGGGTGCACTGGCGACCTACAACGCCGCCGCGGACAAGCCCGACAACTGGCGCCGGCTCGTGACGCTCGCGGTGCCGCCACCGGGGCTCGCCACCGCTGCGTTCATGCGATACGAGCAGCTCAAACGCAGCTTCTACATCATGTTGTTCCAGACGCCGCTGGCCGAGATCGTCGTCGGCGCCGACGACCTGGTCTTCATCGAGAAGCTGTGGGCCGACTGGTCTCCGTCGTACGACGGCTCCCTCGATCTTCCGCACGTCAAGGACTCGCTGCGCGATCCCGCGAACCTGCTGGCCGCGATCGGCTACTACCGCGCGATGTTCACGGTGGGCGGAGGCGACGGCTCGCCGAGCCAGCCCACTCTTTATCTGCACGGCACCGAAGACGGCGCGTTCGGCGTCGAGGGCGTCGCGGGCACGGAGCAGAACCTGTCATCGGATTCGCGCGTCGACATCCTCGACGGCGTCGGCCACTTCCTGCACCTCGAGAAGCCCACCGAGATCAACCAGAAGATCCTCGACTGGCTCGCCTAACCCCAGTAGGCGACGAGCTCGTCCGCGGTCACGATCGTGGCGAGGTAGGACAGCGTGTGTTCGATCACGGCCTCGGCGTACGACGGCGGTACGCCGGTAACCGCGTCGCGTACGACGACCACCTGAAAGCCGCGGTTGACCGCCTCCATGACGAGGTTTGGGATCGCGACGTTCACCGATACGCCAACCACCACGATGGTCGTGACGCCGAGGTTGCGAAGCACCGGCTCGAGATCGGTTCCGGACATCGGGTTCAGCCCATGGATCCGCGACAGGATCAGGTCGCTGTCGACGACGCCGAACTCCTCGATGACCCAGGTCGCTGTCGTGCCGAGGACGTTCGGCACCGACCGTCCGAGCAAGCCCGTGAACAGCCGAGCATTGCGGTTCGAGCCCTGGTCATCGGAGCGTCGCCCGGCGACGCAGTGCACGACGGACGCGCCCGCCTCGCGAGCGGCGACGCATACCCGAGCACCGTTGGGAATCACGGTCGCGGCCGCAGCAGCGGCCAGGTCAGGAAGCAGCGCCTCGACGCCGAGCACGCTGTTCTGACACTCACTCGTCACGACCGCGGTGTGCGCCGGAGCGACGAGCGCCGCAATGTCGAGAGGCATGCGCGGCGGTGCGTACTAGGCGATCTGGAGGACGCCGCGAGCAGCAAGCTCGCCGGCCTCCATCGCGTGGACAGCCTTTTCCATGTCAGCGAGCGGATACTTCGCCGAGACCAGCTCGTCGAGCTTGAGCCGACCCTGCTGGTAGAGCTCCACGTAGCGGCGGATGTCACGCTGCGGCTGCGACGAGCCATAACGGCAGCCGAGGATGCCCTTGTCGAGGTACATCGACGACACGTTGAAGGATGCCTCGTCGGCGAAGCCCGGTACGCCGAGCATGACCGCCGTGCCGCCCCAATCGAGTGACTCGATGGAGGCGCGGATCAGCTTCACGTGACCGACGCACTCGAAGGCGAAGTCGACGCCGGCCGGTGCGACATCCTTCACGGCCTCGACACTGTCGAGGAAGTGCGTCGCGCCGAAGGTCGTCGCGATCTCCTTCTTCAAAGGGTTCGTGTCGACCGCGATGATCGTCGACGCACCAGCCAGCGCCAGGCCCTGGATCACGTTGAGGCCGATGCCGCCGACCCCGATCACCAGTGCGCTCGCGCCCTCTGGCACCCGGGCGCGCTGCAGGACAGCGCCAACCCCGGTCAGCACGCCGCACCCAACGAGCGACGCGGCCTCGAGCGGCACGTCCTTGGGGATCGGTACGCACTGGTTGGCCTTGACGACCGTGCGCTCCGAGAACACCGAGGCATTGGCGAAGGCGTACGCCGGCTCACCCCGCCAGGTGAACGGCTGCGGCCGCTCACCGAACGTCGAGCGACACATCGTTGGCTTCCCTGCGTCGCAGAACTGGCAGGCGCCGCAGTTGCCGAGCGTGGACAGGACGACGTGGTCGCCTTCCTTGACGGTCTTCACCGAAGAGCCGACAGCCTCGACAACGCCAGCGCCCTCATGACCCAGCACCACCGGCGTCGGGAACGGGATCGTGCCGTTGATGACGGACATGTCGCTGTGGCACAGCCCGGCAGCGTGGATCCGCACGGCGACCTCACCCGGCCCCGGGTCCTTCACCGACAGGTCGTCGACGACCTGGTAGTCCTTACCGTCGAACACGACGCCACGCATGGGAATCCCTCTCAGCCGGGCCAGACGATTGCTTGCATCTCGCTGTAGGCGTGCAGACCGAACGACCCGCGGTCACGCCCCACACCACTCTGCTTGAAGCCACCAAACGGCGCCTCCATCTGCTGAGTGACGGTGTTGAGGTCGACCGTGCCGGCCTGTAGCTGGCGCGCGACCCGGTAGCCCCGGGAGATGTCGCCGGTCCAGACGTAGTTGATCAGTCCGAAGTCGGAGTCGTTCGCGAGTGCGATCGCCTCCTCCTCGGTGTCGAACGGCATGACCGCGACCACCGGTCCGAAGATCTCCTCACGGACGATCGTCATGTCGTTGCGGCAGTCGGCGAACAGCGTCGGAGCAACGTAGAAGCCCTTGTCGATGTCGGGCCGCTCGCCCCCGGCGAGCAACGTCGCGCCCTCGGCTTTGCCCTTCGCGACGTATGCCTCGATGCGATCACGGTGCGCTGCGGAAATGACCGGGCCGACAACGCTGTCAGGCGCAGTCGGGTCGCCGACCTTGAGCGCGGTCGCGTAGGCCTTCAGGCCCTCGACGACCTGGTCATAGACGGACCGCTCGACGTAGACCCGCGTCGGAGCAGTGCAGATCTGGCCGGAGTAGAAGGAGAACGTCGTACCGATCGCACCGATCGCGGCCTGCAGATTCGCGTCGTCGAAGACGATCGCGGCACCCTTGCCGCCCAGCTCCATCAGCACGCGCTTCATCTGCCCGCCCGCGGCGGACCCGATCGCGCGCCCGACCTGGGTACTGCCGGTGAACGAGACCATGTCGACGTCGGGTGAGTCCACGCTCGCCTCGCCGACCTCGATCACCTGGCCATTGATCAGGTTGACGACACCTGCCGGCACGCCTGCTTCGGCGAGTGCCTCGGTCATCAGGACGACCGACAGCGGGTCCTGCGGCGCCGGCTTCACAACGAGCGTGTTGCCCATCGCGAGCGCCGGAGCGATCTTGCCGGACGGGTTCGCCCACGGGTTGTTGTACGACGTGATGCAGGTGACGACACCGACCGGCTGGCGGATGACCAGCGCACCGGTCAGCCCGCCCTTCGACAGTGGCGTGCTCTCGCTGACCGTCGGCGGCAGCGGGATCTGGTTGGACTCCAGCGCCCCCTGTTGGTAGCGGCGAAACCGCTGCATGGCGACGTTGATCTGCAGCGCCTTCACCGTTGCCGACGTGGCACCAGTCTCGGCCTGCGCAATCTCGGCGTACTCGTCCGCATGCCTGCCGATGACCTCGGCAACACGGCCGAGGATCTCCGAGCGCTCCGCGGGTGTCGTCGCCGACCAGGCCGGAAGGGCCGCCTTCGCTGCGGCCGCCGCGTCGTAGACCTGCTGACGGCTTGCCTCAGGAGCCCGACCAACGACCTCCTCGGTCGCCGGGTTGATCACGTCGTAATAACCGGACTCAGGCTCGACCCATTCGCCGCCGATGTAGAGGCGATATGAACGCTCTTCACTCACGCCGGGCAGCGTATCTGACGGGTCGTCAGATATCGGCGGGCCCTATGCGCCTCGGCCGCCGCGCGACCACCGCGGGCGTGCTCACGCTGCTTCTGACCTGCAGCACCATCGGCATTGCGGCTGCCGCGACAACGCCCGCGCCACAGATCAGCCCGCCACCGCAGTGCTTCGTCGAGAAAGACGGCGCGCTTCCGTTGTGCACCCAGGAGCCCAACGGCAGCTGGACGGTGACGTACCCGACAGGCGGGGGCAACCTCGACGACGGAACCGGCAGCAGCACCACGCACGACGTCGGGCTCGCGATCGTCATCGTCTGCGTAGTCGGCATCGTCGGAATCGTCATCTGGCAATGGGTGCTGCCGCGTCGGCGCGACCGCCAGCTGTCGCAGACGCCGCCAACCGTGTCGGGCGTCCCTGTGACGCAGGCGACCGCCACGGCGTACTACCCCGATGGACGAAGCGCGGCTCCTCCGGCGGCCCGACCCGCCGCTCTGCCCCCGAATACCTTCGGTCAGCCCGCTTCGGCTATGCCGCAAGCTCCCGCTGCCGCGCCGCCCGCGGCGCCCGCGGCGGCCGAGCCGATGGTCACCGAGGCTCAGGCCGCCCGGCTGACGACGCTGAACGAGCTACTGAACCAGGGTCACATCACCCGCGAGGAGTACGACGGGCGGCGCCGCGCGATCCTTGGCGGGATCTAGGGACGAGCCCCGCTCAGCCCGACCTAGGGGTGCTGGCTGCTGGCGGAGATGACCTCGCCTGTGAGGTACGACGCGTAGTCGCTCGCAAGGAACACGATGATGTTCGCGATCTCCCACGGCTCCGCAGCGCGACCGAACGCCTCGCGAGAGGTGAGCTCGGCCAGCAGCTCGTCGCTGGTGACCTTCGCGAGGTTCTCGTGCATTGCGAGCGAAGGAGCGACCGCGTTGACGCGTACGCCGAACGACGCCGCCTCGACCGCCGCCGTGCGGGTCAGTGCCATCACGCCGGCCTTGGCGGCTGCGTAGTGCGCCTGGCCGACCTGCGCCCGCCAGCCGATGACGCTCGCGTTGTTCACGATGGCGCCGCCCGTACCTCGGCTCCGCATCCGCTTCAGTGCCTCACGAGTGCAGCGCATCGTGCCGTTGAGGGTGACGTCGAGCACCTTCGACCACTGCTCGTCGGTCATCTCGGCCAGTTCTGAAGTGCCACCGAGCCCGGCGTTGTTGACCAGCACGTCGAGGTCGCCGACCGCATCGAACATCCGCTGCACGTCGTCTTCGACCGTGACATCGCACGGGACCGCGATCGGCTCCACGCCCATCACCTCTGCAAGCCGCTCCGCTGACTCGGCGAGCCGTCGCTCGTGGCGGTCGCTGATCGCGACGACCGCACCTTCTTCGGCGCAGCGCTTGGCGGTCGCGAAGCCGATACCGGTTCCGGCCGCAGCCGTGACGAGGACCCGCTTGCCAATGAGGAGGCCGTGGCCGTCAACATACGGCGGCGCAGTCGGCGTCATTCCTGCGCTGCTCACCCCTGTGCCGCGGCGGCCTCGGCAGCACGCTTCTTCATCATGTCCATGTAGTCGAGCATCGGCAGCCGGTCGGTACCGACCTCGGCGGGGATCCGCTCGGCCAGCTCCTGCGGCGTCCAGCGACCGTCCTTGGAGATCTCCTTGATCTCGCGCGGCTGGCTCCAAAGCGCGATCCGTCCAGCGACCACCGTGTAGGTCTGGCCGGTGATCTCCCGTGCCGCGTCGGAGAGCAGGTAGACCACCATCGGCGCGATGTCCTCGGGCTCGCCGGTCTCCGCCGTACCTCCCGGCACGTTCGCCTGCATCCGGGTGCTCGCGACCGGTGCGACCGCGTTGGCGTTGACGTTGTACTTCGACAGTCCCAGTGCCGCGCTGCGCATCAGCGCGACGATGCCGCCCTTGGCTGCGGCGTAGTTCGCCTGGCCGACGCTTCCCCACATGCCGACGCCGGAGGTGAAGGCGACCATCGAGCCGCCCGTCTCCTGCTTGCGCATGACGGCAGATGCGGCACGGAAGACGGTGAAGGTGCCCTTGAGGTGGGTGTCGAGGACGCCATCCCACTCGTCCTCAGTCATGTTGAACAGCATCCGCTCGCGCAGGATGCCGGCGACCGTGACGACGCCGTCGATGTGGCCCCACTTGTCGACCGCGGCAGCCACCAGTCGCTCACCGGCCTCCATCGTGGAGATGTCATCCGCCAACGCAATCGCCTCGCCGCCAGCCGCCTCGATCTCGGCGACAACGGCGGTGGCCACCTCGCTCGAAGGCTCGGCGCCATCCATCCCGACGCCGTAGTCGTTGACGACCACCTTGGCGCCTTCGGCGGCACACGCAAGCGCGATCGCACGACCGATTCCGCGACCCGCACCAGTGATCGCAATGACCTTGTCTTCGAGCATCCCAGGCATGGCCGCGAGAATATCTGACGGGTCGTCAGGTATTTCAGCGCCGGCCAAGCAATGTGACATTGCCTGCGCGATGGGCGCCGAAACGAGCGAAATTGCGCGGGCAATGTCACATTGCTTGCCATGCAGAGGCTGGGGTTGTGCTGGGGGACAGTGCCTCGGGCGCCGTTGCTGGCTCACATCGACGCCGCCGCTGACGCGGGATTCAGCAGCATCTCGATCTCACCGGAGCAGTACGCCTCCGCGCACCGGTCCCCCACCGAGCTGCGGGCACGGCTCGATGACTGCGGCATCACCGTCGACGCTGTCGACCCGGCGCTGACCTGGCTTCCGGGGCTGCCACCGACGCCGGGAGGTGGGCTGCTGTCGTACGACATCAGCGAGCTGCTCGACGCTGCCGCGGCACTCGGCGCCTTATGGATCAATGCCGCCGCCGCCCTTCCCGGGCCGTGGTCGGAGGCCGAGATCACCGACGCTTTCGCTGCGGTGTGCCGGCGCGGTGACGATGTCGGGGTCGGCGTACTGCTCGAGTTCGTGCCCTGGTCGACAGTCGGCGATCTCGCCGCAGCCGCCCGCGTCGTCCGTTCTTCGGGCGCCGCCAACGCCGGTGTCACCTTCGACACCTGGCACTTTCATCGCGGC
>DATAVE010000063.1:0-5689 GCA_036267875.1 Mycobacteriales bacterium
CCGAGGCCTCCGAGGTTGAGGACCAGCGGGTAGCGCGTGTGCGGGTCGTAGTTGGCGGGCAGCAGGACATCGGCCCGCGGCGGACCGGGATACGGCAGCCAGCCCGCCGGGATCTCGCCGTGGCGCGCCGGCATGACCTCACTGATCTTCGGCGTCGCGCCGCCGGCCTCCTGCGGGGCCGGTTGACATACCCGTAACAAACGCCGCCTAGGTTTGTCGCAGAGTTATAGGCCGCGCCGGGGTGCGCGGGAGCGACTGACCGTAGGGGAGCATCGATGGGCGGCAACACCGCGCGACTGCAGGCGATCGAGGCCGTGACGGCGTACTCGCCGCCACCTGCGAGCTTCTCGCTGGACGAGACGCCGGGCGAGATCTTCGGCGAGAACGTCTTCAGCACCTCGGTGATGCAGAAGGTGCTCCCGAAGGTCGTCTACAAGTCGGTCCTGGCGACGATCGAGCACGGTACGACGCTCGACCCCAGCGTTGCCGACGCCGTCGCCGTCGCCATGAAGGACTGGGCGATGGCCAAGGGCGCGACCCACTACGCGCATGTCTTCTACCCGCTGACCGGCCTGACCGCCGAGAAGCACGACAGCTTCCTCGAGCCGGTGGGCGACGGTACGTCGATCGCCGAGTTCGCGGGCAAGACCCTGACGCAGGGCGAGCCTGACGCCTCCAGCTTCCCCAACGGCGGCATCCGCTCGACCTTCGAGGCCCGCGGCTACACCGGCTGGGACGTCACCAGCCCGGCGTACATCCTCGAGAACCCGAACGGCAACACGCTGTGCATCCCGACCGTCTTCGTGTCGATGACCGGCGAGGCGCTCGACCACAAGACCCCGCTGCTGCGTTCACAGCAGGCGATGGCGAAGCAGGCCGAGCGGGTCCTGAAGCTGTTCGGCCACGAGAACCCCGATGCGGTCGTGTCCTTCGCCGGTCCGGAGCAGGAGTACTTCCTCGTCGACCGTCGCTTCTTCCTGGGACGGACCGACCTGCTCAACACCGGTCGCACGCTGTTCGGTGCGAAGCCACCGAAGGGCCAGGAGTTCGACGACCACTACTTCGGTGCCATCCCCGACCGCGTTCTGGCGTGCATGTTCGACTGCGAGCGTGAGCTGTTCAAGCTCGGCATACCGGCGAAGACCCGCCACAACGAGGTTGCGCCCGGCCAGTTCGAGATCGCTCCGGTCTTCGAGCGGTCCAACATCGCCTCGGACCACCAGCAGCTGCTGATGACGACCATGAAGAAGGTCGCCACCAAGCACGGCATGGAGTGCCTGTTCCACGAGAAGCCGTTCGCCGGCATCAACGGCTCCGGCAAGCACGTCAACTTCTCGATCGGCAACGCGACCCAGGGCAACCTGCTGCTGCCGGGCGACACCCCGCACGACAACGCGCAGTTCCTCGTGTTCTGCGCCGCAGTCATCCGCGGCGTGCACAAGTACGGCGGTCTGCTGCGCGCGTCGATCGCGTCGGCGGCGAACGACCACCGGCTCGGCGCCAACGAGGCACCGCCGGCGATCATCTCGATCTTCCTTGGCGAACAGCTGGCCGACGTGTTCGACCAGGTCGCGAAGGGTGGCGCGACGACGTCGAAGGAGAAGGGCACGCTGCAGATCGGCGTCGACACCCTGCCGGTCCTGCCGACCGACCCGGGCGACCGCAACCGCACGAGCCCGTTCGCCTTCACGGGCAACCGGTTCGAGTTCCGCGCGGCTGGCTCGAGCCAGACGATCGCCGGCCCGATGACGATGATCAACACGATCCTCGCCGAGGCGCTCGACTACATCGCGAACTCGCTCGACGCGGCGATCGCAGGCGGGACCGAGTTCAATACCGCGGTGCAGAAGCTGCTCGAGGAGATCATCACCAACCACGGCAACGTGGTCTTCAACGGCAACGGATACTCCGATGACTGGCAGGTCGAGGCTGCGGCCCGCGGGCTGCTCAACCTGCGCACCACGCCTGACGCGTTGCCGCAGCTCATCACCCCGGATGCGGTCGACGTCTTCACCAAGTACGGCGTGCTGACGGAGCGCGAGGTGCACAGCCGCTACGAGATCGGCCTCGAGCAGTACGTGCTCAGCGTCGGTGTCGAGGCACGTTCTGTTCTGGAGATCGGCTCGACGACGATCCTCCCGGCAGCCGTGCGCTACCAGACCGAGCTTGCCGCCAACGTGGCTGCGCTCAAGGCTGCAGGGGTAGAGGCGGACACCGCCGCCTTGGTCGAGATCACCGGGTTGATCACGTCACTGCGATCGGGCCTTGCGACGCTGGGCAGCGGTCTGGCGCACGAGGGCGGCGAGGACCTGCTCGAGGAGTCGATCCACTATCGCGACACGTTGCTGCCGGCGATGCTGGCAGTGCGCTCCGCGGCGGACGGGCTCGAGGCCGTCGTGGCCGACGACCTCTGGCCGCTCCCGACGTACCAGGAAATGCTCTTCATGCTGTAACCGCACGGCAACGGGTTAAGGCGTGCGGTCGTGGAAGAACTCCGGTGGCGGCAATAGCCGTTCCGGGTGATGTACCCACAGCGTCACGGTCAGACCGTGGAACGGCAGGATCTTCACCATTCGATAGTTGTCCACCAGCAGATCGCGCTCCTGGTCGTCCAGCGTGGTCGGGAGGGCCCCGAAGGGGGCATGGCCGACCACCCAGACCCGGTCGCGGCTGAGGATCCGCGGCGCCGCCGACAGCAACGGTGCGTCGACACCCTTGAAGGTGCCGCTCTGCAGCGGTGACTTCGCCGCCCCGATGTCGCTGAGGTTGCGGAAGTCGCTGGGGTAGCCGAGCTCCATCAGGCGGAAGTAGTCGCTGAAGAACAGCACGCCGTCGCCTGGCCGGGCGTGGTGCTCGAGGTAGTTCGCGGGTGCGCCGAAGTCACGGAGCCGGCTGTCCGGGGTGCGGATGTACTGCGCCGCCGGGATCTGTACGACGAACATGAAGATGGCGACCCCGACTCCGGGCAGCCACAGCAAGCTGCGTGCGTTCGCACCGATCATCCGGGATCCGAGCCGGGTAGCGCCCTCGGCGACGAGTAGCACCGCACCGAGCACGCAGTAGAGGAGATACCGGTCGACGTAGAGCGGCTGCGCCAGGATCGACTCGGTGATCAGGATCAGCGGCGGTACGACCAACAGCGGTAGCGCGACCGACACCACGGAGACCGGACCGCGGCTGCGCCACGCTGCCCGGGCGCGGCCGTCGGCGATTGCGGAGCGGACGTGAGCGCGCGGCAGACAGGCGACCAGCGCGCAGCCGATCGTCACGATCATGACGACGGGGTGCGGACCGAAGTAGTCGCGGATCAGCGATCCGACGTCGCCCGCGGTGGGCCTGGTGACCCAGTCCACCGCGGTCTGCTGGCCACTGCTGATCGCAAACAGCGGAATGACGGCCGCAACTCCCAAAGTCGCGGAGGCGAGCCATTGCAGGCGCACCCGTCTCGCGTATCCGGTGAACACCATCGTGACGGCGTGCGCCGCCACCATGAGCAGCGCCACCTCGTTGAGCCAGCCGGCGAGAGCGACCAGCAGCCCGTAGCCGACCCAGCGTCGGATGACGACCAGACGTGGCCGGTCGGCGCGGGAGGCTTCCAGCGCACGAAGCAGGGCCAGGGTGGCCGACCCGACGAGCAGCGAGACGATTGCGTAGGACCTCGCGGTCTGCGCATAGAACATGACGAACGGGCTGATCGCGTAGAGCAGCCCGGCGACCACGCCGACGCAGAGCCGTCCACTGAGCCGTCGTCCCAGCTCGGTCACGATGCCGGCGGTGAGGATCGCGGCGATCAGCGACGGCAGCCGCAGCGCGATCGGGCCCTTTCCGAACACGACCCAGGCGTGCATTGCGAGGTAGTAGAAGCCGTGTACGGCGTCGATGTGGCGTAGCAGTTGGAACAGACTGTGGATCGGGAGCAGCGCGGCCCAGCGCGTCGCGGACTCGTCGCCGCCGTACGCGCCGTGGCGGTCAAGGCCCCAGCTGCCCAGCCCCGCCAGGACGACCGGCGCGATCAGCAGGACGAGGACCCGGGCGACGCGCGACTCGCGCTTGGATGCAAAGGACAGACTCGGTTCGCCGGCCGTCCATGTGGCCGCCGGAGCCTGCGCTGGGATCAAAACGTCCCAAGCGGCGGTCGTTCGCGTCGGTTCGGCGTCGAGCGGCATTGGTCGTGGCCGAACATGGGGGCTAGTCGCCACGAACGATTTCTCTCCTGCGTTGCTGCTCCGTGACCGACCCTGCGCTCACAGGCAACTGTAAGGCAACATGCAGGTCTGATACTGAGGAGCACATGAAGGCAATAGCGCTCGACGACCCGCTCGTCACCATCCACGGTGCTGCTGATTTCGACCATACCGAGCGGGGCCGGAGCCCCCGCCGGCTGCCGGCGTGGTCCCGCCAGCAGGTGCCCGACGCGCTCTCCGACGTCGCGAGCCGGATGCCGGCAGGCTGCTATATCGCGCTGCGAACCTCGGCGACGGTGGTTGAGCTCGACGCGCGTACGACGAGCCTGCACAGCCCGCCGACGGATCCGAGGCCAGCCGTCTTCGACCTGGTGGTCGATGGTCAGATCGGCGAATCGGTGGCCGTCGATGACGGCGACCGGCTCGTCGTACGAAGCCTGCGTCCGCTCGAGGTCGCGATCGAGCTCGGCCAGCCCGCCGGAGTCCGATTCGCGGGCCTTCCGGAGGGCGTGAAGGATCTGGAGATCTGGCTGCCGCACAACGCGACGGTCGAGCTCAACGAGCTGCGGCTCGACGACACCGCGACCCTCGAGCCCGCCTTGGCTGACGCCAGGAAGACGTGGGCGCACTACGGCAGCTCGATCAGCCACTGCCTGGAGGTGCCGCGTCCCACTGACGTGTGGCCGGCGCAGGTCGCACGTACGGCGAATCTCAGCCTCGTCGATCTCGGGTTCGGCGGTAGCTGCCACCTTGACCAGTACGCCGCACGGACGATCCGCGACCTCGAGGCGGACGTCATCACCCTCAAGGTCGGGATCAACGTGTCCAACGGCGACACGATGCGGGAACGCGCGTTCGTCCCCGCAATCCATGGCTTCCTGGACACGATCCGCGAGGGTCAGCCCGACGTACCGATCGTGGTGATCTCACCGATCATCTGTCCGCCCGCCGAGGACTGGCCGGGTCCGCAGGCCCGGACTCCGGACGACCCGAAGTTCCGTCCGGTCGAGCGCTCCGAGGAGCTGATGGTCGGCGCGCTCACGGTCCGCCGGATGCGCGAGCTGCTCGAGGCCTCGGTCGTCGGTCGGCGAGAGCGTGGCGACGCCAACCTGCACTACCTGAGCGGTCTGGACCTGTTCGGGGAGGCGGACGCTCACCTGCTGCCCGATGACTTGCATCCCAGCCCGCAGGGCTACCGGATGATCGGTGAACGTTTCGCCTCGTTGGTCTTCGGCGCTGACGGAATCCTTCGCGACACAACTACGTTGGCGAGATAGGGATCTAACGAGGAGCCGGACATGAGCGACATGAACGACTGGAACAAGCAGATTATCGACGAGTTCCGTGCCAACGAGGGCCGCGTCGGCGGCAACTTCGAAGGCGCGCCGATGGTGCTGATCCACCACAAAGGCCGCAAGAGCGGCAACGACTACGTGACTCCGATGATGTTCCTGCCCGACGACGACAGCGAAACGATCTACGTATTCGCGTCCAAGGCCGGCGCG
>DATAVE010000064.1:0-81762 GCA_036267875.1 Mycobacteriales bacterium
GGAAGCGCGCGAGCGTCTCTCGATCGCCGGCCAGGTGGGCGTGAAGGACCTTGACGGCGACTCGCCGCTCGAGGCGGGTGTCGGTGGCCAGGTAGACCGACGCCATCCCACCGTGAGCGATGAAGGAGTCGACGGAGTACCTGCCGTCGAGCAGCCGACCGACCATCGGGTCGACCGGGGGCGCATCCATCACGCCGATTCTAGGTGGCGCGTCGAGGTCAGAACCGTTCACGAAGCGCCATCACGTTGGCGACGTACTGCTTGGTCGATCGAAACATCCCGTGGTCGCGCACCGACTGGAGTCCCTGGTAGTAGCCGGCGACGGCGAGTCGCTCAGACTTTGCCTCGTGCGTGAGCACCGACAGCAGTGCCACCCCGGCCGTGATGTTGTCTCTCGCGTCGAGCAGGTCGAGCTGACGGTGTACGACGTCGGCGGACACATATGCCCCGGTGTAGGGCATGACCTGCATTGCCCCGATCGCGCCGACCGGCGACACCTCGCGCATGTTGAAGCCGGACTCCTGCCAGGAGATGGCCAGGGCCAGCTTGTCGTCGAGGCCCCACTTCGCGGCGGTCGACCGGATCAGCGCTGCGACCCCGTCGCGGGACGGCTCGGCGTGGCGATCGAGGATCCGCAGCTGCCGAGCGACCGAGGCGCTGATTTGCTGCTCGATCGTCGCGACGCGGTGCGGAATGGCCAGACGCTCGCCCAGGACGATGACCAGGGACTTCGACAGGTGGTTGCGGCGGGCAATCGCCTCCGGCTTGACGTTGTAGTGCGCGGCCAGCCCGTCGACGGTGTCGCCCGAGACCACCGTGTGCCAGATCGTCCCTAGATGACCGTGCGCCTTGTGGTGGCGGTGGTGATGGTGCGCGTGCCCGCTCGGCACGCGGAGCTGCTGTCCGGCGTAGATGAGGTCGCCGTTGCCCGGCAGGTCGTTGAGCTCGATCAGCCGAGACACGGTGGTGTGGTAGCGCGCTGCGATCGCCGACAGCGTGTCGCCAGGGTGCACCCGGATCAGCGTGATGCTCGAGGCAGAGGCGGTGACAACGGCGGCAAGGACCAGCGGCATGACTACTGCGCGACGGCGCCAGGCATGACCTGCGCCGCGGCGTGCGGCTGACTCTTCGCGCGGCGCAGCGTGGCGCGCACGGTGAGCCTGAAACATCAAGCTGCTCCTAGCTGTTGGAAAAACCAGTGCTCGGGGAAGCGGGCAGCGTGTCGATCAAGGTAACGCGGGTGTGGCGGATGAGGCGGATGTGACACGCCGTCTGGCACGATCTGGGGCATGCCTGCGCCGTGGACCGTGCTCGCGCTTCCGCCGCTCGGTCTGGAGGTGCTCCAGATGATCTTCGCGGAGGTCGAAGCGGAGCTGATCGTCCCGGCCGACCGGACGCCCGCGGCCGCCATCGAGGCGATTCGCGGTGCCGACATCGTGCTCGGTGACTGGACGGCGACGTTGCGCGTCTCGGCGGACCTCGTCGCGGCTGCTTCTCGGCTTGCCTTTGTCCAGCAGCCGAGCGCCGGCATCGACGCGATCGATGTCGAAGCGTGCGGGCTGGCGGGGATCCCTGTCGCGAATGCGGGGAGCGCCAACGCCGTCAGCGTCGCCGAGTGGTGCGTCGGTGCGACGTTCGCGGTTCTGCGGTCCCTCGCTTACGGCGACCGTGAGGTGCACGCGGGCGGCTGGCCGCAGCTCGAGCTGGCCGGTCGCGGTGGCGGCGAGCTGACCGACCGCCGGGTCGGCATCATCGGGATGGGCCGGATCGGTCGCGAGTGCGCGACGCGCTACGTCGCGCTCGGCTGCGACGTCGCCTACTGGAGCCGAACCCGCCGCGACGACCTCGCTGAGTGTGGGGGAGCGCGATGGCTCGAGCTCGAGGACCTGCTTCGGCACTCCGAGGTGCTCGTCGTGGTGATCGGTCTTGGGGACCTCAGCCGTGGCCTGATCGGTCCAGAGCGCCTCGCGCTGCTGCCGCACGCGGCATACGTCGTCAACGCCGCCCGCGGTGGGATCGTCGACGAGACGGCGCTGTTGGCTGCCATCCAGTCCGGAGCCATCGCTGGCGCGGCGCTGGACGTCTACGACATCGAGCCGCTGCCCGAGGACTCAGCGCTTCGTAAAGACGACCGGATCCTGCTCTCGCCACACGCGGCCGGCGCGACGCGTCAGGCGCAGACCAAGCTGATCGAGGCGGTGGTCGCCAATATCAAGCGAGCCGTCAGCGGTGAGGCAGTGATCGATGTCGTCAACGGGGTGGATCCGGCCATCCGCCGTCGGGACTAGTAGTCGCCCATCAGGCCGTCGACGGGTGACGACGCCTGGGCGTGCCAGCGGCGGGGGATCCGTCCGGCTGCATGGGCGAGCCGTCCCGCTTCGACAGCTCTTGCCATTGCCGCGGCCATCACGGCGGGCTGCTGCGCCCGGGTGACGGCTGATGCCACGAGCACGCCGGAGCAGCCGAGCTCCATCGCCATCGCGGCCTCACTCGCTGTACCGATCCCAGCGTCGAGGATCACCGGTACGCCGGCTCGCTCGACGATCATCGCGATGTTGTGCGGGTTGCGAATCCCCAGACCCGAGCCGATCGGTGCGCCTAGCGGCATCACAGCAGCACACCCGGCAGCCTCCAGCCGCGCCGCGAGGATGGGGTCATCGTTCGTATAGGGCAGTACGACGAAGCCATCGGCGACACAACGCTCCGCGGCGTCGAGCAACTCGATGGGATCGGGCAGCAGCGTGTGCTCGTCCGCGATGACCTCGAGCTTGATCCAGTCGGTCTCGAGTGCCTCGCGCGCGAGCCTCGCGGTCAGCAGAGCCTCCGCGGCAGTCGCGCATCCGGCCGTGTTCGGCAGTACACGAATGTCGAGCCGGCGTACGACATCGAGCACCGATCCTGCGGCGTTCGGGTCGACCCGGCGCATCGCCATTGTCGTGAGCTGCGTACCGCTTGCCACGAGTGCGGACTCCAGTGCGTCGAGGCTCGTCGCACCGCCGGTGCCCATGATCAAGCGCGACGTCAGCTCGACATCGGCAATCACGAATGGGTCGTCGGACACTCAGCCTCCTTGTACGGCGGTCAGGACCTCGATGCGGTCGCCGGCCGCGAGGGATCGGTTGGCCCACTCACCGCGAGGGACGACCTCATCGTTGAGGGCGACCGCGCATCCGGTGTCACTCGCGGTTAGCAGCGCGATGAGGTCGACGATCCGAGCGTCGGCCGCCACGACCTGTTCATTGCCGTTGAGGCGGATCCTCATGCCGTCACTGCTCCGAAGCGAGTCGGTGCAACTGCCCAGCCTTCGGTCGATCCGCTGCCGGTGATCTCGTCGGCGATGAGGTCGGCGGTGATCGGAGCGAGCAGTACGCCGTTGCGGTAGTGGCCGGTTGCGACGTAGAGCCCAGCGACGCCATGCACTGGGCCGATTATCGGTCGGTTGTCAGGCGATCCCGGCCGCAGGCCGGCGATCGACTCGACGAGCTCCAGCTCGTCGACGAGCGGAAGGATCGCGCGGGCGTCGCGAAGCAGCTCGCGGACCGCGCCGGCCCGCACCGTCGTATCGAAGCCGTGCTCCTCGACCGTCGCACCGACGACGAGCTCGCCGCTCTTGCGCGGTACGAGATAGATCTCGTGACCGTTGACGAAGCCGCGGACGCTGCGGGTGGGCAGTTCGACGTCACCGCGGGTGCGCAGTCGGAGGATCTCTCCCTTCACCGGGCGGACTGGTGGTCGGGCCGAGTCGGGGACCCCCTCGATCTGGGACGACCACGGTCCGGCGGCGAGGAGGACCGTCGGCGCAGAAAGCGTTGAGCCATCGCCCAGCCCTACGCCGCTGACCTTGTCGTCGATCACGTCGAGTGCGGCGACTCGGTCATGAACGACGGCCGGGCCGAGTGCGGCAATCAGCGCGTCGGTGAGGCGGCGGTTGTCGACGGAGTGGTCGCTGGCGGCGAGCAGTCCGCAGCGGATGTCCGGGCTCAGGGCCGGCTCGAGCGCCCGGGCCTCGCGCGACGTGAGCATCGAGGCGTCGAGTCCGAGCGAGGTCTGGAAGTCGTGCAGGTCGACGAGTATCGCGCGATCGCCCGAATCGGTCGCGACGAGCAGCGTGCCTTCCGTCCGCAGTCCGACCGAGTGGCCGGTAGCGGCTTCGAGGTCTGCCACGAAGGCTGGGTAACGACGCAGTGACTCGAGTGCGAGCTCGAGCAGCGGCTCCTCGCCGTACTTCACCTCGGTGACCGGCGCGAGCATCCCGGCTGCCACATGCGAGGCCGCACTGGCCGGCGCCGGGTCGACTACCGCGACGCTCAGGCCCCGTTGGGTCAGCCGCCAACCGCAGGCCAGACCGATGACGCCGCCGCCGATCACGACGACGTCGCACGACCCGTCATCCATGGCGACACGACTCCCTTCGCCGGCATTACCCGGATCAGGTTCAGCGGTCGACGGCTGTCGCCGTCCTCTCAGCCAAGTGGCTCCCGCGCAGACGCCACGGTACGCCCGTAGGGTTGGCGATGTGGAGCTCGTCGAACTCAGCGCGGAGTGGCTGACCATTGGCGACCTCGCTGTCCGCCTCGAACAGCGGCCGAGTCGCATCAAGGACCTGATCCGCGAGCGGAAGCTCGTCGTGGTCGATGTCGGTGACCCGCCGAAGCCGAGCGTACCGATCGAGTTCCTTCACGACGGCGAGCTGATCAAGGGCCTGCCCGGTGCGCTGACGGTTCTTGCCGACGCGGGCTACTCGCCAGAACAGGCGGTGCGCTGGCTGCTCACCGAGAACGATCTGCTTCCCGGGCGACCGGTCGACTACATGGCCGCCGGGCGGCACACCGCGGTCAAGCGGGTCGCCATGTCCCTGGCGTTCTAGCCGGCGTGGATCGCCGGACCAGGCTCGCTGACGCGAGGCTGTATCTCTGCACGGATGGCCGCCGCGATCGTGGTGACCTTGCGGACTTCCTCGACGCCGCGCTGGCTGGCGGGGTCGACATCGTCCAGCTGCGCGAGAAGGGTCTCGAAGCGCGCGAAGAGCTCGCCCTCGCCGAGGTGTTCGCGGATGCTGCGCGGCGTCACGGCGCGTTGTTCGCCGTGAATGACCGCGCCGACATTGCACGCGTCTGCGGCGCCGACGTGCTGCATGTCGGGCAGGGCGACCTGCCCGCAGACATCGCCCGCGAGCTTGTCGGCGACGATGTCCTGATCGGTCTCTCGTCGCACACCAACGACGAGGCGACCGCAGCTGCTACTTCGGCGGCTGTCGACTACTTCTGCGTCGGCCCGACCTGGCCGACACCGACCAAGCCAGGTCGGCCCGCGCCCGGCCTTCCGCTCGTCGCGCACACGGCCGGTCTTGCTGCCGACAAGCCCTGGTTCGCCATCGGCGGGATCGACCAAACGAACCTCGACCAGGTCATCCAGGCAGGTGCTCGCCGGATCGTCGTCGTGCGCGCCATCACCGAGGCCGAGAACCCGAAGGTGGCCGCGCAGTATCTCGCGCAGCGCGTCCGCGGCGCATGACCTATCTGCTCGTGATGGCGGGCTGCGCCGTCGTCACCCTTCCGCTGGAGCTCGTCCTACGGGCCCGCGTGTATGCGCGCTGGCGTCGCTTGCTGCTCACCTTGCTGCCGGTGCTCGCGGTCTTCGTCACGTGGGATGCACTGTCGATCCACGCCGGCTTCTGGAGCTATCGGCACCTGACCGGCGTACGGATCGGCAACCTGCCGATCGAAGAGCTGGTCTTCTTCGTCGTCGTACCGGTCTGTTCACTGCTGACGTTCGAGGCGGTGCGCCGGCTCCGTCCGTCGTGGTTCGGCGAGGACGACGAGTGACCTACACCGATGCGGCCGCGATCGGTGTGGCCTTCGCCGTTGCCCTCGATCTGGTGGTGCTGCGGACGAATCTGTTGCGCCGCAAGGGATTCTGGGCCTCCTACGCCATCATCATCTGCTTCCAGCTCCTCGTGAACGGCATCCTCACCGGCGACAAGCTCGTCGTCTATTCGCCGCACGCGATCCTTGGCAACGCGACGCCTCACCTGTTCGGCGACTGGCGAATCGCCGATGGTCCGGTCGAGGACCTGCTGTTCGGCTTCTCTCTCGTCGTACAGACGCTGTCGTGGTGGACCTGGTGGGGCCGCCGTGCCCCGCAATGACGCGCTGCATGCCGCGCGGCTGACCGCACAGTTGCTTGCGGGCGACAAGGTCGGTACGCCGGAAGCCGTAGTCGAACGGGTGCTCGCCGTCCAGGGCCAGGATCCGCGCGGCTTTCGGCTAGCGATTCGCGCGCGGTCGGCCGGGCTGTCCGCGGCGGATGTCGACTCGGCGCTGACCGATCGACGATCGCTCGTCGTCACCTGGCTCAACCGGGGCACGCTGCACCTCGTCCGAGCAGAGGACTACTGGTGGCTGCATCCATTGACCACCCCGCAGCTCACAACCGGCAGTGAGACCCGGCTTCGCCAGGAGGGTGTGTCGCCGATTCAGGCCGAGCGTGGTGTCGAGATCATCGCGGCCGAGGTCGCGCGTGGCCCGCGGACTCGTGACGAGCTGCGGGACGCGCTGGACAACGCGGGCATTGTCACCGCCGGACAGGCGACCTATCACCTGCTCTTCCTCGCGGCGCTGCGCGGCGACCTGGTGCGAGGACCGATGCGTGGCAATGAGCAGGCGTTCGTCGGCGCCGTGGACTGGTTGGGTCCGGCGCCTGAGCCGTTGGAGCGATCGGAGGCTCTCGCAACGCTCGCCCTGCGCTACCTCGCGGGCCACGGTCCGGCGGCCGCCCAGGACCTGGCGAAGTGGGCGGGGATCACCTTGCGTGATGCCCGAGCCGGGCTTGCCGCGGGGGACGGTGTCGTCGAGATCTCAGACGGCCTGTTCGGCCTTGCTGATCGAGAGCAACCTGCGCCCATCCCGTCGCCGCGGTTGCTCGGACCCTTCGACCCGCTCCTGCTCGGATGGGCATCGCGCGCCGACGTCGTCGGCCTTGCGACGGGCCTCGTCACGAACAATGGCCTGTTCCGGCCCTTTGCGATGGTCGGCGGCCGGGCCGTCGCCACCTGGGGCCTAGCCGGCGGCAAGGTCGAGATCAAGCTGTTTGAGCCCATCAAGGTCTCTGCGCAAAAGGCGCTGATGGCAGACGCGCGCGACGTGCTTCGCTACCTGAGTCTTCCCGATGCGGATGGCACATGCGTACTGCCATAGCGATACCTATGTGCCATGCGCTCTAGCGGGCGCGGCGAGCTCGTACGACGGCGGGACCCGCGACCGCGAGGCGTCGTGGGGTGCTGACGGCCGCGCGTCGGTCGAGCACTCGGTAGCCGGACCGCTCGACCGCATCGAGGATGCCGCGATAGAGCCGGAACGCCGTACGCACGCAGTCGCGCGACGCCGGTCGGAGCAACTCGATCCCCGGCTCGGCGGATCGGTAAAGCTCGTGCGCGCGGCTGATCTCGAATGCCAGCAGCGCCTTGATGTTTGCGTCGATCTTGCGAGCACCCAGGTCATCCGTTGTCACTCCGAACGCCGCGAGGTCCTCCTTCGGCAGATACACCCGGCCGCGGTCGAGGTCCTCACCGAAATCGCGGATGAAGTTCGTCAGCTGGAACGCGAGGCCGAGAGTGCGGGCATACGGCTCCGCGTCGGCCTTGGCACCGCGCACCGTGCCCAGGACAGGGACGAGCTGTGATCCGATCGCCGCTGCGGAGCCGTTCATGTAGCCGAGCAGGTCTTCCCACGTCGCGTACTCAGACGTCGTGAGATCCATCCGCATCGACGCCAGGAAGTCGTCGAACGGCCCGAGCGGGATGTTGTTGCGGACGATCGTGTCGTGCACTGCCGGCATCACTGGATCCGAGCCGGTGCCACGCACCAGCATGTTCGTCCACTCGGTGAGCTGTCGCTCGCGCTCAGCAACATCGAGTGCCGGATCTATCGAGTCGACGATCTCGTCAGCGCGCCGCGCGAACCCGTACAACGCGTGCACCGGCGGTCGCTTCGCCGGTGGAAGCAGCAGCGTCGCGAGATAGAAGGTGCGGCCGTGGGCTGCGTTGACCGCGCGGCACGCGCGGTACGACGCGCGGAGCTGCGGGTCGTTGATCCCGGCCGCGTCGAGGGCTCGCCACAGGTTCATCTCTGACTCAGCTTCACGCAACCGCCCCGACGATTCGCTCTGCGGCCAGGCGCCCCGACATCAGCACCATGGGCACTCCGACACCCGGCTGGGTGCCGGTCCCGACGAAGACGACGTTGTCGAAGGCGAGGTTGCTGGGGCGGAACGGTCCGGTCTGGCCGAAGCTGTGGGCGATCGAGAACGGCGTGCCGTGCGCCAGACCCCGCCCGGCCCAGTCGGCCGGGGTGGTCCACGACTCGGCTTCGATGGCGTCACCGAATCCGGTGTAACCGAGCGTCTCGAGGCGATTCACGACCCGGTTACGGTAGCCCTCTCGGGTTGCGCCCCAGTCAACCGGTCCGTCCAGATTGGGCGTCGGCACCAGCACGTACCAGGACGACTTGCCGGCTGGCGCGAGCATTGGATCGGTGACCGTCGGCGCGGACACGAGCAGCGAGGGATCGGTGGCTGTCACCCGCTCGTCGATCAGCTCGCGGAACGTCTCGCGCCATGCCGCGCCGAAGTGGATCGTGTGATGCGCCTGACCGATCTGCGGCAAGGACGAGCCGGCGAGCATCAGCGCGCACGATGGCGCGTGCTGCATCCGGGCGAGGCGCCGTGGCGCGCTACCCGACGGCAGCAACTCCCATGCAGTCGGCAGGTCGGCGTTGAGGACGACGACATCGGCGGTGATTCGCTCACCCGACTCGGTGTGGACTGCGACGGCCCGCGACCCCGCCATCTCCACTCGGGTCACGGTCGTGTCGTAACGAAGCTCGACGCCGTGCTTCGTTGCGGCGCCCGCCAGGGCGACCGGCACGGCGTGCATCCCACCGTCGGGAAACCACACACCTGCGATGCAGTCCATGTAGGCGATGACGGCAAAGATCGCCAGCGCGTCGTACGGCGAGCGGCCGGCATACATCGCCTGGAACGTGAAGATCCGGCGGAGTCGCTCGTCGTCGAAGAAGCTCCCGACCTTCGCGTCGAGGCGCCGGAACCCACCGAGCGCCACAAGCCGCGCAAGTGACGGACGTAACAAGTCGAGCGGACCGTCGAGGTTGCGATCGATGAAGTCCCGACGCTCCAAGTCGTAGAGCCGTCGCGCGTAGTGGGCGAACCGCCGGTAGCCGGCAGCATCCTTGGGGCCGATCACCGACGCGAGCTGATCACTCATCGCGTCGACATCGGCGATGACGTCGAGCTGTGAACCGTCGGCGAACCGCGCTCGATACGCAGGCTCGACGCGGCGCAATGTCAGCCAGTCATCGACGTTCTCGCCGACACAGTGCAGCGCCTCGGCGATCAGCTCCGGCATCGTCAGAACCGTCGGCCCGGTGTCGAAGCGAAAGCCGTCGATGGTGAGCTGGCCGGCGCGCCCACCCGGAATGGACTCGCGCTCCAGCACCGTCACTGTTCGTCCGGCGCCGGCGAGGCGCAGCGCCGTCGACAACCCGCCGAGACCTGCGCCGACGACCACTACATGGTCGGTCGGCCCGCTGACCGTTCGCACGCCGTCTGCTAGCGCTTTCCGAAGCCCGCAGCGGCGCTGGCCAGTCCGATCAGTCGGCTGCGTCCCGCCCGCTGTGTCTCGGTGCTCGCGACGGGAGCGTCGTTCAGCGCGTCGTGGGCGTCGCTCAGGCGCGCGGTGATCATCGTCATCACTTCGTCGGCCGCCCCCGAGTCCCTGATGATGCGGCGCAGGTGGTCGATCGCCTCCTCGCCGAGGTCAGGCCTCCCGAGGCTCGCGCGGAGCAGTTCAGCCTCCTGGTCCGATGCACGTTCGAGGGCCAACGCCGTGAGGACGGTCTGCTTGCCTTCCCGCAGGTCGTCGCCAGCCGGCTTGCCGGTCACAGTCGGGTCCCCGAAGACTCCGAGCATGTCGTCGTTGAGCTGGAAGGCTTCGCCGACCGGAATGCCGAACCGTGTGAAGGTTTCGGCGTACGCCGGATCCGCGCCCGCGATCGCGGCACCTAGATGCAGCGGTCGCTCGACCGTGTACTTCGCCGACTTCAGCCGCGCGACCCGCAGGGCACGCTCCACGGTCGTCGCTCCGCGGGCTTGCTCGACGATGTCGAGGTACTGGCCGGCCATGACCTCCGTTCTCATCTTGGCCGACACCGGTTGCGCTCGCCGTAGGGCCTCGTCGTGCAGGCCACTCGTTGCGAACATCTCCTCGGACCAGGCCAACAGGACGTCGCCAAGCAGGATTGCGGCCGCGGCGCCGAAGTCGTCAGCGTCGCCGGCCCAACCGGCCGTGTCGTGCAACGACGCGAAGCGCCTGTGGACGGCCGGCCGGCCCCGGCGGGTGTCGCTGTGGTCGATCACGTCGTCGTGGACCAGCGCGCAGGCTTGGAGCAGCTCGAGGCTCGCGGCTGCTCGCACGAGTGCGTCAGAGTCGGGCGCCCCGGCGTACAACGCACCCCAGTAGCAGAACGCAGGGCGCAGCCGTTTGCCAGCATCGAGGACGAACTCGCTCGCCGCGTCGGCGACCGGCGATAGTTCGTCGCCCAGATCACGAAGGCCGGACGTTGCGTTGCCGACGAACTCGTCCAGCGCGTTGTCGACGCGCTCTTTGAGGTCATCGCTCACCTGCCGAGCATCTCCCACGGGCGGACTGGTTCGACAATCCAGGTCAGGTTGCGGCTCGATTCACCGATACTGAACAGGTGCCAGCCCAATCGATGAGCCGGGTAGCAGACCGCACGCCGGCAACCCGCATGACGATCCGCGACCTGCTCGCGAGCGGCACCCGGTCCTACTCCTTCGAGTTCTTTCCGCCCAAGACGCCGGATGGCGAGCGCACGCTCTGGCAGGCGCTGCGCGAAGTCGAGGCGCTGCACCCGACTTTCGTGTCGGTGACGTACGGCGCGGGCGGATCGACCCGAGACCACACCGTCTCGATCACGGAGCGAATCGCCTCGGAGACCACGCTCACGGCGGTCGGCCACCTCACCGCGGTCAACCACTCCGTCGCCGAGCTCCGTCATGTCATCGGCCAGTACGCCGATGCCGGCATCCGCAACGTGTTGGCTCTGCGCGGTGACCCGCCAGGCGATCCGCAGGCGGAGTGGCTCGCCCACCCCGAGGGCGTCAGCTACGCGTCGGACCTGGTGAAGCTGATCCGCGAGTCCGGCGACTTCTGCGTCGGCGTCGCGGCCTTCCCGGAGAAGCACCCGCGTTCGCCTGACTTCGACACCGACGTTCAGTGGTTCGTCAACAAGTGCCGCGCTGGTGCCGACTTCGCGATCAGCCAGTTCTTCTTCCGCGCGGAGGACTACCTGCGGCTGCGCGACCGCGTCGTCGCCGCCGGCTGCGAAGTTCCGATCCTGCCGGGGATCATGCCGGTCACGAACGTGTCGCAGATCGAGCGTTTCGCGGTGCTGTCGAATGCGGTGTTCCCGACTGAGCTCGCCGAGCGGTTGCACGCAGTCGAGGACGATGCAGCCGCTGTGCGGGCGATCGGCGTCGAGGTTGCTACCGAGATGTGTGAGCGACTACTTGCCGAGGGCGCACCGGGCCTGCACTTCGTCACGCTCAACCGGTCGACGTCGTCGAGAGAGATCTACCAGCAGCTGGGTCTAGCGACCCGCCCGTAGGGCTATCGGCGCAGTCGTAGGTCGCGGGCGACGACTCGCGCCGCCGATCTTCCGCTGGCGCCCCAGACGCCGCCGCCCGGATGGGTCGATGCGCCGCAGACGTAGACGCCGCGATGTGGCGTGCGATACGCCGACCAGCCCGGCAACGGTCGGAACGCGAACATGGCGTCCAGCTCACTCTCGACGTGCATGACGTTGCCGGAGTGCAGGCCGAGCTCCGTCTCGAGATCCACCGGAGTCTGGATGTGACGGTCGATGACACCGGCAGCAAAGCCGGGCGCCCATCGTTCGACGGTGGCGAGCAGCCGGTCGCCGATTCGCTCGCGCTCGCTGTCCCAGTCACCGACGCGGAGCTCGCGCGGATGCCACTGCGCCCACACGGTCACGACGTGCTGTCCGGCAGGCGCGAGGGTCGAGTCGGTCGCACTTGGCGTCATCACGATCAACGGCGGATCCTGCGATGCCTCGCCTCGCAGGAAGTCGCCATACGCCGCGCGCAACTGGCCGGGGGAGTCGACGAGCAGCTGCATCGCCGTATGAGCTCCCGGCACCTCCACGGCATACGTCGGAAGCCGGTCGGTCAGCAGCCGCATCACCATGCCGAGGCCGTCGCCGATTCGGATCTGTCGCCCCGCGTCGTCGTCACCGAGTAGTCGAGTGGTGTCTGCGATGTGGCATGCGGCGAGTACCGCGCGTGCGGGCAGCTCCTCGCCTGACTGTGTTGCAACTGTGCAACCGCCGCGTTGTCGGGGTGCGATCGACGTGACCGGGTCGGCGACGCGGATCGTTGCGCCGTAGGACCTGAGCCGGTCGGCGAGTGCATCGCTGAGCCGCCCGCTCCCACCGCGTGGCCGTCCCGCTGCTCGCATATGAAACAGCGCTGCGGTGCCCGCCATCGGCGCCGTCCCTACAGCGTGCGGCGGCGGCCCCGACTGCGCCGCCCACCAGCCGAGCGCTGCCCGCAGTCGTGGGTCGTCGAAGCGACGAGCAAGTGCCGACTCAGCGGGCTCGACGAACTCTCGTGCGAGCTGGGTCGCGCCGCCGTCGCGTCCGCGCATGAGTGACCAGCCGCGACGGCCCAATGCGCCTGGCGTCGGGGCAACGGCCGCGACGTCGAGGAACCAGCGCATCCGCGGGGTCCACTCCTCGATGAAGGAGCGGTACGCCGCGGCGTCCTTCGAGCCACACGTCGCCTCGATCGACGTACACGTCGAGTCGAGGTCGCCCGAGAAGCGCAGCGGCCCGTCGGGATGAGGCAGGACCGCCCAGGGTTCGACGTCGTCGTAGACGAGCCCGACGTCCGCGAGTGCGAGCTCCTCGACGATGCCGGTGTGGCGGACCATGACGTGGATGCTCGACCCGCGGTCGACTCGCACGCCCGGCCATCGCTCGACCGTGGAGACCGCGCCACCGATCACGGTGTCGCGCTCGACGACCTCCACGTCGTATCCCGCCTTGGCGAGGTAGCAAGCCGCGATGAGCCCGTTGTGGCCAGCGCCCACGACCACCACGTCGCGCCGCGTCAGAGATCGACTCCCATGATCGCGTAGACCTCGGCGCTCCCCGGGAAGTTGAATCCGCACAGCAGGTCGACGAAGCCGCACGACCGGTAGAGCTGGCGCGCAGGGGTTTCGGAGTCGGGCGTCGAGAGCACCGCCTGTCGAGCCCGGGTCTGGCTCAGCACGTCGGTCAGCAGCTGACGGCCGATGCCGCTGCCCTGATGGCCGGGCTGGACGTGAAGCTCGGCGAGCTCGAAGCCGTCCCGCAGCCATCGCTTTGCGGCTTCACGACCGAGCGCGTGCGCGACGGTGTCGTACCACCACTGTCCGCCGGCGCCCAGATAGCCGTAGCCGAAGCCGACCAGCTCGCCGTCGAGGACGTCGTCGGAGTCAGCTGCACCGCCGTCGAACGCTGCTGTGCAGACGAACCCCGGGTTGCCGGCGTGCTCGGAGATGATCTCGCGCCGCTGTATGACGACCTCGGGGGAGCGGCGCATTGCCGCGCCATAGACCGACGCCGCAGGCCCAGCGACGGCGCGAAACTGGCCGCCGTCGAGTCGGCTCACGCGGGTCATGACCGCGCGACTTCTGCCGGTGTGCCGCCCGAGACCCGGACCAGCTCGTCGTAAGACGTGGGGAACACCGCGTGCGGCGTCCCTGCTGCGGCCCAGACGATCTCGAAGTCGCCGAGATGCTCATCGACCACGGTGGCCAGCGGCGCGGGATGTCCGACCGGCGCGACTCCGCCGATGGGGAAGCCGGTCGCCTCGCGGACCAGGTCGGCGTCGGCGCGCTTGACGGTGCCGACCCCGAGGACCGTCGCGACCTTGGCGGTGTCGACCTGGTGGTCACCACTTGCCAGGACCAGGATCGGCTGGCCATCGGCGGCGAAGACCAGGGACTTGACGATGGCACCGACCGGTACGCCAAGCGCGTCGGCGGCCTCGACCGCGGTGCGGGCCGAGTCGGCAAGCTCCTGGATTCGGTCAGCTGCGCCGTTGGCTTCGGCAGCTCGCAGGGCGGCGGCTACCCGCTCGGCATTCGCGTGCACCTTTCGGACCTTAGAACACGCCGAGTGAATGCTTGACGAGACAGGTATTCGAACATATGTTCGATACCTGAGCCAGGAGGTGGCGCGATGACCCAGGCAGTGCTGGACAGGCCAGCTGAGGTGCGGCGCTCGGTAGCAGTCTTGCCGCAGCGAACGACAGTTCCGGCGTCGGCGTTGCGGCTGGTCGTGGCTGCCCGGCGTGCCCTTGGCGAGTCCGAGCAGGCGACCGATGTCGGCGAGCGCTACGCCGCGGCGCATCTCGCTGCGCTTCGCGCCGCCGCGGCCATCCTCGCGGCCGATGCTCGCCCGGAGTCGGAGCACCCGCTGCGACGCGGTCGACCGACCAGCGTCTGGACGCTGCTCCAGCGAGTCGCGCCGGAGCTCGCTGAGTGGGCCGCCTTCTTCGCTGCGGGTGCCGATCGACGGATTGCGGCTCAGGCCGGCTTGCGCGGTGCGGTCAGCCCGCGACAGGCCGATGACTTGCTGCGCGACTCGGGCCTGTTCCTCGATCTCGTTGCGGCGCGACTTGGCATGCCAGCCGTCGGTCAGGCAATGCTGCCGCTCGGCATGTCACCGGTCTACCCCGTCGGCGGCAACGCCTAGCGTTGCATTGGTAGGGCCGGCGCAGCCGGCACCGCTAATCGGTGGTGGCGGGGCGGAGGACGTGTGAGCAGGCGCCAGCTCGAGCGTGGCGCTCGGCCGATTGACCTGCCGGGTGACGACACCGGCTGCACGATCCTGCACGCCGACATGGACGCGTTCTATGCCAGCGTCGAGCTTCGCCGTCACCCCGATCTCGTCGGGAAGCCGGTCGTCGTTGGCCACCCGAGCGGCCGGGCGGTCGTGCTGGCGGCCACGTACGAGGCTCGCGAGTTCGGGATCCACAGCGCGATGCCGATGGCGCAGGCGGTGCGCCGCTGTGCCGGCCTGGTCGTCGTACCGCCCGATCATGCGGCGTACGGCGACGCCTCTCGCGCGGTCATGGCGATCTTCCGGTCGGTGACCCCGGAGGTTGAGCCACTGTCGCTCGACGAGGCGTTTCTTGACGTGTCCGGGGCCATCAGGCGGCTCGGGAGTGCGCGCCAGATCGCCGTCGACATCCGCACCCGGATCGCTGAACAAGAGCGCCTGCCGTGTTCGATCGGAGTCGCGAGCACGAAGTTCGTCGCCAAGCTCGCATCATCGCGTGCCAAGCCCGACGGACTGCTGGTGGTGCCACGCGAATCGGTGCTCGCGTTCCTTCATCCGTTGCCGATCGGGGCGCTGTGGGGAGTTGGTGAGAAGACCGAAGCCGCGCTGACCCAGATCGGGCTGCGGACGATCGGCGAGCTCGCCGCGACCCCGGTCTCGACGCTCGTGCACACGCTCGGGAAGGCTGCCGGCGCACACCTGCACTCGCTTGCCAACGGCCAGGATCCACGGCCCGTCGTACCCAACGAGCCCGACCGGAGCATCGGTGCAGAGGAGACCTTCGCGCAGGACATCGATGATCACGACGGCATCCTGCGCGAGCTGCTTCGGCTCTCGGAGCGCTGCGCGGAGCGTTGCCGGGCGAGCGGCCAGGTGGGGCGCACGATCGCGATCAAGGTGCGCTTTTCCGACTTCCGCACGATCAGCCGGTCGCGCACCCTCACCGAGCCGACTGACGTCGCCCGGACGATCTACGAGACCGCCGTCCAGCTCTACGACGCGCTCGGCATCGAGGGCACCCCGTTGCGCCTCGTGGGCGTCCGGTTGGAAGGCATCGCGAGAGCCGCGGACGTCCCGCAGCAGCTCACCTTGAGCGGTGACGACGAGGAGTGGCGCGCCGCCGAGCAGGCGGTGGATCGGGTCGCCGCGAAGTTCGGGAGGGATGCAGTTCGACCCGCCGCATTGGTCAAACGAAAGGCCGAATGAGCCGATCTGGGGCCCGGTACGAAGGTCTGTTGGGCGAGCACCCCGCTGCGCCCGTATCCTTAAGGCTGTCCGAGGCGTCCGAGGAGGCGTCGTGCCGCTCTCCGATCACGAGCAGCGTCTGCTCGAGCAGATCGAGCAAGCGCTGTATGACGAAGATCCGAAGTTCGCGCGCCTCTACCAGACCACCGATGTCCGCAGTCACTATCGGCGTCGGCTGATCAGAGCTGCGATCGGCGTGGTCTTCGGTCTCGCCATGCTCCTGGCCGCCGTCATCGTGCCGTTGATCCCGCTCGGCGTCGCGGCCTTCCTGGTGATGCTGGCCAGCGCGTCGTACGGCATCGCGTCATGGCAGCGGATGGTCGGTCAGCGCATTGGAAGGTCCGCCGACCAGCCTGGCCCGGCTCGCCGGTCACGTCGTACCAAGACGCGGGGTAGCAAGGTCCAGGGCGGCGATGGCCAGTCGTTGCTGCAGCGGCTCGAGGAGCGCTGGCAGCGCCGCCAGGACGGCGACCGTTAGTTAGCTGACCCTGCCCGTAAGGGATCGGATCGTCGAGGGCGGAAGCAATGCCGAGCGGATCCAGCGGCTAGTTGATGCCTGTCGCCGCATCGCCGTCCGAAGTACGCGCAAATCCGCGGCCAGGGTCGCCGAGAACGGACCCGGATCGGCGGCGTATCGCTCCCGTTCCTCGGCCCGGGCGAGCCGGATCAGTGCAGCGTGCACGCTCGAGTCCGTCGGGCTGGCCTGGACGTTGGTGAACCAACCGTTCAGGGCGGTAGCCACCTGCCGAGGCGACGTGCCCTCCGTCCAGGGTGCACCGACGTCGATCGCACTGTCGCGCAGCTCGGCCCACGCGGCCGGCACGGAATGCTTGCCGTGGATCAGCAGGGCGCGTCGACGACGGATGACCTGCCGCGCTGTTGCTGGCGTGATCCCCGCGAGCACGACCAGTCCAGCGAGGATCAGAAGAAGGGTCGACACGACGCCAGAGCCGGAGGTGTTGGTCGAGCCCGTGGACTTGCTGCCACCCCCTCCACCGCCGAGCTGGTGGTTGCCGGCCCCGGACGGCAACTTGGTCGGCGTCGGGTTCGCAGTCGTGTTCCCGGCGCCGTCGTCGGGGCCGCCGTTCGTGTTCGGCGCCGCCCGCGCGTACGACGGTGCGACGGCTTGGCCGTCGCCGCGAGGCGTCGGCTCGAACGGCAGCCACCCGTAGTCGGGGAAGTACAGCTCAGGCCAGGCATGCGCGTCGTGCGTCGTGACCAAGTAGCTGCCGTCCGGCTGCTGGGCGCCTGCAGTAAAGCCGACGGCGACTCGCGACGGGATACCGGCGAGGCGGGCCATGACCGCCATGGCAGTGGCGAACTGCTGGCAAAAGCCGGTGCGGCTGTGCAGCAGGAAGAAGGTGAGCGGATCCGTCCCAGCCGGAGCGGCCGGCGGCTCCGGGTTGTAGCTGAACAAGCTGCTGGTCAGATATCGCTGGATGTCCAACGCCGCGTCGTAGCTGCTGTTTGCGCCGTTGATGATCTGCTGAGTCAGCGTGCGGACCTGAGGGTCGATCCGGGAGTGGGCAAGGTCGTCCGCCATCGTCGCGGCGACCGTCCGTGGCTCCTGCGCCAGCTCAGACGGGGTCGGCAGGTTCGGCGAGCTGACGACGGTGTAACTCAGACCTTGGGTCGTGTCACTGGCTGAGAAGGCGGTCGCCGTCGTCGGGTCGTAGCGCCAGTCCCCAGGCACCGTGACCGACAGTGTGGTCGCCGGCATCGGGAGCCACCGGAATGCGTCCTGGTCGCGAACGGTGATCGATGTCGTGATCCGTTGAGTGGAGGACGGCAGCACGCCGAGTCCATTTGTCACCCGCGCACTGACCGGCGCGTTGAGGGCCGAGGCGGTGAACGATCCTTCAGACAGGTTGTCGAGCGAGGTCATCCGCAGATAGCCAGGCGTCGACGTCGAGGTGCGATAGGACAACACCGGCGCGTCCACACTGCTCTCGAGATCGTGGTCGACCGACACGATCGGGTCGATCGTCGTGACGCTGCCGCCGCCATCGCCCGATCCGCCGTTGCCGTGGCCATGGAATCCGGAATGGACGCCGGGGATGATCAGGGGTACGACCACGCTGATGCTGATCGCAGCTACCCCGATCCGGCTGCCCAGTGAAGCCGTCGCCGCCGGTAGGTATTCGCCAGCCGTGCGAGGGGCCGTCGGCCGTCCTTGGCCGCTTGCACCGGTCGCCGTGCCCCAGCGGTTGACGCGCTCCCGGCTGTCGACGTAGAGCAGCACCAGGAAGCCGAACCCGGCGGCGATGAAGCCGAACGCGTTGACTCCGCGGTGGCTCGACGCCGCGCAGAGCGTGTACAGCGCCAGCAGCGGCAGGCCGGCAAGCGCCGCCCGCCGAACGGTGACCGTGAGCAGGTCGACCAGCAGTGCGACAACCGCGACGCCGATCACCGTGATCAGGACCAACCCGTCGTGGGTCGGCACCGGCGCTGGCAGCTTGTGGATGTCGGTGAAACCGTTGCGTGCCAATGTGTCGAGCCGGCTGAGCGCGGCGCCGTTCGGTATCACGCCAGCGACAGCCTGCTGCGAAGCAAAGCGCCAGGTGACCCACAACGTCACGACGATCGCGGCGACAAGCGGCTCGAACAGCGAAGGAAGCGGACTCCATCGCACTGCCGCGCAGGATGCGCTGACGAGGACCACGGCACCGATGACGGGCAGCGCCCAGCCGTTCGAGGCGAAGACGGCCGCGAGTGACGCGCAGGTCGCGACAGTGGCGATCATCGAGGCGAGGGTCAGTCGTAGCCGCCCGCTCATCAGGCGGCTCCCAACGGAGTCGGCCGAGCCGCTCCGGAGGAACGGGCACCGAGACCGGCCCAGACGTTCGACAGCGACTCGCCGCGCCGGATCTCGACCACCTGCCAACCCGCGCCGGTGAGCATTGGGATCACCCGCGCGCGATCGGTCCCGGTCGACGTCGTCGTCGCACTCCAGCTGTCGGTGTCGAGCAGCAGGGCTACGCCTGTCGACCGGTTGGTCGTGCGCAGCCGCACGAGCCGGTCGGCATCATCAGGTCCGATCGCGCCGAGGATCGCGACGATCAGGCCCTGTCCGCCGGTGCGCTGAGCTGCCTCGACGCCGGTGTGAAGTCCGGTGCCGTTCGACGGGGTAAGCGCCGCGAGCACGTCGAGCAATGCGCCGTCGAAGCCGACACCGCCAAGGGCAGCCGACGACACCTCTCCGCCGCTGTCCGTCACGAGCCGGACGTCGAAGCCACGATGGGCGAGGTGCAGGCCGATCGAGGCAGCCGCCGAGATTGCCCATTCGACCGAGGAGGCAGGGCCTTCGCCGCGGTGTGCGATCAGCCGGGAGTCGAGCAGCACAGCCGCGCGACTCTCCCAAGGTTGCTCCTCGCGACGGACGGTGAGCTCGCCCCGGCGAGCCGTCGTACGCCAATGAATGCGTCGTAGGTCGTCGCCTTGCCGGTACTCGCGGGTGGCGACGTCGTCGTCGCCGTGCGTTGCGACGGCCCGACTCGTGCTCTGACCGGCGCCACCCCACTCACCCCGCAGCATGGCGTCGGGAAGTGCCTCGACCCGCGGGGTGACGACCAAGGTGTCGACCGCCGTGAAGGCACGCGGCAGCTCACACATTCCAAACGGGTCGAGCAGGCGAACGGTCAGCGGTCCTACGCGATAGCGGCCACGGGTTTCACCGCTCAGGTGGTAGCCAACCTCGATGGGTCGCCGTGGCGCGAGTCGTTCGATCACGACGCGCGGTCGGCCGCCGAGCAGGTACGGAATCGTGTCCTCGACCAAGAGCAGTCCGGTTGGCAGCCGCGACACGTTCTCGACACGCAGCACGGTGCGCGCCTGCGTCCCGGCAGTGATCCGGGCCGGCTCGAGGCGGCGCGAGCAACTCAACCGGAAACGGGTTCGCACGACCAGCGCCACCGAGATCAGTGGCAGACACAGCAGGAGTACGCCGAGCCGCAGCAGATCCGCATTGTGCAACCCGAGTCCCACGATGGCCGAGCTCAGGCCGGCGGCGAGAGTGCAGCGGCCGCGCACCGTCAACGACCGCAATGCCAGCCGTACCGATTTCACCTTTGCCCCCCGCCGCTGAGTGGCGGGCGAGTCATGCTGGTCGGCGGGTGGAGGCAGCCGGCACGGGGACCGACGCGACGATGTCGTTGAGCACGGTCGTCACCGGACGGCGGGCGATATGAGCGTCGGCCGACAGCAGCAGGCGATGCGCCAGCACCGGCTGGGCGAGCGCCTGCAGGTCATCTGGCAGCACGTAGTCGCGCTCGTCGAGCGCCGCGACCGCGCGACCCGCCCTGAGTAGGTGCAGCGTGGCGCGCGGTGAAGCGCCGAGCCGCAGGTCGGGATGCTTGCGGGTGGCGGTGACGAGGTCGACGGCATAGCTCCGGACGCTGTCCGCGACGTGGATCTGCCGTACGCCTTCGATGAGCTGTGCGACCTCGCGGTCATCCGAGACCGGCTGCAGATCGTCGAGCGGCGAACCTGCGCCGTGCGTGTCGAGCATTGCGAGCTCAGCCTCGGGCGCCGGATATCCCAAGGCGAGTCGCGCCGTGAAGCGGTCGCGCTGAGCCTCCGGAAGGGGGTAGGTGCCTTCCATCTCGATCGGGTTCTGGGTGGCCACGACCATGAACGGCGTTTCGAGCCCGTAGGTGACGCCGTCGACGGTGACTTGGTGCTCTTCCATGCACTCCAGCAGCGCTGACTGGGTCTTGGGAGATGCCCGGTTGATCTCGTCGCCGACCACGACGTTCGCGAAGATCGCGCCCGGCTTGAACTCGAACTCGCGCGTGTTCTGGTTGTAGACCGACACGCCGGTGATGTCGCTGGGCAGCAGGTCGGGGGTGAACTGCACCCGGCGTACCGAGCAGTCGATGGCCTTGCCGAGCGCTTTGGCCAGCATCGTCTTGCCGACACCCGGAACGTCCTCGATCAACAGGTGTCCCTCAGCCAGCAGCACCGCCACTGCGAGGTGAACCTCGTTGGTCTTGCCCTCGATGACGCGGTCCACCGCATCGGCGATCCGCAGTCCGGCAGCCGAGATCTCACGCGCGGTCGGCGTGTAGGTGGCGTTTCGAGCGCTCACTCGGCTGCTGGGACGGCTCGAGGCCATGAATCCGAGTCTGCCACAGCCCTCGAGTGGAGCGAATTGCCGCCGATGTGGTTGACAGAGGAGTGAAGTGGAGTAAGTTGGCGCGTCATGGGGAGCGGAGTGGGGCGGAAGCCCGATTCGCGAGCCGGAGCTCGTAAGGGAGGTGGAGCGTGTTTCTTGGCACCTTCACGCCTCGCCTTGACGAGAAAGGCCGGCTGTTCCTGCCCGCCAAGTTCCGCGACGAGCTCGCGGCAGGCCTCGTGATCACCCCCGGCCAGGAACGCTGCCTGCGCGTGTTCCCGATGGCGGAGTTCGCCCGGGTCACCGAGGTCGCCCGAGAGGCGCCGACAGCACTGCGCGAGACCCGCGACTTCCACCGAATGGCATTCGGTGACGCTCACGACGAGGTACCGGACCGGCAGGGCCGCGTCACCGTGCCGCCCGCCCTGCGCGAGTACGCCGGGCTGACCCGCGACTGTGCGGTCGTCGGGCTCAACAGCTACCTCGAGATCTGGGACGACGCAGCGTGGCGGGAGTACAAGGCCAGCCAGGCCGACGGCTATGCCTCGCTGTCCGAGCAGGGGGTGCCAGGCCTGTTCTAGAGGCCCAGTGAGCAGAGCCGCTTCTAGCGAACGTGCAGGTGTGTGTCGTGGCCCCTGCCGACGTCCCCTGAGATCACTTCCCCGGTCTCAGGCGTCGGCGGCAGGGACCAGGCCACACACCAGGTTCAGATTCCAAATCCCAGCGAGAGCAGCCCGAAAGGACGTCATGGACCTGGCTCCTGAGCACGTCCCTGTGCTGCTCGATCGCGTGCTGGAGCTGCTGGCGCCTGCTGCGAGCCGCGATGGCGCTGTGGTCGTGGACGCGACGCTCGGCTTGGGTGGGCACACCGAGGCGCTACTCGAGCGTCATCCCGGACTGCGGATGATCGGGATCGACCGGGATCCGAGCGCGTTGGCGCGCAGCGCCACGCGGCTGGCCGTCCACGCAGACCGCGTACAGCTGGTCCACGGTGTCTACGACACGCTTCCTGAGGTACTCGACGCGGCTGGTGTCGATCGTGTGGACGGCGTGCTGTTCGACCTCGGCGTCTCTTCGATGCAGCTCGACGCTGACGACCGCGGCTTCTCCTACTCCCGCGACACCGCGCTCGACATGCGGATGGACCCCACCCGCGGGCTCACCGCGGCCGACGTGGTCAACACCTACGACGCCCGCGACCTCGCGCACATCCTGTCGAGGTACGGCGAGGAGCGCTTCGCTCGTCGGATCGCTGACGCGATCGTTCGTGAGCGTGCGACGCAGCCGTTGACTTCGTCAGCTCGGCTGGCCGAGCTGGTGCGTGACGCGGTTCCGGCAGCGACCCGGCGTACTGGTGGCCACCCGGCCAAACGCACCTTCCAGGCGCTGCGCATCGAGGTCAACGACGAGCTCGGTGCGCTGGAGCGGGCCCTCCCGGCAGCCGTCACCGCACTTCGGGTCGGCGGCCGGTTGGTCGTCCTCGCCTACCAGTCGCTCGAAGACCGAATCGTCAAGCGCACGCTTGCCGCCGGTACGTCGGTGACTGCACCGGCTGACCTACCCGTCGTCCCGGAGAGTGCTCAGCCCCGGCTGCGGCTACTCACCCGCGGCGCCGAGCAGGCCTCCGAGGCCGAGATCGAAGAGAACCCACGCGCAGCCTCCGTCCGGCTTCGTGCGGTCGAGCGGATCAGAGAAGCGGCATGAGCGCCACGTATCCGCTGCGGAAGCCCGCAACTGCGAAGCCGCGTCCTGCCGCGTCTCGCCCGCGCCTCACGGTCATCTCCTCGACGAAGCACAAGGTCGCGCGCGGTCCGTTCATCGTGCTCGTCAGCGCCCTGCTCATCGGCGGTCTGCTCGCTCTGTTGATGCTGCACACGCTTGCGGCACAGGACGCCTTCCGCCAGACGACGCTTCAGCAGAAGCTCGCAACACTGACCGACCAGCAGCAGCAGCTCGAACAGCAGGTGCAGCTCGACTCGGCACCGGCTGCCCTCGAGGCCCGGGCTCGCGCGCTCGGGATGGTGCCTTCGACGATCACGTCGTACCACCGAGGGGCCAACGGGACGACGATCGCTCGCGAGCTGCCGACCTCACAGGTCGCCACTGTCGACACGACGCCGACAACGGCTCCGTCTACGGCGCCAAGCACCGACCCGACGACGCCACCGTCAGCGAAGGACTCACCGAATCCGCGGGCGAAGGCATCCACGCGTCCATGACGTCACGACCGCCGGCGCGCTCAGCGGACAGGCGCCGTCCGACCGCTCGTACTGCTACGCGTCGGCGCGGACCGAGTGCTCGGCGCCGCCTCAACACGGTGCTGCTCGTGACGATGATGCTCGCGTCGCTGATCGCGGCGCGACTCGTTCAGCTGCAAGGTGTCGACCGCGCTGCGTACTCCGCCGCGGCTCAGGAGCAGCGGCTGCACACCGTGACGCTGACCGCTACCCGCGGAACGATCACCGACCGCAGCGGCGACCCGCTCGCCGAGACCGTCGATGCGCGCGATGTCGTCGCGGACCCGAGCGAGATCGACAAGCCCGCGGCTGTTGCCGCTGCACTCGCGCCCGTGCTCAGCATCAAGCCAGGCAAGCTCGTACCACTTCTGACGGGTACCGGGCAGTACTCGCGGCTCGACGCGGCGGTCTCGCCCGCCGTCGGTGACGCGGTCGATTCGCTGAACCTGACCGGGATCACCACCCCGGACACCAGCCGTCGCGTCTACCCGAATGGCCGGCTCGCCTCCAACGTCGTCGGATTCGTCGACTCGCAGGGCCAGGGAGCGGGCGGACTGGAGCTCGAGTATCAAAAGCAGCTCGCCGGGCGCAACGGGGTTGCGCACTACGAGGTCGCCGCGGACGGATCGCCGATCCCCGACGGCGAGAACGTCGAGACCGCTGCAGTGCCGGGCGAGGGACTGCGGCTGACGCTGCAGCGTGACATCCAGTTCGAGGCGCAGCAGGCGATCGCCGATCAGGTAAAGGCCACCGGAGCGTTGTCCGGCACGGTGATCGTGATGAACCCGAAGAACGGCCAGATCTACGCACTTGCCGTTGCGCCCGGCTTCAACCCGAACGACCTGAGTACGGCGAACAGCGCCGACCTCGGTGACCCAGCGGTGACCGATGCCTACGAGCCCGGCAGCGTCATCAAGGCCGTGACCGTCTCCGCCGCTCTGCAGAACGGTCTGGTCACCCCGACGTCCGACTTCGTGATCCCGAACACCTATCAGTACAACGGCACGACGTTCCACGATGCTGAGAGCCACGGGACCGAGCGGCTCACGCTGACCGGGATCCTGGCCTACTCGAGCAACATCGGCGCCATCAAGATCGCTCAGCGAGTTGGTGCCCAGCGACTCGACGACTACCTGCGAGCCTTCGGTTTCGGGCACACCACCGGGGTGAACCTGCCCGGCGAGAGTGCGGGACTGCTGCTCCCGGTCGACCAGTGGTCGGGCACCACGCTCCCGACGCTGGCCTTCGGCCAGGGCCTCGGCGTGACGGCCATGCAGGTGGCCAGTCTCTACTCGACGATCGCCGATGACGGGGTTCGCGTCACCCCGACGCTCATCGAGGGCACGACGAACTCGAAGGACAAGTACGAAGCGGCCCCCGCACCTGCTCAGCACCGCGTGATCAGTGTCGATGTCGCAGCCGAGATGCGCCAGATCCTCGAGTCCGTCACGACGAACGAGGGCACTGCTCCGGCGGCCCGGATCCCGGGCTATCGGATCGCCGGCAAGACCGGTACTGCGAACCGTTCCAACGGACACGGCGGCTACTCCGGCGCAGGGTACGACGCGTCGTTCGTCGGCATGGTGCCTGCCGACGACCCGAAGCTGGTGTGCGAAGTCGTCCTCGAGCGACCGGTGCGCGGCTACTTCGGTGGACTGGTTGCCGCGCCCGTCTTCAAGACCGTGATGTCCTTCGCGTTGCGAACGCTGGGTATCGCGCCGACCTTCACCAAGGCGGCCCACGCCGCGCTTACCTGGTAACTGACCAGGTAAATCGCTCTTCTGCTACTAGCGTTTTCCTCGATGACCGAGCCTCCCGTGCGACCTTCGGTCGTCTTGCCGCGCCGCATCGCGTCGTTGCTCGACCGACTGCACGCTGCGGGCTTCTCGGCTGTTCAGCTCGTGGGTGACCCAGCCGTCGAGATCACCGGCATCACGCACGACTCACGCTTGGTTCTTCCCGGCGACCTGTACGTGGCCCGTAGCGGTGAGAACACCCACGGCATCGCCCACGTCAGCGAGGCAGTCGCGAGTGGCGCAGCGGCGGTCTTGACCGATCGTGATGCAGCGCAGACCGCGATCGAGTCCGGGGTAGCCGCGGTGCTCGCTGTCGACGAGCCGCGCGAGGCGATGGGACCGGCCGCGGCATGGACCTACGGCGACCCCGCGCAGGCGATGACGCTGCTGGGTGTCACGGGGACCAATGGCAAGACGACGACGAGCTACCTGATCGAGGCCGGCCTTCGCGCGGCCGGCCGGCGGACCGGTCTGGTCGGCACGATCGAGACTCGCATCGACGGCGAGGCCGTACCGAGCGCTCGCACCACGCCGGAGGCGACCGAGCTGCACGCCTTGCTCGCTGTCATGAAGGAGCGTGGTGTCGACTCGGTCGTGATGGAGGTCTCGAGTCACGCGCTCGCACTCGGTCGCGTCGATGGCGTCGTCTTCGACGTCGCGGGATTTACCAACCTGTCGCGAGATCATCTCGACTTTCACGGCGACATGGCCGGCTACTACGCGGCCAAGGCCTCGCTGTTCGCGCCTTCCCGAGCGAGTCGTGGCGTCATCAACGTCGATGACGACTGGGGCCTACGGCTTGCAGCTGAGGCGACCGTGCCGTCGGTGACGACCGGGCTGCGTGCTGACAGCACCTGGCGGCGCTACGACGAGACGCCGGCCACTGCAACCTCGCTTGGCGTTGTACACCTCCTCGGGCCCGATGCTGGGACCGTCGAGATCCGGTGTGCGTTGCTTGGCACCGTCAATCTCGTCAACGTGGTGACCGCGTTCGTAATGTTGGTCGAGACGGGCATCGAGGTCGGCGTCGCCCGAGACGGTGTTGCTTCGCTGACGGCTGTGCCCGGCCGCCTCGAGCGCGTCGATGTCGGGCAGCCCTATCTAGCGCTGGTCGACTACGCCCACACGCCCGGTGCCGTCACCGCTGTGCTCGCGGATGCCCGAGCTCTTGCCGTCCCAGGTGGCCGGGTGCTCGTGGTGCTCGGCTGCGGGGGAGACCGCGATCGCGAGAAGCGCCCGATGATGGGTGCCGCTGCCGCGACCGGTGCCGACCTCGCGGTGTTCACCAACGACAATCCACGCTCAGAGGATGCGAATGAGATCCTCGCAGCGATGCAGAGCGGAGTGCCGGCCGGATTGCGCGTCCTCGTCGAGCCGGACCGCGCCCGGGCGATCGACGCGGCCGTCGGCCTGGCCCGGCCCGGGGACGTCCTCGTCATTGCCGGTAAGGGTCACGAGCAGGGCCAAGAGGCTGCGGGCGTCGTCGTCCCGTTCGACGATCGGGTTGTCCTGCGCGATGCATTGACCGCCCATCTCGGGGCGGCGTAGTGCTCGTCCTGCCCGCGGATGAGATCGCGGCACTCAGTGGCGGGCGTCTTGATCTCGCGGACCCCGCGATGATCGTCGACGGCCCCGTGGTCATCGACTCGCGCGTCGCGGCCCGCGGCAGCGTGTTCATCGCATTGCCCGGCGATCACCGAGACGGTCACGACTTCGTCGGCGACGCGATGCGGCGTGGTGCCGTACTCGCCATCGTCGATCGGCCGGTCGACTATCCGGCCGTCATCGTCGATGACGTCGAGAAAGCGCTCGGCTATCTCGCCGGCGGCGTGCTGCGGCGTACTCCCGGAATCCGGGTGTGCGGCGTGACGGGATCGTCCGGCAAGACCTCGACGAAGGACCTGATCGCCTCGCTGCTTCGGCGAAGTGGTCCCACAATCGCGCCGCAGGGGTCGTTCAACAACGAGATCGGACTGCCGATCACGGTGCTCGACGTGGACAGCGAGACCGAGCATCTCGTCCTGGAGTACAGCGCCCGCGGCGTCGGTCACATTGCGTATCTGACCGGGATCGCGCGGCCCCGGATCGGCGTCGTTCTCAATGTCGGCACTGCCCACCTCGGTGAGTTCGGCAGCCGCGAGGCCATCGCCGCGGCCAAGGGCGAGCTCATCGAGGCTCTGCCCGCGGACGGCATCGCGGTGCTCAATATCGATGATCCGCTGGTCGCAGCGATGGCGTCACGTACGACTGCCCGGGTGGTGACGTACGGCGAGGCCGACGCTGCTGATGTCCGCATCGTCGAGCTCAGCCTCGATGAGGAGGCGCGCCCCCGCTTTCGGCTCGTGACGCCTCAGGGTGACGCGATCGTCTCGATGCTGCTGCACGGATGGCATCACGCGAGCAACGCCGCTGCAGCCGCGGCCGTCGCCTTGGAGTCCGGAATGGGTCTCGGCGAGGTGGCCGAGGTCCTGGCGCTTGCTGTGCCTGAGAGTGCTCACCGGATGGCGGTGCAGCGCCGAGTCGACGGTCTGCTTGTCGTCGACGACGCCTACAACGCCAACCCTGAATCGATGCAGGCCGCGCTCGAGGCACTGCTCGGCCTTGCCGGTCCTCGTGGTGGAGCGACCTGGGCGGTGCTGGGCGAGATGCGCGAGCTCGGAGACGACTCGCCTGAGCTGCATCGGGCGACCGGTCGCACGGCAGCGCAGCTCGGCGTAGATCATCTGGTCGTGGTCGGAGACGTCGCGGCTGCTATCGGCGAGGGTGCGCGCGGTGTCGAGGGTTGGGCGGGAGACTGCACCGTCGTTGCAACGCGTGACGAGGCGGCCGACGTGGCCGCAGCCGCAGGCCCGGAGGACGTCGTGCTCGTCAAGGCTTCCAACGCAGCTCGGCTATGGCTCGCGGCCGAGCGGATCGTCGGGGGAGTGGCGGCGTGAGGGATGTATTCGTCGCGGCACTCGTTGCGCTGATCGTCTCGCTGGTCGGCACACCGATCGCGATCCGGACCTTCACCAAACGTGGCTACGGCCAGCTGATCCGAGATGACGGACCCACAAGTCATCACACCAAGCGGGGTACGCCGACGATGGGCGGCACCGTCATCATCCTGGCGACCCTGCTGGGTTACGCGGCTGCTCATCTCGTCTTCCTGAGCGGCTTCACGGCGTCCGGGTTGCTCGTGCTGCTCCTGATGGCAGGCCTCGGGCTGGTCGGCTTCATCGACGACTTCATCAAGATCAGCAAGCAGCGCAGCCTCGGCCTGACCAAGCTGGCGAAGTTCGCCGGCCAGGCCGTCGTCGCGATCGTGTTCGGCATCCTCGCGACGCGCTTCGTCAACCATCACCACCTGGCACCCGCATCGACGCATCTGTCGTTCACCCGCGACTACGGCTGGGCCCTCGGCACGGTCGGCTTCGTCGTCTGGGCGTATCTGATGATCACGGCGACGTCCAACGGCGTGAACCTTACCGACGGTCTCGACGGTCTGGCGAGCGGCGCGTCATGCATGGTGTTCGGCGCCTACGTCGTCATTGCGTTCTGGCAGTACGGCAACAACTGCGTCAACGTGACCAGCACGAACTGCTACGCAGTTCGTGACCCGCTGGACGCGGCGGTCATCGCGGCGGCGGCGATGGGTGCCTGTTTCGGCTTCCTGTGGTGGAACGCCTCTCCCGCGCGCATCTTCATGGGTGACACCGGTTCGCTCGCAATCGGCGGACTGCTGGCCGGCCTAGCCGTCACCACCCGCACCGAGCTGTTGCTGCTCATCCTTGGTGGCCTCTTCGTCATCGAGACCTTGTCGGTGATCATCCAGGTCGCGTCGTTCCGCGGGTTCGGGCGCCGGGTGTTCCGAATGGCGCCGTTCCATCACCACTTCGAGCTCGCGGGCTGGTCGGAGAACACCGTCATCGTGCGGTTCTGGATCATCGCCGGGCTGGCGGTCGCATTCGGGCTCGGGGTCTTCTACGCGGCCTTCCTCAACTTCAAATGAGCACGGTTTCGAGTTGACACCAGTCGACTTCGCAGGGAGCCGGGTAGCAGTCGCGGGTGCGGCCGTGTCGGGCCTGTCGGTTGCCCGCGTGATGCTCGAAAGGGGCGCGCGGGTTCTCGTCGTCGATGGGCGTGACGACGAGCCGCTTCATGAGTCGCTCGCGCCACTTATTGCTGGTGGCGCCGAGGTCCGGCTGGGCGATGCCGAATCACCGATCGACGCCGATCTCGTCGTCACCTCGCCGGGTTGGCGCCCGGACCAGCCGATGCTGGCAGCCGCGCAAGCTGCCGGAATCGAGGTCATCGGTGAGCCGGAGCTGGCCTGGCGGCTGCGGCCGTGGCTCGATGGCGGCGGCTACGCGCCCTGGGTGGCGATCACCGGCACCAACGGCAAGACCACCACCGTCGGCATGGTCGAGTCGATCCTGCAAGCGGCGGGTTTCCGGACGGTCGCCGCAGGCAACGTCGGCCGGCCGCTGATCGACGTCGTGCTCGATCCGAAGCCGTACGACGTGATCGCCGTCGAGCTGTCGAGCTTCCAGCTGCACTGGAGCAGCGAACTCGCTCCGGATGTCGGAGTCGTGCTCAACATCGCTGAGGATCATCTCGACTGGCACGGATCGATGGAGGCGTACGCCGCAGCGAAGGCGGCGATCTGGCGACAGGGCGGCGAGGGCGTCTACAACGCCGAAGACGCGCACGTCGCGGCGATGGCGACGGACGCACTGAGCTGTCCACACCCGTTCTCGACGACTGTGCCGTCGATCGGTGGCATCGGGGTCGTCGGCGGCGTCATCATCGACGAGCTCACGAACGGCCTCACTCACACGCCGCTGGTCGACCTTCATGACCTCGCCGTCAGTGGGCCTCACAACGTCGCCAACGCAGTTGCAGCCGCGACCGCCACCCGGGTGTTCGGGCTGAAAGGCGGCTACGAGCTCTCCGCGGAAGCCGTCGGCGACGGGCTGCGGGCCTACCGCCCCGGCCACCATCGCAACGAGGTGGTGGGACAGGCAGGCGGGGTCACCTGGGTCAACGACTCGAAGGCCACCAACCCTCATGCGGCGGCCGCGAGTCTGTCGGCGTACCCGTCCGTGGTCTGGATCGCGGGCGGGCTGCTGAAGGGCGCCGACGTCGAGCCACTGGTCGCCGAGCAGGGTGGCCGGCTCCGCGGGGCGGTGCTGATCGGCCGGGACAAGGCGCAGATTGCCGAAGCTCTTGCGCGACACGCGCCGGATGTGCCGGTTGTGACGGTCGTGACGGATGAAACTAGCGGGATGGATGAGGCAGTGCAGGCTGCCGCCGAGCTGGCCCAGCCCGGCGACACCGTGCTGCTCGCTCCCGCTGCCGCCAGCATGGACATGTTCCGTGACTACGCCGAGCGAGGGGACCGTTACGCCGCCGCCGTGCGCCGGATCATCGACTACCTCTCATGACGGTCAGTACGACGGCGGGCCGGGCTCGCCGTAAGCCCGCACCTGCACCCAAGTCGCCGGTCGCAACGGTCGTTCGGCTGCTCAACCGACCGCAGGCCTCCTATTACCTGGTGATCGGCAGTGCCGCCGCGCTTCTGGTGCTCGGCCTGGTCATGGTGTTGTCGGCCTCGAGCGTCACGTCGTACACCTCGAGCGGCTCGTCGTTCACGATCGCGTCGCGCCAGGCGCTGTGGGTCGTGATCGGTCTGCCGGTGCTGCTGATCGGTGCGCGGTTGCCGGTCAAGGCGTACCGGATGCTCGCCTATCCGATGATGCTGATCTCGATCGCCCTGCTGCTCGCGGTCCTCGTGCCCGGCGTCGGTCAGAACGTGTCCGGGGCGACGCGCTGGATCGCATTGCCCGGCGGGATGCAGTTGCAGCCGTCGGAGCCGGCCAAGCTCGCACTGGTCCTTTGGGGAGCCGATCTGCTTTCCCGCAAGGAGAAGCGGCTCGGCGAGGCCAAGCACCTGCTCGTCCCGCTGGTCCCGATGGCGCTGCTGATCGCGCTGCTCGTGATGGCGGAGCCCGACATGGGCACGACGATCGTGCTGATGGTTGTGCTGCTCGCCTTGTTGTTCACCGCCGGCGCGCCGATGTGGCTGTTCGCCCGGCTCGGGATCGGCCTCGCGGGGCTCGCCGGGTTGCTCGCGGTCACCGAGCCGTACCGGTTGCGGCGGCTGGTCGGCTTTCGCGACCCGTGTGCCGAGGGGCATGCGCTCTCGGTCGGCTACCAGGCCTGTCAGGGTCTCTACGCGTTGTCTTCGGGTGGCTGGTTCGGCGTGGGCCTGGGCGGCAGCCGTGAGAAGTTCGGTTACCTGCCGAACCTCTACACCGACTACATCTTCGCGATCATCGGCGAAGAGCTCGGGCTGCTCGGCTCGCTGCTAGTGCTGGGGTTGTTCGCGCTGCTGGCCTACGCCGGTATTCGGATCGCGCAGCGGTGCCGCGACACGTTCAGCCAGCTCGCCGCGGCCGGCGTCACCGCTTGGCTGCTCGGCCAGGCGCTGGTCAACATGGGCGCCGTCGTCGGGCTGCTCCCGATCACCGGAATCCCGCTGCCGCTGGTGTCGTTCGGCGGATCCGCCCTCGTGCCGACGATGTTTGCGATCGGGATGCTGATCTCGTTCGCCCGCAACGAGCCCGCCACGGCCAAGGCGCTGTCGGCCCGCCGCAAGGCGCGGGGTCGGCTCCCCAGGTTCGCCTGGGCCCGATAACCCGAACCCGACTGACATGCGTGCCGTCCTGGCCGGTGGCGGAAGTGCCGGCCACGTCTCGCCGTTGCTCGCGCTGGCGGATCGTCTGGTTGCGGATGACCCGGCGACCGAGATCCTCGCGCTGGGCACCACGACCGGCCTGGAAGCTCGGCTGGTGCCGGCGAGGGGCTACCGGCTGCATCCCGTGCCGAAGGTTCCGCTGCCCCGGCGTCCCTCCACCGCACTGCTGCGGCTGCCCGTCAACCTGCGCGCCGCGGTCCGGGAAGCCCGCCGGGCGATCGATGAGATCGACGCCCAGGTCGTCGTGGGATTCGGCGGCTACGTCTCGGCCCCGGCGTACCTCGCCGCCCGTCAGGCCAAGGTGCCGATCGTCGTCCATGAGCAGAACAGCCGTCCTGGCTTCGCCAACCGGCTCGGCGCGCGGCTGACCCGCTCGGTCGCGGTCACCTTTCCCGACACGCCGCTCCGTCACGCCATCCGTACCGGCATGCCGCTGCGAGCCGAGATTGTCGGTCTCGATGTCGCGACTGCCCGATCGGGCGCGCGAGAGACCTTTGGCCTCGACCCGGCGCGGACGACGTTGCTGGTATTCGGCGGCTCGCTGGGGGCGCAGCGGCTCAATGACGTCGTCCCACAGATCGCGGTAGATCTTCGCCGGCGCGGCATCCAGGTGTTGCATGTCACCGGGGCGGGCAAGGCGGTCGAGGTGAGCGCAGTCGAGGCCGGCGCCCCGGCCTACCTCGCCGTGGACTACGTCGACCAGATGGAGCTCGCTTACGCCGCCGCGGACTTCGTGATCGGGCGGGCCGGTGCCAACACGGTCAGCGAACTCACCGCGCTCGGCCTGCCGGCGGCGTACGTTCCGCTGCCGATCGGCAACGGCGAGCAGCGGCTGAACGCGCTACCGGTTGTCGAGGCGGGTGGCGGACTGATGGTCGCGGACGCCGACCTTGACCGCTCGTGGCTCCTCGATCAAGTACTCCCGCTGATGGACGATCCAGAGAAGCTGCGGACGATGGGGGCAGCCGCGCGCGGCTTCGGGCGGCTGGATGCCGACCGGCTGCTCGCCGACCTCGTTCGCGCAGCTATCGGAGGCTCTCGTTGAGCGGGATCGTCGAGCCGGTCGGCGACATTCCGGCGGCCGAGGAGCTCGGCCGGGTCCACCTGATGGGCATCGGCGGCGCCGGGATGAGCGGCATCGCCCGGATCCTGCTCGCAAGAGGGCTGGCGGTGAGCGGCTGCGACGCCAAGGAGTCAGCCGCGCTCGCCGCGTTGCGCCCGCTCGGGGTCGAGGTGTCGGTCGGCCACGACCCGGCCCACTGCGAAACCGCTGACACCGTCGTCGTATCGAGCGCGATTCGGCCAGCCAACCCGGAGCTGGTCCACGCGCGTGAGCTGGGCCGGCTGGTGCTCCCGCGGGCGGCGGCGCTGGCATCGGTCATGGCGGACCGGATCGGGCTGGCGATCGCCGGCACCCACGGCAAGACGACGACCACCTCGATGCTCACGGTCGCGATGCACGCCTGCGGCCGCGACCCGAGCTATGCCATCGGCGGGGACCTCAACGAACCAGGCTCGAACGCGCACCACGGCACAGGCGAGTTCTTCGTCGCGGAGGCCGATGAGAGCGATCGGTCCTTCCTGCTGCTCTCGCCCCAGGGCGCGGTCATCACGAATGTCGAGCCGGATCACCTGGACAACTACGGCGACTCTGACGCCGTCCACGCCGCCTTCGAGGCGTTCATCGACCGGATCGACGTGGGCGGCCCGCTGCTGCTCGGGGCGGACGATCCCGGCTCGCTCGCCCTCGTCGAACCGGCTCGTGCCCGTGGCCTCGAGGTGCGAACCTTCGGACAGTCACCGGACGCCGACGTCCGGGTCGACGACCTGGAAGTCAACCCCGCCGGCTCGCGCTTCGAGCTAGTGGTCGGCGGCCGCCGGCTCGGTCCGGTGGAGCTGACCGTGCCGGGTGCTTTCAACGCCGTCAACGCCGCCGGAGCCCTCGGCCTCGGTCTCGCTGTCGGCCTGCCGTACGCCGACATGGTCCGGGGGCTCGCGGCCTTTTCCGGGGCCCGCCGACGGTTCGAGCTCAAGGGCATCGCCGGGGGAGTGCGGGTCTTCGACGACTACGCCCATCACCCCACCGAGGTCGCCCGAGGCGCTCTCGTCGCGGCCCGCGGCGCGGCCCGCGACGGCCGGGTGATCGCGGTGTTCCAGCCGCACCTCTACAGCCGCACTCAACGCTTCGCCACCGACTTCGGGGAGGCACTGGGGGCAGCCGACGTGGTTGTCGTCATGGAGGTCTACGCCGCTCGTGAAGACCCGCTGCCAGGGGTTACCGGAAGGCTGATCGCCGACGCGATTGCGTTGCCGGCAGGTCGGGTCCACTTCGAGCCGTCCTGGTCCAGCGTGCCCAAGCTCGTGGCGAAACTCACAAGGCCTGGCGACGTGGTGATCACCATCGGAGCGGGAGACGTCACGATGATCGGCCCCGCCGTCCTGGACGAGCTCGCCAGCCGCTGAGCGCGGATTTCCTTGACCTTAGGTCGAGATAAAGACTGCCGCCCTGGCGAACTTATGCACGAGTACGCTGCAATGATGCTTCTTGGCCTTGACCACAGATCGGGCTCACCCGTATTGTCCCCGGGCTTCGAGCGGGGATTCCCCAGCCCTCCACTTGAGGTTGAGAGTTTTTCCCCGACTCTCGAGGACACTCGAGCCAGTCATCGGAGCTCGGTGACCGCAGTGTCGGCGACACCTTCCCCGGGTCGCCGGCGTGCGGTCACCGCCGTGGACAGCGATCCCGCTCCGCCGTCTCAAATCGTGGAGGCATGAAGCTCGTGGCAGCACCCCAGAACTACCTCGCCGTGATCAAGGTCGTCGGCATCGGCGGTGGTGGCGTCAACGCCGTCAACCGCATGATCGAAGTCGGCCTCAAGGGCGTCGAGTTCATCGCCGTCAACACTGACGCGCAGGCCCTCCTGATGAGCGACGCCGACGTGAAGCTGGACGTCGGCCGTGACCTCACCCGTGGCCTCGGCGCAGGTGCCGACCCGGCCGTCGGGCGACAGGCCGCGGAGGACAACATCGAGGAGATCGAGGAGGTCCTCAAGGGGGCCGACATGGTCTTCGTGACAGCCGGCGAGGGCGGCGGCACCGGGACCGGTGGGGCTCCGGTCGTGGCGCGGCTGGCTCGGGAGCAGGGCGCTCTCACCATCGGCGTGGTCACCCGGCCGTTCTCCTTCGAGGGCAAGCGCCGCTCGTCCCAGGCCGAGGAGGGGATTGCCGCACTCCGCGAGGAGGTGGACACCCTCATCGTGATCCCGAACGACCGCTTGCTGTCGATCAGCGACAAGCGGGTCAGCGTCCTGGAGGCGTTCCACTCGGCCGACCAGGTGCTGCTATCGGGCGTCCAGGGCATCACCGACCTGATCACGACCCCGGGTCTGATCAACCTCGACTTCGCCGACGTGAAGTCGGTCATGACCGGGGCGGGCACCGCCCTGATGGGCATCGGTTCCGCCCGCGGCGACGACCGCGCGCTGGTGGCGGCAGAGTTTGCCATCGCGAGTCCGTTACTCGAGGCCTCGATCGAGGGCGCCCACGGCGTCCTCATGAACATTTCCGGCGGTAGTGACCTCGGCCTGTTCGAGATCCACGAGGCGGCGCAGCTCGTCGCTGAGGCGGCTCACCCAGAGGCCAACATCATCTTCGGTGCGGTCATCGATGACGCCCTCGGCGACGAGGTGCGGGTCACCGTCATCGCGGCCGGCTTCGATGGCGGCATGCCGCGAGCCCGGCTCTTCGAGCCGCGGCGTACCGAGACTCGGGCGCCAGTCGAACGCGAGCGACCGGCGCCAGTGGTCCAGTTCGACGACGATGTCGACGAGGAGGACGACGGTCTGCTGCTTGCCGAGCTGACCGAAGAGCCGCCGCCCCCGCCGGTGCGTAGTCCGCGCCGGGCGCCTGCGCCGGAGCCGGCTCCCGAGCCGACCCGCGAGCGCGAACCGGCCCGCGCGTCGCGGCCGACCCCGCCCCGTCGCACGATCGTGTTCGACGACTCCGACGATCTCGACGTTCCCGACTTCCTGAAGTAGCGGCCGGCCGGTGACCGGCATCGAGCTGATCGACGCGGAGCTTCCGGCTGGAGTCGTCGGTGGATTCACCACCCGCGGCGGAGGTGTCAGTCCGCCGCCGTGGGCCGAGTTGAACCTGGCGTTGCACGTGACGGACCGGCGTTCTCGGGTTCTCACGAATCGCGATCGGCTCGGCTGTGAGATCGGGATCGGTCGGGTGGGCTTCCCGCAGCAGGTGCACGGCGCCCGGGTCCTCGTCGTGGACCGGAAGGCGGCAGGACGCCGTCAACTCACGCGGCGAGCAGGCGCGGCCGGTGTCGATGCGCTCGTGACGGCAGCGCATGAGGCGCCAATCGGGGTACTGGTGGCCGACTGCATGCCCGTGCTGATCGCCGACCCGGTTGCGGGGGTCGTGGCGGCGGCACACGCTGGGCGCAAAGGTCTCGTCGCTGGGGTGTTGCAGGCCACGATCGAGGCGATGACCACGCTCGGCGCCGAGCCGGGGCGGATGGCCGCGGTGGTCGGTCCGTCAATCTGCGGACGCTGCTACGAGGTGCCGGAGCAGATGCGCGACGAGGTATCGGCCCAACTCCCCGCGAGCTTCGCGCAGACTCGAGCAGGCACAGCCGCGCTCGACCTGCCGGCGGGCGCGACCAGCGTGATCAGGGCGGAAGGCGTCAACGACGTCAGGTTCGTTGGGCTGTGTACGGCGGAAGACGAGCGGTTCTACTCATACCGCCGCGATGGGGTCACCGGCCGCTTTGCCGGCGTGATCATGCTGGAGCCCGATGTCCACCGATAGGGGCGCCGAACTGGCGGCCAGTCTCGCCGCGTTGAACGAGCGGGTCGCGCGGGCTTGCGGGGCAGCCGATCGGGATCCGGCCTCGGTCACGCTGATCGCGGTGACAAAGACGTTTCCGGCATCGGATATCCGATTGCTGGCCGACCTCGGCGTCACCGACGTGGGGGAGAACCGCGATGACGAGGCCGCCGGCAAACACGCTGAGTGCCGGGATCTTGGCCTGGCGTGGCACTTCGTCGGGCAGGTCCAGCGGCGAAAGGCGCGATCGGTCGCGGCGTACGCCGATGTCGTCCATTCGATCGACCGGCCCGAGCTGGCCGTCGCTCTCAGCGCTGCAGTGACCTCCGAAGCGCGGCTGCTTGCCGGATTGGTCCAGATCTGCCTCGACCCAGTCGGCAGTCAGGGTCGAGCGGGCGTGGCCCCCGAGGCCGTTGTCGAGCTGGCGGAGCAGGTAGTCCGCTCGCCCGGGCTTGCGCTCGCCGGGGTCATGGCAGTCGCTCCGTTGGGCGGCGATCCAGACATCGCGTTCGCGCGGCTGGCTGAGCTGTCGGCGCAGGTCAGAGCCGCGTTTCCGGCCGCAACGATGATCTCGGCCGGGATGAGCGGGGATCTCGAGGCGGCGATCCGACACGGCGCGACACACCTTCGTGTCGGAAGTGCGTTGATGGGCGGTCGAAGCGGCTTGGTCGGTTAGCCTTGACGGGAACGTTCGCGCGCGATTTGCACGCTCGGGCGACCGATTGACCGGAGGACGTCGAATGGCCGGCGCGATGCGCAAGATGGCCGTCTATCTCGGGCTTGTCGAAGATGAGGACATCGATGGCGGGTACGACGAGGACGACGTCGACTTCGACGAGCGTCCGCACGTGATCCGTCGTGGTGAAGAGCCGGTGCTGCGGGTGACGCGCCCGGATGAGGTTGCCGAGCGGCGCCCACGCGCAAGCGAGCGACACAGCGCGAGCGTCAATCGCCCGAGCGCGGACCCGATCGATGCCCTGGAGGCGTACCGCATCACTACTGTTCACCCCCGCAACTACAACGAAGCGCGAGTCATCGGCGAGCACTTCCGCGACGGCACCCCGGTGATCATGAACCTCACCGACATGGACGACTCGGACGCGAAGCGCCTGGTCGACTTCGCCGCGGGCCTGGTCTTCGGTCGTCACGGCAGCATCGAGCGGGTGACCCAGAAGGTGTTCCTGCTCACCCCGGCCAACGTCGAGATCACCGCCGAGGACAAGTCCCGGCTCGCGGGGGCTGGCTTCTTCAACCAGAGCTGACCGGCCCGGGAAGACAAGCGGCGCAACGGTGGCCATCGCAGCATCGATCGGGGTCTACGCCCTGTACGTGCTGATCGCGTTGCTGATCGTCCGGTTTGTCATGGATTGGATCATGGTGCTCTCGCGGAACTACCGGCCGACAGGTGCGGTAGCCGCGGCGCTCGAGTTGGCCTACACCGTGACCGATCCGCCGATCAAAGCGCTGCGCCGGGTGATTCCGCCGCTGCCGCTGGGTCGGGCGAGCCTTGACCTGGCCTTTCTGGTGCTCTGGATCGCAGCGGGGATTCTCATTCGGGTGCTGAGTGCATATGCCTGAGCTCACGGGTAACCCGGCCCGGTGCCGGGAAGGTGATCTGCCATGCCGCTGAGTCCCGACGACGTCCAGAACAAGCGGTTCACCGTCGTGCGCTTCAAGTTCGGCTACGACGAGGAAGAGGTCGACAACTTCCTCGACGAGATCGAGGAAGAGCTGCGTCGGCTGATCAGCGAGAACCGGGCGCTGCATACCGCCGCGACGAGGGTGCCCGGCGCGCCCGGTCCGACCGCCGTGCTGCCGCCTGCGCTCCCACACGCCGTGCCACCGCCACAGCCGTCGCCGCAGGTAGTGATGCCTCCGCCGCAGCCAGTCCCGGCACCGCCACCCCCGCCCGCACCGATCGCGATTCCCGAGTTGGCCGGGCTCTCCGGACTCGCAGATACCGACGACACGGCGCTGCGCACGCTGATGCTTGCCCAGCGCACCGCAGAGGACGCGATCGCCAAGGCCCACGCAGATGCCGAGGAGATCCTCAACGGTGCCCGGGCGAAGGCCACCGCGCTCGAGCAGGAGCTGCGCGCGGTCCATGCCGGCCGGCTCGCGGCGCTCGAGAAGGAGCGGTCCGGGCTCGTCGAGGAGATCGCCGCGCTCCGCGGGTTCGAGCGGGAGTTTCGCAACCGGCTCCGTATGTATCTGCAGTCGACGATCGGCGACCTCGATGCTCGGCCGAGCGTCGAACCGGCGCAGGCCCAACCGGTGGCTGCCGCACAGGTCTCGGCGGAGACCCAGAGCGTCGGCCGGCACTCGGCGCCAATGCCGCAGCGACCGCCGCAGGCACCACCGCCGCAAGCCCGACCGCCGCAGGCCCGACCGCCGCAGGCCCCAGCGCCGCAGGCGCCGCAGCAACCTGCGGCCCAGCCAGTGGCGCCCGCTCAGCCCCCCGCTCAGCCCTCCGCTCACCCTCCCGCGGCAGTGCCACCTGTGGCCCCGCCGGCGGCTCCGCCACCACCGCCCCCGAACCCGTTCAGCAGCGCCCCGCCGCCCGCTGGGCCGCCCGCTCAGGCGTGACCAGCGCTACGTGATGTTTGCCGGGCCAGCCGCCGTCTGTCGCCGTGCTGCCACTACGATGTGGCGCGATAGCCGCGAATCACCAGATTCGCCAGGTGTGGTCTGGTGTTCGCGGCGCGTGCCGTCGCACCACCAATCGCACTTGATGAGGGAAATGGAGTCGACGACGTGATCGTCATCAGCGGGATCCTGCTGCTCATCGCGGTTGTGTTCCTCGTCATCGGGTTGTTTGGCCCGCTGGCGTGGGTCTACGCCTCGATTGCTGTCAGCGTGTTGTCATTCGTGTTCTTGCTGGTCGGAGTGCGTCAGCGTCGCGACGTGGTCGCGCCGTCGGGTGCGCCCGCACCTTCCGCGCCTCGAGGCGACTCCCTCGCTTCGGATGAGCCGGCGAGCACCGACGTGACCCTGGTCCCGGCAGGTGGTCGTCGTCCGGCTGCTGCGGTTGCCGCTGCCGCGGCCACTGCCGCAGTGCTGGAGGAGCGCGAGGCTTCCGAGTCGGCGCCTGCCCGCGTGGTCGAGCGACCGCGTCCGGCCGCTGTACCCGCGCGTCCTGCCCGTGCGACCAGCCCGGCGGCAAGCCGGCTGCGTAGCGCGTCGACGACCCGTCCGCGCGCCGTTCTGCCGGCTCGCATCGCCGAGGCTGAGGCCACCGGCGGCTCTGCCAAGAAGACGGCTGCGAAGAAGACGACCGCCAAGAAGGCTGCCCCGGCCAAGGTCGCCGCGAAGAAGGCTGCTCCGGCGAAGACGGCCGCGCCAGCCAAGGCTGCGGCCCCGGCCAAGAAGACGGCCGCCAAGTCGGCTGCTCCGGCCAAGAAGGCCGCGCCTGCGGCGGCTAAGAAGACCGCTGCGAAGAAGACAGCCGCCAAGAAGACGGCGCGCTAGCAGCAGCTACCGACCAACTAGAGAAGGCCCCCGCCAGATTGGCGGGGGCCTTCTCTAGTTGATGTCTTGGTTATTCTTCAGGGTTCGACACCCGGCGGAACGGGTCGCGTGCCGGGGGAGTGGGCAGCTGCACCCGGTCACCTTCGATGGACAGCCCCGTGAGCCCGAGCACGTGGCACAGGACCGACAGTGTCGTCTCGCCGGCCTCGATGCCCTCCTGCGTCACCATGGCGCGGTAGATCAGCGCCCAGTGCTTCGCGGGGGTGTCATAGGTCCAGTCGACCGAGCCGAGGTGGATCGCGGTACCGCGACTGCCATCCGGCCCGTTGAACGCGCCGCTCCACAGCTGGATGCCTGCCGGGCCAGCCGAGAAGCGGCCACCCTGCGTCACGTCCTCGTGGGCGGCGGCGTCGAGCAGCGCACGCGCCTGAAGCTCAGGCAGGACCAGCGCCGGGCGTACCTGGCTGGTGAGAGCGGGGACCGCAACGGCCTCAGTTTTGAGACGCAGTCCGTCCGCTGACGTCTTGAGAAGCGTCAAAGACACCTCGCACCTCCGGGATCGTGCGCGTCGCTTTTGGGTATCTAACATGACGCACCTACAGCATCGGGCTAGATACGCGTGAGAATCACTAGACCGAACGGGTTAATTGTCGCTCAGACTACTGCTCCGAGCGCCAATTTTGGCACAAATACGCCAGTTTGGCCATGGCCCGGTCTGGCCCGCAATGCCTACCCGGACTACGAGCCTGCGGCGCTGGGCACGACTACGAGCCTGCGGCTCGAAGCCAGAACCGGATCGGCGGCTCGCTCAGCGTGTGCTCGGCCAGCGGGGCCGCCGGCGCGCCTTCGGTGACGGACACGGCGAGCACTTCGGTGCCCAGCAGGTCGGCGCCGCCACGGACGGCCGGGGCGACCGCCTCGTCGGCCTGCCACCAGAGCTCGATGCGGTCGGTGACCTCCAAGCCGGTCGACTTACGCGCGTCCTGGACGCAACGCACGAGTTCGCGCACCACCCCGGCAGCGCGCAGCTCGTCGTCGAGCGACAGATCGAGGGCGACCGTGTCCGGACCTGAGCTCGCCACCGCCCAGCCGGCTCGCGGCGTCTCGGTGCTGATCACGTCATCTACGTCGAGCTCGATCGTCTCGCCGTCGAGCTCCACCGTGGCGTTACCGGTTGCCCGCAGCGACGCGACCAGCGCGGCGTGATCGGCGGCGTGAATCGTGTCGGCGACCGTCTGAGTCCGCTTCCCGAATCGCTTGCCGAGGGCGCGGAAGTTCGCCTTCACGCTGACCTCGACGAGGTCGCCTGCTCCGGAGAGCGGCTCGACCTGACGCACGTTGAGCTCGTCGGCGACCTCCGCGACCAGCCCGGCCGGCAGGGTGTCCCAGCCGGGAGCTGACACCAGCGCGCGACCCAGCGGCTGGCGGGTGCGTACCGAGGACTCCGCTCGGGCGGATCGACCCAGCTCCACGACGCGGCGGATCAGCGCCATCTGGCCGCCTAGATCGGCCGAGACGGCTGCCGGGTCTGCAACCGGCCATGGCTCGAGGTGCACGCTGTCCGCGGCGTCTGGGTCGACGTCGCGGGCGAGGCGCTCGTGGACCTCCTCGGTGACGAACGGTACGAAGGGCGCGAGCAGGCGGGTAATGACGTCGAGGCATTCCGCGAGAGTTGCCAGCGCTGCCGGATCGCCCTCCCAGAACCGCCTTCGCGAGCGCCGGACGTACCAGTTCGACAGGTCGTCGACGAGCTCGGTGAGCCGGCGTCCGGCACGCGTCGGATCGAAGTCGTCGAGCGCCTCGGTGACTTCCACGATCGTGCGGTGAAGTTCGGATCGGGCCCATCGGTCCAACGCCGGCCGCTCGGCAGGAGGCGGAGCCGCGTGGTCAGGCGTCCAGTCGTTCGCCCGCGCGTACAGGACGAGAAACGACGCGGTGTTCCAGTAGGTCAGCAGGACCTTGCGGACCACCTCGCCGACCGATTCGTGACCGACTCGCCTGGCCGACCACGGGTTGCCGGCGGTGAGCATGAACCAGCGCAGCGCATCGGCGCCGTGGCGCTCGAAGAGCTCGAACGGGTCGAGCACGTTCCCGAGGTGCTTGCTCATCTTGCGGCCCTGCTCGTCGAGGATGTGACCGAGGCAGAGCACGGTTTGGTACGACGAGCGGTCGAAGACGAGCGTGCCGATCGCCATCAACGTGTAGAACCAGCCGCGCGTCTGGTCGATGGCCTCACAGATGTAGTCGGCCGGGTACGACGCGTCGAACTCGGCCTGGTTGCGGTGTGGCGCACCCCACTGGGCGAACGGCATCGAGCCCGCGTCGTACCAGCAGTCGATGACCTCAGGCACGCGTCGGGCCTGCTCGCCGCACGTCGGACAGGCGAAGGTCACGTCGTCCACGAAGGGCCGGTGCGGGTCAAGGGCGCTCAGGTCCTGGCCGGCGTGAGAGCCCAGCTCGGCGAGGGACCCCACGACGGTGAGGTGCTCGGCCTCGCAGCGCCAGATCGGCAGCGGCGTGCCCCAGTAGCGATTACGGGACAGCGCCCAGTCGACGTTGTTCTCGAGCCAGTCGCCGTAGCGGCCGGTCTTGATGGTGGCCGGATGCCAGTCTGTCGCGGCGTTCTCCCGAAGCAGCGCGTCCTTGACCGCGGTCGTACGGATGTACCAGGACGGCAGCGCGTAGTAGATGAGAGGCGTGTCGCAGCGCCAGCAGTGCGGATAGGAGTGGGTGTAGTCCTCCTTGCGCAGCAGCAGCCCGCGCTCCTGGAGGTCCGCGACGATCGTCGGATCGGCGGCCTTGAAGAACTGCCCGCCGACGAGCGGCAGATCCGCCTCGAAATGGCCGTCCGCCTCGATCGGGTTGACCACCGGCAGCCCGTAGCGGCGGGCGACGGCGAGGTCGTCCGCGCCGAATGCAGGCGCCTGGTGGACCAGGCCGGTGCCGTCCTCGACGGTGACGTAGCTCGCCAGGCCGACGAAGTGGGCCTCGGGGATGTCGACGAGCTCGAAAGGGCGAGAGTAGGTGACGTGCTCCAGGGACGTTCCGGACATCCGGTCGATGATCTCCGCGCCCTCGCCGAGGGCGTGGTCGACGAGCGGCTCGGCGACGACGAGCAGCTCGTCCGACCCGCTCGGGCGGGCGACGACGTAGGTCACGTCCGGGTTGACCGCGACCGCGGTGTTGCTGACGAGCGTCCACGGAGTCGTCGTCCAGACCAGCAGCGCCACGCTTCGCCCGTACGTACTGGGCTCAGCGAGCGGACCGCTGGTGATCGGAAACCGGACATAAACGGATGGATCGGTCACATCGAGGTATCCCTGCGCGACCTCGTGGTCGCTCAGTCCGGTGCCACAGCGCGGGCAGTACGGCGTGACGCGGTGGTCCTGGACGAGCAGGCCCTTGTCGAAGATCTGCTTGAGCGACCACCACACGCTCTCGATGTATGCCGCGTCCATGGTCCAGTACGCGGTGTCCAGGTCGACCCAGTAACCCATTCGCTCGGTCATCTGGGTGAACGCATCGACGTGCTCCAGCACCGACTCGCGGCACTTGGCGTTGAACGCCTCGATGCCGTAGTCCTCGATGTCGTCCTTGCCGGAGAAACCGAGCCGCTTCTCGACTTCGAGCTCGACCGGGAGCCCGTGGCAGTCCCAGCCTGCTCGGCGAGGCACGTGATAGCCCCGCATCGTGCGGTAGCGGGGGAACAGGTCCTTGAAGACGCGGGCTTCGACGTGGTGGGTGCCTGGGCGGCCGTTAGCGGTCGGCGGACCCTCGTAGAAGGTCCACAACGGGCCGTCCGCGGTCTGCTCCAGGCTGCGCGCGAAGACGTCGCGGGCCTGCCAGCGGGCGAGTACGTCGTGCTCGAGGGCCGGCAGGTCGACTTGGGGGCTCATCTGGCGGTAGCCCTGCCGCTGCTCGTGCGGGGCTTCCACGAAACGCGAGCGTAGCCTTGCTGGTACGGGAGAGTCGGATGGGCCAGTTGCGGCGCGGCGCGTTGCTGGCAGGTGAACGCGGTTCTATTCTGCGCGCACCCACGATCGGCGGTGGCTGGGCCGGCGAAACCGGCGGAGGTTCGGGAGGCCGAGAATGGCACGGGAGCACTCGACCCTAGGTGGTCGGTTGCGTCGCCTCGTGACCCCTCGCGGCGTCGTGGACTCCGTTTCGGGTGCCGGAGCGGCTGTCGCGGGTGCCGCAACATTCGCCACACAGGTCACGTCAGCAGCAGCCGGAACAGCACAGCGGGCGACTCAGCGCTCGGCCACCGACGCGCTACGGCGCGGCGGCCGCTCGAGCACGACATCCACGGTCGCGCGGAACACCAGCTCACGCTCCACCGTTGCAAAGCCAGCTGCGGTCAGCCGGCCGGCTGCCAAGAAGGTGGCCCCGCGAACCGCAGCGGCGAATACGACGAAGCAGACAGCGACTGGAAAGGCGCTTGTGAAGCAGGCAGTGACCAAGACGGCCGTGGCGAAGTCAGCTGCGGCAAAGGTGGCGCCAAAGAAGGTTGCCGCCACCAAAGCGGCGCCCGCGAAGGTGGCGGCCACCAAGGCTGCGCCGACCAAGGTTGCCGTGAAGAAAGCGCCAGCGAAGGCTGCGCCCGCGAAGGCGGCGCCGGCGAAGGCTGCTGCGAAGAAGGCTCCGGCTAAGGCTGCGCCCGCGACGGCTGCCGTGAAGAAGGTGCCGGCCAAGGCTGCTCCGACCAGGGCGGCTGCGCCGACCAGGGCGGCTGCGCCGACCAAGGCGGCTGCGCCGGCAAAGAAGGCTGCCGCTCCCGCCGTCAAGAAGGTGGCTGCTCCGGTCGCGAAGGCGCCTGCGAAGAAAGTTGCTCCCGCTAAGACTGTCGGGACGAAGCGGGAGGCCGTGAAGGCTCCTGCCGCGGACCCCGTGACCGAGGTTGTTCCGACTACTCCGGTCAAAGCCCCCTCCAAGGCCGCTGCGAAGAAGGCAGCCGCCCTCGCCCTCGAGGCAGCGGCCGACGACGACACTCCGGCGCCGCCGACGCGTGCCGAGCTGCTGGCTGCTGCCGCGGCCGCCCAGGCGAAGCCGGTACAGGCCGATGTGGTCGCGCCGAAGTCCGGTGCGACCGTGCTGGTCGGCGAGCGACCGTGGACCAAGCCCGAGCTCGCGAAGGTTCGCGGGTCGCTCGAGGCTCAGGTGCGTGACTTGCGCGGCGAGATCACCGACGCCGAAGAGAACTGGGCCGCCTTGCAGCGGGACAGCGGCGAAGGCGCCGGCGACGACCAGGCCGATGCGGGTACCAAGACCTTCGAGCGCGAGCACGAGATGTCGCTCGCGGCGAACAGCCGCGACCTGCTCTCGCAGGTCGAGCGGGCGCTCCAGCGCCTCGACGACGGCTCCTACCCGGTCTGCGAGAGCTGTGGCAACCCGATCGGCAAGGCCCGGCTGCAGGCGTTTCCCCGTGCAACCCTGTGCGTGTCATGCAAACAACGCGAGGAGCGTCGGTAGAGGCCGACGCGCCACCCCAGCAACCAGATCGGCGTCGCACGGCGTTGCTCGCTGCGATCGCGCTGCTCGTGGTGGCTGTCGATGTCGTCACGAAGCTCATCGCCGTTGCGAAGCTGGCGGATCGGGCGAGGGTCACCGTCGTGCCGCACGTCCTGTGGCTGACCTTCACTCGAAACTCCGGCGCGGCCTTCAGCGTCGGGACCGGCGCGACCTGGATCTTCACGGCGGTCGCTATCGCAGTCGTGGTCGTGATCGTGCGGACGGCACGGTCGCTGACCTCCCTCGGGTGGGCCGTGTCGCTCGGGCTGCTGCTCGGCGGCGCACTGGGCAACCTCAGCGACCGGATCTTCCGGGAACCAGGTCCGCTTCGTGGCCATGTCGTCGACTGGATCGAACTGCCGCACTGGCCGATCTTCAACATCGCAGATGCCTCCATCGTGGTCGGCGGTGTCCTCGCGGTGCTGCTGGCGAGCCGAGGCATCGAGATCGACGGCAGCAAGCGGTCGGAGAACACAGCACGATGAGCCAGAGCCGGGGCCTCGAGCTACCGGAGGGCCTTGACGGCTCCCGGGTCGATGCGGCAGTCGCTCGGCTCTTCGGGCTGTCGCGGACTGCGGCGGCGGACCTCGTCGCCTCAGGTGGCGTCCTGCTCGAAGGCGTTGCTCCGGCAAAGTCGCAGCGGGTCAACGCAGGCGAGTGGATCGAGGTCGAGCTTCCCGAGCCCGTCACGGTGACCGTGTCAGCTGAGCTCGTCGACGGGCTGCGGATCGTGTACGACGACGACGACATCGTCGTGGTGGACAAGCCGGTCGGAGTTGCGGCGCATCCCAGCCCGGGATGGTCCGGCCCGACGGTGATCGGTGGTCTGGCCGGCGCGGGCTATCGCATTGCGACCTCGGGCGCGGCCGAGCGGCAGGGCGTGGTGCACCGTCTCGACGTCGGCACCACCGGGCTGATGGTCGTCGCCAAGAGCGAGCTCGCGTACTCGGTGTTGAAGGACGCTTTCCGCAACCGGACGGTCGACAAGCGATACCGCGCGCTGGTCCAGGGCCATCCGGACCCGAGCCGCGGGACGATCGACGCGCCGATCGGCCGGCACCCGAGTCACGACTACCGCTGGGCGGTAGTCAGCGAAGGCCGCCCGAGCGTGACGCACTACGAGACTGTCGAGGCGTTCCGGGCGGCGAGCCTGCTCGACATCCGACTGGAAACCGGCCGTACCCATCAGATCCGGGTGCACATGTCCGCGGTCCGGCACCCGTGTGTCGGCGACCTCACCTACGGCGCTGATCCGACCCTTGCGGCGCGGATCGGCCTCGAGCGGCAGTGGCTGCATGCCCGCAGCCTCGCGTTCGAGCATCCGACCGAGCATCGGCCGGTCGAGTTCGTCAGCGAGCCCCCGGCTGACCTGAACAAGGCGCTGGCAGCTCTGGCTGAACAGTCATGAGCGGCGACCGCCAGCCCCGGTTCGCCGGGCTCGACGAGCGGGCGCTGCCCAAGTTGGCCGGGATCTTGCGTGGTATCGGGTCGGCTGCGGGCGCCGTCGTGGGTCCGCGTAGTGTCGCGGGTCGCGTCGTCGGTCCGTGGATCCGGCGCGAACCTGTGATCGCGATCTCGCTGGTGTCCGTCGCCTTCGCGGCGGTGCTGATCGTCGCGACCGGCGGGGATGACCACGGCGCCGTACGCCCGTCGAAGCAGTCGGTCGGACCGGTGCTCCCGACCGCACACCGGCTCGGGCCGGCTCCGGGTGCTTCAGTGCCGTCGTACCTGGCTGCCGCAGCCACGCGACGTGACGCGCTGCAGTCGCTCGGCGCCTCGGAGCACGTAGCTGCGCTCGTCGACTTCACCGCCTACATCAGCCCACTTGCGATCGACACGTTGCTCGCCACGACGCCTGACGTGACAGTGCTACGCGGGTTTGCCCGGGTGCCGCCCCCGGTCGATGCGTTGGTGCATGTCCTGGTGACGTCGGTTGATGCGAACCTGTCGACGGAGCTGGCGAGCGCGCAAGCCGCCGCGAGCCAGATCGCGGAGCACTACAAGAGCGAGATCACGCAGTCGCTGGCGAGCCCCTCGACGGAGCTGAACGACGAGATCGACGCTGGGGCTGCCGCGGCGGCGGATGCCCGAGTCGATGCGGCAGGTCTTAGCTCCGACTGCGGCTGTGTGTTCGCGTTGATCGTGTCGGGCCCGGTGTCGGAGCTTCAGGAGCTCGCCGGCGCAGCATCGGTACGCGTCCTCGATCCGGCGCCTGTTGACACCTCGATCGAGTCGTTGATGGTGGTGCCGCTCGAGCCGCAGGACACCAAGACGGCGTCGGAGCTGGCCTACGCCGGGGACTAGACGGGTTTGATCTTCAGTGATCGCAGGATGACCGAGTGCGTGCCGTGCACCGGCGGCAACCCGTGGTTGAGCCACAGCGTCAGGTAGAGGTACATGTGCTGGCTCGTGGGGTCGCTCGCCCCGTAGTACTTCCACTTGGTCAGCAGCCGCGAGTGCGGGGAAGCACCCACTCGGGTCTCGAAAGCGACGGTTCCCTTGCCATTCGACGGCGGGTACCAGGTGAACTGCTCGAGCAAGTGGCCGTAGCTCGGCTTCACGTAGTAGTGGTGCTCGTGACCCGAGAGCTTGTAGGGCTGTACCGCGAACTGGGCGTTGTCAGGCGCAGGAAGGTACTTCGGGAATCGGGAGTTCTCGACATCGATCTCGTTGGTGTACAGCTTGGAGTTGGGGCGGTACGTGAACATCCCGAACACCGTGCGGTCGGAGAACTTGCCGGTCGCCGAATCGACGATCAGGCGGTAGCGGCCATAGCTGACCGGGGCCGCCGAGCGAAGCTCCACGGAGCGCCACGCGCCTCGTAGCTGAATGATGTTGAGGTGCAGTCGGCCGCTGCTGTCGACATATACGGCGTCGGAGGAGTTCGTCAGCCCATCGTTCTCGGGACCTTTGCCTACGTTGGACATGACGTTCCAGGCGAACCCGGACCAGTTGAGCTGGCTAGGGAACAAGCTGCCCGACGGACCCGGACCCTTGGCGAGATGCGCCCTGGTCACGGCGGGCGGCTGCCCGCTGGGCGTCGCTGCGAGCGCGGTAGTGCCGACGGCGAGAGTCCCGACCGTGGTGAGGACCGCGAGGGCGCGAAGGGCGCGCGAGAACCCCGGCTGAGTGCGGCTGGGCAACTCTCAACCCCCTAGCGGCGAGATGGTCAGGTTGCGAATGACCGCAGAGTGCGTCCCGGTCGTGGGGGGCGTGTTCTTGTTCATCCACAAGACCACGAAAAGCTGCATGTTCTCGGACGTAGGTACGGCATAGCCCCCGTAGCTGAAGCGAGACAGCAGCGGCGAGTTCGGCGTCGTACCGACCCGCGCCTCGAACTGCACCAATCCGTGGGTCTCGTTGCCGAAGGCCGGACTCCAGGTGAACTGCTGGAGGAGCGGGTGGTAGTCGGGGCTGATGTAGTAGCCGTGCTGGTGGCCCGCGGGCTTGTACGGCTGCACGGTGAACTGCGCATTGTCGGGCGCATGGAGAAGGTGAGGGAACCGCGAGTCCTCGATGTCGATCTCGTTCGTGTACTGCGCCGTACCTGGGCGATAGACGAACATGCCGAGTACGGCCCACGGGTCGAGGTCGGCCGTCTGGCTGTTCACGACCCAGCGATAGGTCCCGTACGGCACGTCGGTAAGCGCACGCATCTCGACGCCCCGCCACTTGCCATCGATCTTCGTGACGTTCATGTGCAGCCAGCCGCGGCTGTCGACGTAGAGGGCCTTCGCGGCATTGGTGGTGGGTGTCTGCTCAGGCCCGCAGTTGGGGCAGTTGGGGTAGACGAGCCAGGTGATTCCAGACCAGTTGAGCAGCCGCTGGCCGGCGGTGCCGAGATCCACCGGCGTCGGCTGGACGGCAACGGTGCCGTTGGTGGTCGCCGGCGCTGCCTGGGTGGCGACGGCGGTCAGTCCGAGCCCGGTTACGCCCACGATCGCGAGTGCCAGACAGACCAGAAAGATCCGCGATTGGGCAAGCAGGCGCGAGCTGGGCACCGGTTGAGCCTACGTGCCACCGATGTCCTGCGACTCGCCATCACCGACACGCCGATCCCGTCGCCGGGAGGTGTTAGAACTCTTCCGATGGACTCCGTGGGTGCCGACAAGTTCGTGCACCTGCACGTCCACAGCGAGTACTCGATGCTCGACGGCGCCGCCCGGGTGTCCGAGCTGTTCGAGGAAGCCGCCCGCCAGGAGATGCCCGCGCTGGCGATGACCGACCACGGCAACGTGTTCGGTGCGTATGAGTTCTGGAAGAAGGGCAAGGCCGCCGGGGTCAAGCCGATCATCGGCATGGAGGCGTACATCACGCCTGGGACCTCTCGCTACGAGCGGACCAGGGTTCGCTGGGCCGAGGGCGGCGAAGACGACGTCTCCGGTGGCGGCGCCTTCACCCACATGACGCTGCTCGCCGAGACCACGCAGGGGATGCACAACCTCTTTCGGCTGGCGAGCCGGTCCAGCCTCGAGGGCTACTTCTACAAGCCGCGTGCCGATCGCGAGCTGATCAGCGAGTATGCGAAGGGCATGATCGCGAGCACCGGCTGCCCGTCGGGGGAGATCCAGACCAAGCTGCGGATCGGCGACTACGAGGGCGCGAAGCTGGTCGCCGGCGAGCTGCAGGACATCTTCGGCCGTGAGTCGTTCTTCTGCGAGCTGATGAACCACGGCCTCGACATCGAGACCCGAGTCCACGCCGATCTGATCCGGCTGTCCAAGGATCTGAACATCCCGACGATCGCGACCAATGACCTGCACTACACCTACGCCAAGGATGCCGAGGCCCACGAGGTCCTGCTCTGCGTGCAGTCCGGCAAGACGATGGCGGACCCCAACCGCTTCAAGTTCGACGCCAAGGACTTCTACCTCAAGAGTGCGCAGGAGATGCGACAGCTCTGGCGGGAGCTGCCCGAGGCCTGCGACAACACCCTGCTGATCGCACAGCGCTGCGAGGTCGAGTTCGACGAAGGCGCGGACCTGATGCCGCGTTTCGAGGTGCCCGAGGGGCAGACCGAGGACACCTGGCTGCGTGACGAGGTCCACCGTGGGCTGGACGCGCGCATGCGGGGTGCCGTCGTACCCCCCGAGTACCGCGAGCGGGCGGACTTCGAGCTCGGCGTGATCATCCAGATGGGCTTCCCGGGCTACTTCCTCGTGGTTGCTGACCTGTGCCGCCACGCGCGCGAGTCGGGCATCCGGGTCGGTCCCGGGCGTGGCTCGGCGGCTGGGTCGCTCGTCGCCTGGGCGTTGCGCATCACCGAGCTCGACCCGATCGAGCACGGGCTGCTGTTCGAGCGCTTTCTCAACCCCGAGCGCGTGTCGATGCCTGACGTCGACCTGGACTTCGACGAGCGTCGGCGCGGCGACATGATCCGCTACGCCACGGAGAAGTACGGCGAGGATCGGGTCAGCCAGATCATCACCTACAGCACCATCAAGGCGAAGGCGGCCGTCAAGGACGCGGCCCGGGTCCTTGGCTTCCCGTATGGCATCGGCGACAAGATCACGAAGGCGATGCCCGCGCCGGTCATGGGCAAGGACCTTCCGCTGGCCGCGATCTTCGACCCAGCGCACGAGCGCTACGGCGAGGGCAAGGACTTCCGCCAGCTCTACGAGACCGAGCACGACGTCAAGAAGGTCGTCGACACCGCTCGCGGCCTCGAGGGGCTTCGTCGCCAGTGGGGCGTCCATGCGGCCGGCGTGATCCTGTCGCGGTACCCGCTGCTCGACGTCATCCCCATCCAGCGGCGAGAGGTCGACGGCGCGATCATCACGCAGTTCGACATGGGTGCCTGCGAGTCACTCGGCCTGCTGAAGATGGACTTCCTCGGGCTGCGCAACCTCACGGTGCTCGACGATGCGCTACGGCACATCCAGACCAACCGGGGCGAGACGATCGACCTCGAGACGTTGCCGTTGGATCGCCCGGAGGCCTACGAGCTGCTGTGCCGTGGCGACACGATCGGCGTCTTCCAGTTCGAGGGCGGGCCGATGCGCTCGCTCATCAGGTCGCTGCAGCCGTCGGCGTTCGAGGACATCGCGGCGCTCAACGCGCTGTATCGACCTGGCCCGATGGGCATGGGCAGCCACCTCGCCTACGTCGAGCGGAAGCACGGTCGCCAGAAGATCGACCCGATCCACCCGGAGTTCGCCGAGTCGCTTGTCGACCTGCTCGCCGAGACCTACGGCGTGATCGTCTATCAGGAGCAGGTCATGGCGATCGCGCAGCGCGTCGCCGGCTACTCGCTTGCACAAGCGGACACGCTGCGCCGGGCGATGGGCAAGAAGAAGAAGGAGATCCTCGACAAGGAGAAGATCCCGTTCAGCGACGGCATGAAGTCGCGCGGCTACAGCCAGCCGGCGATCGACAAGCTGTGGGAGACGTTGATCCCGTTCGCGGACTACGCCTTCAACAAGTCCCACGCCGCGGGCTACGGCTTGGTGTCGTACTGGACGGCATTTCTCAAGTCGCACTACCCGGCGGAGTACATGGCCGCGCTGCTCACGTCGGTGCGCGACGACAAGGACAAGAGCGCGCTCTACCTGCACGAGTGCCGTCGGATGGGCATCAAGGTGCTGCCGCCGGATGTGAACTCCTCCGATGCGGACTTTGCGCCGGTTGGCACCGACATCCGCTATGGCATGGCTGGCATCCGCAACGTCGGTGCCAACGTGGTCTCGTCGATCTGCGCCACCCGGCGCAGCAAGGGCATGTACCTCGACTTCGCCGACTTCCTGACCAAGGTCGATCCGGTGGTCTGCAACAAGAAGACGATCGAGTCGCTGATCAAAGCCGGTGCGTTCGACTCCCTCGGCCACACCCGACAGGGCTTGTTGCGGGTCCACGCCGAGGCGATCGACGCCTGCATGGACACCAAGCGCAACGAGGCAGTTGGTCAGTTCGATCTGTTCAGCGCGGGTGATGGCGATGGTGGGGCCGAGCCGACGATGGCGCTGAACCTGATCATCCCGGTGAGCGAGTGGGACAAGACGATGCTGCTCGCCTACGAGCGAGAGATGCTCGGCCTCTACGTCTCGGACCATCCACTGTTCGGGATCGAGCATGTGCTCGCGGCCGCGGTCGACTGCCCGATCTCCGCGCTGTCCGGTGAGGAGCGCAGCGACGGCCAGATCGTCACGGTCGGCGGCATCATCTCCTCGGTCACGCGCAAGATGACCAAGCGCGGCGACTCGTGGGCGACAGCGGTGCTCGAGGACCTCGAAGGTGCGATCGAGGTGTTGTTCTTCCCCAAGGCGTACGAGGAGCACGGGATCCACCTCGCGGAGGACGCGGTGCTCCTGGTGCGCGCCCGGATCGACAAGCGCGAGGAAGCGCCGCGGCTGATGGCGATGGAGGTCGCGATCCCCGACATCAGTCAGGGACCGCGTGGCCCGATCGTGATCACGCTTCCGGCGAACCGCTGCACGCCCCCGGTCGTGGAGCGCCTCAAGGACGTGCTGGCCGGGCATCCCGGCGCGACCGAGGTGCGGCTGTGCCTGCAGTCAGCGGGCCGCGAGACCGTCGTACGAATCGACGATCGCCTGCGAGTAGCCCCGACGCCAGCCCTGATGGCCGACCTCAAACAGCTATTGGGTCCCAACGCCGTCAGCTAGCGGGTTTCGACCATGCCCCGTTTGGGCCATGAAATAGCGTGAGCTTGATGGGTTCTAAGCGGTTGCTCATCGTTTCGGCATCGATGGGCGCGGGCCATGACGCCGCCGCTGCTGCGCTTGCCGTGCAGGCTGAGGCAGAGGGCCACACGGTTCGCACGGTCGACCTGCTGAAGATGCCGCCGCACGGCCAGGGCGCGGTGCTGCGAGCGTTCTACCACTCGATGCTCGCGGTCATCCCGTGGCTCTACGACTGGGCGATGCGGACGTGGGTGACCCATCCCGGCATCTTCGAGGCGATCACCCACAACGGCGGGCGAAGCGCGGAGAAGCCGTTGCTTGCCGAGGTCGAGCAGTTTCAGCCGGATGCGATCGTCGCGGTCTACAACCTCGCCGCCCAGGTGCTCGGCCGGTTGCGCAGCCAGGGTCGGTTGAGCACGCCGATTGCGACGTACGTCACCGATCCAGGCGCGCATCCCTACTGGGTCTGGTCCGGCGTCGATCTCACCCTGGCGCCGATGGGCGCCACCGCAGTTGCGCTGGAGGACATGGGCGCCGACGTCGTAAAGCCGATCGCACCGCTCGTGGCCGCGCGCTACCTCGAGCCGGTCGATCGCGACGCTGCGCGCGAACGCTGGGAGATCGACGCGAACGCTCGGGTCGTCGTCGTCAATGGCGGCAGCTGGGGTGTCGGCGAAGTGGTCTCGGCTGTGCGACAGCTGACAGCGGCTGCCGATGTCGTACTGGTGCTCTGTGGTCACTCGACGCGGCTGGCTCGGCGGATAGCCGGGGTGCCGGGCGTGCGCGCCGTCCCCTGGACGAGCGACGTGATCGGAGTGCTCGCTTCGGCCGATGTCGTCGTCGACAACGCAGGGGGCACAACGTGCTGGGAGGCGCTGGCGCTCGGCAAGCCGACCGTCCTGTATCGCCCGATCGCAGGGCATGGCCGTCTCAACGCTGAGGCGCTCCAGCAGGTCGGACTCGCCCGCTGGGCGACGGACGTTCCTGAACTGCTGGCTTCGGTTCGCCGGGCGACTCCTCCGGCCGACACCGTCGGCGTCTTCGGCTGTGAGCGGGCCGTCGACGTGTTGGACACGTTGTGGTGACGTGAACGGCTACGAGATCGGGGCTGTTGCCCTCGGTGCTGTGGCGGCCGTCCAGATCGGGCCGGCCGGCACCTGGCTGCCTGGACTGCGGCGAGCGGTCACGCCCTCGTTGTGCGGCCCGATGCCGGCAGGCACGGTGGCCCTGACGTTCGACGACGGACCTCATCCCGAGGGCACCATCGCGATCCTTGACGAACTCGATCGGCTTGGCTGGCCGGCGACCTTCTTTGTGCTCGGCTCCGAAGTGCGCCGCTATCCCGCGGTGGTCCTCGAGACTCTGCGCCGCGGTCATGGGATCGGCCTGCACGGCGACCAGCACCGCTACACGATTGCGCGGACGCCGTGGGGGATCGCGGCGGATCTTCGACGAGGTCGTGACGCAGTCGCCGAGGTCGTCGGCGAGGTCCCCAGCTGGTGGCGCCCGACGTACGGCGTGATGTCCGGGCCGTCCTACCTTGCTGCGCGGGCGCTTGGGCTGCGGCCGGTGCTGTGGTCGGCGTGGGGAGTCGACTGGCTCGCGAGCTCGTCGCCCGAGTCGGTCGTGGCAAAGCTCGAGTCCGGTCGACTCGCTGGGGGAACCATGCTGTTGCACGACTCCGATGTGACGAGCGCAGCCGACTCCTGGCGGACGACGCTCGCCGCTCTGCCGCTGCTCGCCGAGCGGTTGTCACAGCGCAATCTCGTTGTCGCGGCGCTCGGCAGTTAGCGAGGTAAGCGACACTGTTCGGATGCAAGAGCGGCCCGTTGCCCCGATCAACTGGCGGGCCGAGATCGTGACGGCGGTCGTCCTGGCGATCTTCGTCGCGCTGCTTGGGTCCGCAGTCGGTCTGATCTGGCACGCGGTCGCACCGCATATCGATGTGAACGCGGCGCTCGACAATCCCGAAGAGAAGACCAAGGCGCTCATGGGAGACGACCTGTGGCTCGGGCTGCTCGGGCTGATCGGTGGCGTCGTGTGTGTTGCGCTGGTTGCTGTCGCGGCGCCGGATTCGCTCGACGGTCCCGGCGCTCTGGTCGGGCTGGTAGTCGGTGGCTTTCTCGCGATGTACGTGGCGGATCGGGTGGGTTACCTCGTGTCGGGCTCCTCGTTGCGCATGACACTCAGCGCGGCCTTTCCGGACGCGACGCCGAAGGGGCTCGACAGCGTCGTCGGGTTGCTCGACTTCAAGGTGCGGGCGATGGCTGTGATGATCAGCTGGCCGTTGGCCTCACTGCTGGTCAGCAGCACGATCACCTGGCTGCGCGCGATAAAGCAGCCGACGGTGCGGCCGGTCCCGGCCTACCCTGGCTCCCCGTGATCTCACGTGTCGACATGCGTGGCCGCGAGTGCGAGCCGCGCGAGCTGCCCCGTGCCCGCCTCGACGTCGAGGGCGCTGTTGCGAGCGTGCGGCCGATCATCGACGGGGTACGCGAGCGCGGTCGGGTGGCTGTTGTCGAGTTCACCGAGAAGTTCGACGGCGTACGGCTCGACGATGTTCGGGTTCCGCCGGCTGCGCTGACGGCCGCACTCGAAGCGCTCGATCCGGCGGTACGGGCCGCCCTCGAAGAGGCGATCTCTCGAGCGCGACGAGTGCACCAGGCACAGCTGCGCGCCGATGAGGTGGTTGACGTCGCGCCGGGTGCCGTCGTGACTGAGCGATGGGTGCCGGTCGGCCGCGTCGGGCTCTACGTCCCGGGCGGGCTCGTCGCCTATCCGTCGAGCGTCGTGATGAACGTCGTGCCGGCGCAGGTCGCAGGGGTTGGCTCGCTCGCGGTTGCCTCACCGCCCAAGCCGCAGTTCGGCGGCCGTCCCAACCCGGCGGTGCTCGCAGCGTGCGCGCTGCTGGGCGTTGACGAGGTCTATGCGGTCGGGGGCGCGCAGGCGATCGCGATGTTCGCCTACGGCATCGAAGGTGTTCGTCCCGTCGACCTGGTGACGGGCCCGGGGAACGTGTACGTCGCGGCGGCCAAACGCTGTGTGCGTGGCGTCGTCGGGATCGACGCCGAGGCGGGCCCGACCGAGATCGCGATTCTCGCCGATGACAGCGCTGACCCCGACTACGTCGCGGCTGACCTGGTTGCCCAGGCGGAACACGACGAGCTGGCGGCCTGTCTGCTGGTCAGCCCCAGTGTCGAGCTGCTCGACGCGGTCGATGTCGCCTTGGCCAAGCGGGTGTCCGAGACCCGGCACCGTGAGCGCGTCGAGACCGCGCTGGCCGGACAGTCGGCGTACGTGCTCGTCGATGACATCGACGCTGGAATCGGCGTGGTCGATGCCTGGGGTGCCGAGCACCTCGAGGTGATCACCCACAATGCCTCGGCTGACGCCGCAAGGATCCGCAACGCGGGCGCGATCTTCGTCGGTGCCTGGTCGCCGGTGTCACTCGGTGACTATCTGGCCGGCTCCAACCACGTGCTTCCCACCGGGGGTACCGCCCGGCACACTTCGGGACTGTCGGTGCAGTCGTTCCTTCGCGGCATCCACGTCATCGACTACACCCGTGATGCATTGGCGGCTGTCGGTGATCACATCGTCGCGCTTGGCGGCGCCGAGGATCTCGCGGCGCACGTCGAAGCTGTCGCGACGCGTCTTCGATGACGACCGAGGACCAGTGGGGCGACCTTCCTCTCCGCGACGACCTGCGCGGGCTGTCGGCATACGGAGCACCGCAGCTCGACATCGCCGTGCGGCTGAACACCAACGAGAACCCGTATCCGCCGCCGGCCGCGTTGGTCGAGGACTTGCGGAGCTCGGTCGCTGCAGCCGCGGCGTCGATGAACCGTTATCCCGACCGTGACGCCGAGGAGCTTCGCGCTGCCCTTGCCGGCTATCTCGGGCACGGGCTGACCGTCGCGCAGGTCTGGGCCGCCAACGGCTCCAACGAGATCCTGCAGCAGTTGCTGCAGGCGTTCGGCGGACCCGGACACGCCGCGCTTGGCTTCGTTCCGTCGTACTCGATGCACCAGCTGATCGCGCAGGCGACGGTGACTCCCTGGATCGGCTCGCCGCGCGCGGCAGATTTCACGCTCTCCGCCGATGCCGCCGTTGCCGAGGTTCGCGAGCACTCGCCGGCGGTTGTGTTCCTGTGCTCGCCGAACAACCCCACCGGCACGGCGATGGATCCGTCCGTCGTCGAGGCGGTGCTCGAGGTCGCACCGGGGATGGTCGTCGTCGACGAGGCCTACGCCGAGTTCTCACACTCGCCGTCACTGCTGTCGCTGCTCGACGGACATCCACGGCTTGTCGTCACGCGAACCATGTCGAAGGCCTTCGGCTTCGCGGGTGCTCGGCTCGGATACCTCGCTGCGGATCCGAAGGTGGTCGACGCGTTGACGTTGGTGAGGTTGCCGTATCACCTGTCTGCACTCACCCAAGCGGCCGCGCTGGCTGCCCTTCGGCACGCCGACGAGACCTTGGCCCAGGTTGCGCAGCTGCGGTCGAATCGCGACGCGATGATCGTCTCGCTTCGCGCCCGCGGGTTCGAGGTTGTCGACTCGGACGCCAACTTCGTGCTGTTCGGCGGACTGGCCGACTCGAAGGCCGCTTGGGACGCGCTGCTTCGGCATGGCGTCCTGGTGCGCGACGTCGGACTGCCCGGATGGCTTCGGGTGTCGGTGGGGACCCGCGCGGAATGCGAGGCGTTCTTGGATGCTCTCGACTGCGCCGAGATAGGTCGCGTCTCTAGCTAGCCGCGGCCGGTCAGCGCGAGCAACCGTGCTGCGCCGGTGAGACCGTCGTCGTTCGGCGGGATCGCGAAGGCGTTGGGGTTCACGAGCGTCGGGTCGACGTCGATGGCGGCGAGCAGGAAGTCGGCGACGCTCAGGTCCAGCGAGTCGTCTGCGTCGATCGCGCGGGCAAGGTCCCAGCCGTGCAGGGCGTGCTCGGTAATGCGCAGGAACAGCAGCTGCAATCCGGTCCGATCGCCCCACCGGTGGTGCACGATTCGGTCGAGGACGCCTGGCCCCCGGAACGCCGTGCTGACTTCGGCCGCGGTCGCAACGAAGTCGGCGTACGGATCGGTCGTCAGGTGATCGAGATCGCGCAGCGCCTCGACTTCCTCGGTCGGCGCGCCTGTGAGCAGTAGGACGTATCGCCGGTTGCCACCGACGACATGGTTGAGCAGGTCTCGGACGGTCCATCCGGGGTTGGGCGTCGACCGGGTGAGGTCCGCGGGCTCGACGAAGCGAAGGGTGCTCGCGAAGCCGGCGGTGGCGATGTCGAGCACATCAAAAGCGTCCACATCGGGATTGTCGCCGCCTCACTGGGCGGTTATTGCGACGGGTCCGGAGCCGGCTTCCGCGATACTGGTGACGTGGCAAGAACCGCGCTCGTGGAGCGTTCCACCAAGGAATCCCAGGTCTCCGTGTCGCTCGACCTCGATGGCACCGGGGTGAGCGAGATCTCGACGGGCGTGCCGTTCTACGACCACATGCTTGCCCAACTGTCGAAGCACGGGGGAATCGACCTGACCGTGAAGACGGTCGGCGACCTCGAAGTCGATGCCCACCACACTGTCGAGGACACCGCGATCGCACTTGGACAAGCACTCCGCGAAGCGCTTGGAGACAAGGTCGGCATCCGCCGGTTCGCTGATGCCTTTGTGCCGCTCGACGAGGCGCTCGCCCACGCAGTGGTCGACGTCTCCGGCCGGCCCTACCTCGTGCACGACGAGCCGCCGCTCGTCGAGCTGATCGGCAGCTACGACACGACGCTGACTCGCCACATCTGGGAGTCGATGGTGTCGAGTGCGCAGATCTGTCTGCATGTTCGTGTCCTCGGCGGGCGCAACGCGCACCACATCGTCGAGGCACAGTTCAAGGCGGTCGCGCGCGCTCTGCGGGACGCGGTATCGCTCGACCCGCGCTCGGTCGGCGTGCCGTCGACCAAGGGCGTTCTCTAGTCCGGTGACCAGCAAAGCAACCGTGGTCGTCATCGACCACGGCTCCGGAAACCTGCGATCGGCCGAGCGGGCACTCGCGCGGGTCGGTGCGGACGTCAGCGTCACTGATGATCTCTCCGCCGCACGCGAGGCCGACGGTGTCGTACTGCCGGGCGTCGGTGCCTTCGCTGCTTGCATGGCGGGCGTTCGTCAGGTGGGTGCCGACTCGCTGGTCCGCGAGCGGGTCGCTGCGGGACGGCCGGTGCTCGGGATCTGCGTCGGGATGCAGGTGCTCTACGACGCAGGCGAGGAGCACGGGCTGCGTACCGAAGGCATCGGTGCGCTCGGCGGCCAGGTGGTGCGTCTCGAGGCGCCGATCCTGCCGCACATGGGCTGGAACACCGTTGCGCCCGCAGCGTCCTCGGCGCTGTTCACCGGGATCGGCGACCAGCGGTTCTACTTCGTGCACTCCTACGGCGTTCGAGCGTTCGGTGCCGCTGGCGAGACCACAGCGACACACGGTGGGCGCTTCGTCGCGGCCGTCGAACAGGGCCCGCTGTCGGCGACGCAGTTTCACCCTGAGAAGTCCGGTGACGCCGGGCTCACCCTTCTCGAGAACTGGCTGAAGACGCTGTGACCGACTCATCGCTTGTGCTGCTTCCCGCCGTCGATGTCGCCGACGGTCAGGCGGTGCGGTTGGTCCAGGGTGAGGCCGGGTCGGAGACGGCCTACGGCGCACCCCTGGACGCCGCACTTGCTTGGCAGAGCGGCGGCGCGGAGTGGGTGCATCTGGTGGATCTCGACGCCGCGTTCGGTCGCGGCTCGAACCGTGACCTGATCGCAGAGGTCGTCGGTCGACTCGACGTCGCCGTCGAGCTCTCGGGCGGCATCCGTGACGACGTGTCGCTCGAGGCTGCGTTGGCGACGGGGTGCGCGCGCGTCAACATCGGCACGGCTGCGCTCGAGCAGCCGGACTGGGTGCGATCGGCGATCGCGAAGCACGGTGACCGGATAGCCGTCGGGCTGGACGTGCGCGGCACGACTCTGTCGGCGCGCGGCTGGACGCAGGACGGCGGCGAGCTGTTCGACGTACTCGCGCGACTCGATGCTGATGGCTGTGCGCGCTACGTCGTCACCGATGTGCGCCGCGATGGGACGTTGACCGGCCCGAACCTCGAGCTGCTGCGAGAGGTCTGTGCCGCAACGGACCGCCCGGTGATTGCCAGCGGCGGTGTCAGCAGTCTCGACGACCTGCGTGCGATCTCGGGTCTGGTTGGTGTCGGAGTCGAAGGGGCCATCGTCGGGAAGGCGCTCTACGCCGGTGCCTTCACGCTGCCCGAGGCGCTTGCGGCAGTGAGTTCGTAGTGGCCGTCGCGACGCGGGTGATTCCTTGTCTCGACGTCGATGGCGGACGGGTCGTGAAGGGCGTCAACTTCCGCGATCTGCGCGATGCCGGAGATCCGGTCGAGCTCGCGAAGCGGTACGACGACGAGGGTGCCGACGAGCTGGTGTTCCTGGACATCACCGCATCGAGCGGCGACCGGGAGACGACGTACGACGTCGTCCGTCGTACTGCGGAGCAGGTCTTCATCCCGTTGACGGTCGGTGGCGGGGTACGCAGCGTCGAGGACGTAGATCGGCTGCTGCGGGCCGGCGCCGACAAGGTCGGCGTCAACACCGCGGCGATTGCGCGGCCTGAGCTGTTGCACGAGATCGCGCAGCGCTTCGGGAACCAGGTGCTGGTGCTCTCGGTCGACGCACGCCGGACGCAGGGCGAGACGCGAACCGAGAGTGGGTACGAAGTTACGACGCACGGCGGGCGGCAGGGCACGGGCATCGACGCGGTCCAGTGGGCCGCGCGAGGCGAAGAGCTCGGGGTGGGGGAGATCCTGCTCAACTCGATGGATGCCGACGGCACGACGGCAGGCTTCGACATCGAGATGGTGGAGGCGGTTCGGCGCGTCGTGACGGTTCCGCTGATCGCCTCAGGTGGCGCGGGCAAGGTCGCGGACTTCCCGCCGCCGGTCGCCGCAGGGGCCGACGCCGTCCTCGCTGCCAGCGTCTTCCACTTCGGCACGTTGAGCATCGGTGAGGTCAAGGAAGCGCTTCGCGCAGCCGGCAACGAGGTCCGCTAGAGCGGATGTGTCATCCGCTCTGAAAATCGGGATGCGGACACCGGCACAATGGATGCATGTCTGGTCCGGCGCGTCCGTCCTCGCTCGACCCGGCCATTGCGGAGCGCCTCAAGCGCGACGACAACGGCCTGATCGCCGCGGTGGCCCAGCAGTGGGACACCGGTGAGGTCTTGATGGTCGGTTGGATGGACGACGAGGCGCTGCACCGCACGCTGACCACCGGCCGCTGCACCTACTGGAGCCGCAGCCGGGGGGAGTACTGGGTCAAGGGCGATACGTCCGGGCACCAGCAGTGGGTGAAGGCAGTCGCGCTCGATTGCGACGGCGACACGCTTCTGGTGTCGGTCGACCAGGTCGGCGCGGCCTGCCACACCGGCGACCGCCGTTGCTTCGACGCCGACGTGCTTGATGCGGTCGTCGGCGAACCAGCCGCGTGAGCGCGTCATCCGCGCGACCGGACGGAGTCGTACGTCCGGATCGCGAGGGCTTCCTTGCGGCGTTCGCCAACGACCGAGTCGTGCCCGTCGTACGACGCGTGCTGGCTGATGCCGAGACACCGATCAGTGCCTACCGCAAGCTCGCGGCCGGCCGGCCGGGGACGTTCCTGCTCGAATCGGCGGAGCACGGCGGTGTGTGGGCTCGCTACTCGTTCATCGGCGTCCGCTCGGCGGCGACGCTGTCCGAGCAGGGCGGGCATGCCGTGTGGACCGGCATCGGTCCGGACGACCATCCCGACGATCCGCTCGAGGCGCTGCACGACGCAGCGGCTCGGCTGCACACGCCACGCAACCCGGAGCTGCCACCGCTGACCTGTGGGCTCGTCGGGTACATGGGCTACGACACGGTGCGTCGGATCGAGCGACTGCCGGTGCTCGCCGAGGACGACATCGCGATGCCGGAGCTGCACTTCCTGCTAGCGACCGATGTCGCGGTCGTTGATCACCGCGACGGGTCGATCGTGCTCGTTGCGAACGTGATCCATCGCCTCACTCCTGGGGCCGACGAGGACCCCGGGTCGGCGTACGACGAGGCCGTCGCGCGGCTGGACGCAATGACGGCGGACCTCGCCAAGCCCGCCGAGCCTTCGGTCTCCACGCTGGCGCGCTCCGATGTGCCGGACTACCGGGAGCGAACCACCCGCGAGGACTACATGGCGGCGGTGGAGACCGCCAAGGAGCACATCCGCGCCGGCGACTGCTTCCAGATCGTGGTCTCGCAGCGCTTCGAGACCGACTGCGCGGCCGACCCGCTCGACGTCTATCGGGCGCTGCGTACGTCGAACCCTTCGCCGTACATGTACCTGCTCCGGTTCGATGATCTCGACGTAGTCGGTTCGTCGCCTGAGGCGCTGGTCAAGGTGGAGGGCGGTCGGGCGCTGATGCATCCGATCGCCGGCACGCGGCCTCGTGGCGCGACGCCCGAGGAGGACGCCGCGTATGCGCACGAGCTCTTCACGGATCCCAAGGAGCGCGCCGAGCACGTGATGCTCGTCGACCTCGGCCGCAACGACCTGGGCCGGATTGCGGTTCCGGGCTCGGTCGAGGTGGTCGACCTGATGGCGGTGGAGCGGTTCTCCCACGTCATGCATCTGGTCTCGACCGTGGTGTGCGACGTCGCGCCCGCTGCCACGTCTCTGGACGTGCTGTGCGCGTGCTTCCCGGCAGGCACCTTGTCAGGGGCCCCGAAGGTGCGCGCGATGGAGGTCATCGAGGCGCTCGAGCCGACCCGACGCGGCCTCTACGGCGGGATCGTCGGCTATGTCGACGTCGCGGGTGACCTAGACACGGCGGTGGCGATTCGCACCGTCGTGATGCGCGATGGTCACGCCTACGTCCAGGCCGGCGCCGGCATCGTCGCCGACTCCGACCCTGCCGCCGAGGATGCCGAGTCGCGCAACAAGGCCGCCGCCGTACTAGCCGCGTTGGCCTCGGCGGAGGCCATCCACCAAATATGAACAAGGCTGTCGCTGGCTTGCTCCGCGCGATGTTCGGCACAGCTGTCGGCGGGCTGATTGTCCTGGTCGCGAGCGGTCGAGTGTGGTCGCGCATGACCGTGCACATCCCCGCTGCCGCGGCTACGCGGGTGTCCGTCACCGGGCATGCGGTCGAGCCGTCGTTGCCGGCGCTTGGCATCGCCCTGCTGGCTCTCGCCGCCGGGCTGGTTGCGGCGCGCGGTGTGCTTCGGCGCGCGGTCGGTGTTGTGATCGCGCTGGTCGGGGCGATCGCGCTCGTCGTCGCGATCCAAGGCCGGGGCTCCGTCTCGTCGGCGCTCACCTCGCACGAGGTGGGTGGTCTGGCGATCCCGGTCCACGGCAGCGCGAACGGCTGGTGGGTCGTCGCCGCGGTCGGTGGGCTGGTCGCGATGGCAGCCGGCGTACTCGCAGCGTGGCGCAGCGGCGAATGGGCCGCCATGGGACGCAAGTACGAAGCACCCGACACCGCACAACCGACGGTCGCCAAGGGCGACCCGGCCGATACCGCATGGGACGCACTGGACAGGGGGGAGGACCCGACCGAATGAGCACTGCACTCGATCACTACCCTTGCCGAATGTCCGTCCTCGACGACATCGTGCGCGGGGTTCGTGAGGATCTCGCAGAGCGAGAGCGGGCCCTCCCGCTCGATGCTGTCAAGGAGCTGGCGGCGCGCGCCCCTGCTCCCCGCGATGCGGTTGCCGCATTGTCCGGCGAGGGTGTCGCCGTCATCGCCGAGGTAAAGCGCTCCAGCCCGAGCGCCGGCAACCTCGCGTCGATCGGTGATCCCGCCGCGCTTGCGAAGGAGTACGCCGCAGGTGGCGCCGCTGTCATCTCGGTGCTGACCGAGCAGCGCCGCTTCAACGGCTCGCTCGCAGATCTCGACGCGGTGCGCGCCGCCGTCGAGATCCCGGTGCTCCGCAAGGACTTCGTGGTCACGCCGTACCAGGTGTGGGAGGCCCGTGCCCACGGTGCCGACGTCGTGCTGCTGATCGTCGCTGCTCTCGAGCAGCAGGTGCTCGTCAGCTTGCGCGAGCGGATCGAGAGTCTCGGAATGACCGCACTGGTCGAGGCACACGACGAGACCGAGGCACTGCGTGCACTTGACGCCGGAGCCCGCGTGATCGGCGTGAACAATCGCAACTTGCGAACCCTCGAGGTTGACCGGGAAACGTTCACCCGCGTTGCCGCGGAGATTCCGTCATCGGTCATCCGGGTCGCCGAGAGCGGCATCCGCGGGCCACACGATCTGCTGGCGGCAGCGGCGTCCGGTGCGGACGCGGTGCTGGTGGGCGAAGGCCTGGTGAAGGCCGACAGTCCCCGGCAGGCTGTTGCTGACCTGGTAGCAGCGGGCGTTCACCCGTCGTGCCGCCACCCAGCCTGATGGAGCCGACGATCGAGCACTCCGACGGCCGGTTTGGGCCGTATGGCGGTCGTTACGTCCCTGAGGCGCTGATTGCCGCTCTCGACCAGCTCGATGACGTCTACGCAGCGGCGCGCCGCGACCCGGAGTTCGTCGCGGAGTTCGACCGGCTGTTGCGCGAGTACGCCGGTCGCCCGTCGATGCTCTACGAAGCTGAGCGATTCTCCGAAGCCGTGGGTGCTCGCGTGCTGCTCAAGCGCGAGGACCTCAACCACACCGGTGCCCACAAGATCAACAACGTGCTGGGTCAAGCGCTGCTGACGAAGCGGATGGGCAAGCCGCGGGTGATCGCCGAGACAGGTGCCGGCCAGCACGGCGTTGCCACGGCAACCGCGGCTGCCCTCTTCGGACTCGAGTGCACCGTCTACATGGGCGAGGTCGACACCAAACGACAGGCGCTCAACGTCGCGCGGATGCGGTTGCTCGGTGCTGAGGTAACGCCGGTCACGAGCGGCTCGCGGACTCTCAAGGACGCCATGAATGAGGCGTTTCGGGACTGGGTGACGAACGTCGACACCACGCACTACGTCATCGGCTCGGTCGGCGGGCCCGCGCCGTTCCCGGCGATGGTGCGTGACTTCGCCTCCGTCATCGGCACCGAGGCTCGTGCGCAGTGCCTGGACAAGCTGGGCCGGCTCCCGGATGTCGTCTGCGCCTGTGTCGGCGGCGGCTCGAACGCGATGGGCATCTTCAGCGCCTTCATCCCTGACGCGGATGTGCGGCTCTACGGGTTCGAAGCCGGCGGCGAGGGGATCGAGACCGGCAAGCACGCCGCGACGCTTACCGGCGGATCGCCGGGCGTCCTGCACGGCTCCCGGTCGTACGTGTTGCAGGACGAGGACGGCCAGACCCGCGAGTCGCATTCGATCTCCGCCGGCCTGGACTATCCCGGAGTTGGGCCAGAGCACGCTTGGCTCAAGGACATCGGCCGGGCCACCTACGAACCGATCGATGACGAGGACGCGATGGAGGCCTTCCGGCTGCTGTGCCGGACGGAAGGCATCATTCCTGCGATCGAGAGCTCGCACGCGCTTGCCGGGGCACGGTCGATTGCCCGCCGCGAGCCCGACTCGATCCTGTTGGTCAACCTCTCCGGCCGGGGCGACAAGGACATGGATACGGCCGCCCACTGGTTCGGCCTGGTCTGATGGGCTCGGGGGAGGCGTACGCCGCGGCCAAGGCGGAGGGTCGCGCGGCGCTGGTCGGATACCTGCCAGCCGGCTTCCCGTCGTACGACGGATGCGTCGAGGCGATGCGCGCGCTCGTCGACGGTGGGGCCGACATCATCGAGGTCGGTCTGCCCTATAGCGACCCGGTGCTCGACGGACCGACGATCCAGGCTGCGACCGAGCACGCGCTGCGCAGCGGCACGCGGATCACCGACGTGCTCCGGACCGTCGAGGCGACGGCGGCGCTCGGCGTCTCGGTGGTCCTGATGACGTACTGGAATCCCGTGCTCGCGTACGGCGTCGAGCGTTTTGCCAAGGACCTGCAGTCGGCGGGTGGGCAAGGGCTGATCACTCCCGACCTGATACCCGACGAGGGACAGGAGTGGGTGGAGGTATCCGAGCGACTTGGGCTCGAGCGGATCTTTCTGGTCGCGCCTTCGTCATCGCCTGCACGAATCGCGAGCACAGTGGCGGACTGCCGTGGCTGGGTCTACGCCGCATCGACGATGGGGGTCACCGGTGCACGCACTGCTACCTCAGCCGGCGCTCCTGATCTTGTGACCAAGGTCCGAGCGGCGACCGATCTGCCCGTGGGAGTCGGCCTCGGGGTATCGACCGGCGCGCAGGCGGCCGAGGTAGCCGCCTATGCGGACGGCGTGATCGTCGGCTCCGCGCTGGTGCGGTGTCTGCTCGACGCCGCCGACGACGCCGCGGGCGCAGTTGCCGTCGGTGCGCTCGCGACCGAGCTCGCGGCCGGCGTACGCGCCGGGCGCTGATGGACTTGTCAGACCCCAGCGACGCTCGGGGGCGCTGTGAGTCTGACAAGTAACCTCGGCGCGGCGATGCTTCCTGTTCACATCCCGAGTCCGTCGCGTGCGATCGTCCACCTCGGGCCGGTCCCGATCCGGTTCTACGCGCTGTGCATCATCGCCGGTGTCATCGCGGCGGCGATCATCGGCGACCGCCGTTTCGTCGCTCGCGGCGGCCGCAAAGGCGCGATCGCCGATGTCGCGACGTGGGCAGTCCCGTTCGGTCTGGTTGGTGCCCGGCTCTACCACTTGGCGACCAACCCTGAGCTCTATTGGGGGAAGAACGGCCAGGGCACTCTCGCGGCTTTCAAGATCTGGGATGGGGGACTCGGGATCTGGGGTGGGGTCCTCCTAGGCGCGCTAGGCGCCTGGTTGGCCTGCAAGCACTACAAGCTCGAGTTCGGGGTCGTCGCCGACTCTCTGGCGCCGGCGTTGCCGGTCGCCCAGGCGCTTGGCCGTTGGGGCAACTGGTTCAACCAAGAGCTCTACGGTCGCCCGACCTCGCTGCCGTGGGGCCTGCACATCGGTACTGCGCATCGCCCCGTCGGCGCGAAGTACGCGGCGATCGCGTACTACCAGCCGACGTTTCTCTACGAGTCGATCTGGGACATCGGAACTGCGCTGGTCGTGGTCTGGGCCGATCGCCGCTGGCACTTCACCAAGGGCCGCGCTTTCGCGCTGTACGTAATGCTCTACACGATCGGCCGAGGGTGGATCGAGTCGCTGCGCATCGACGACGCGCATCGGTTCCTCGGGCTTCGGCTCAACGACTGGACGAGCGTGGTCGTATTCGTCGGCGCCGGGGCGTACTTCGTGCTCGTGGGCCGTCGAGTAGAGCGCCCCGACCAAGCCGAGCAAACCGAGGCGGAGAAGGAGGTGTCGGAGTGAGAGAGTCGATGCCCGCGGTGGCATCCACCGAGATCCACCACTCGCATCGCGACGTGAACGCCGGGCGGCTGCGGCCGGCGGTCTTCGGTGCGATGGACGGCCTGGTCTCCAATGGTGCGCTCGTTGCCGGCGTCGCCGGCGCCAACACCTCGAGCCATCAGGTGATCGTCGCCGGTCTTGCCGGGCTGCTCGCCGGCTCGTTCTCGATGGCGGTCGGGGAGTGGACGTCAGTGGCCTCGCAGACCCACCTCGTGCAGGCCGAGATCGAGAAGGAGCGCGAGGAGATCGAGCGCAGCCCCGCGGCCGAGGAACGTGAGCTTGCCGGCCTGTTCCGCCGTCGCGGGTTGTCGCGGGAGCTTGCGGAGCGGGTGGCCCATGAGGTGTCGAGGGATCCCGATGAGGCCTGGCGGGTGCACGTTCGCGAGGAGCTCGGGGTCGATCCCGACGAGCAGCCCTCGCCGTACGTCGCCGGAGCGCTCTCGTTCGTCACCTTTGCCCTCGGCGCCGTGGCGCCACTTCTGCCCTACCTCCTCGGAGCTCACACGCTGCTCTGGTCGGTGATCATCGGGGCCGTGCTCCTGCTCGGGATGGGCGGGGCAGTCGCGCAGTTCACCCATCGCCCGCCGCTCGTCGGTGCGCTCCGGCAGCTGATCCTCGGGTCGGTGACGGTGGCAGTCGTGTACGGCGTGGGGCACGCGGTTGGAGCCGGCGTCTCCGGGTAGAAACCGCCCAAATCCACCCATCGCTGATTCGCACGACAGATATCTGTTGGTCCGGCTATGTAACGCTGAGGTAACCTGATCGGGCTGGGCCGACGCCGTCCCGCACCACGTAACCGCACCGCATGGCCTTACCCAAGGGCATGCGCGCGCCGTGTGCCGAGTTCGAAGGACGGGTCGATATGTCTGGTTTGTCGCTGCTCCCGGGTGAGCCGTTCCGGTCTGCCGCGATGCCTGCTCCGCAGGGTCTGTACGACGGCAAGCACGAGCACGACGCGTGCGGCGTTGCCTTCGTCGCCGACATGTACGGCCGGCGTAGCCATTCGATCGTCGCCGATGCGCTGACAGCGCTGCACAACCTCGATCACCGTGGCGCCTCAGGTGCCGAGATCAACACCGGTGACGGCGCAGGGATCCTCACCCAGGTTCCCGACGACTTCCTGCGCCACGTTGCCGGGTACGAGCTACCAGAAGCCGGCGGCTACGCGGTCGGCATGGCCTTCCTGCCGGGCGAGGACGAGGCCGAGCGCAAGGCGATCGACGCGATCGAGCGGATCCTCGGCGAGGAGGACCTCCAGGTCCTCGGCTGGCGCGAGGTGCCGACCGACGCGTCTTCGCTGGGAGACACTGCGCTGTCGGTCATGCCGAAGTTTCGACAGATCTTCGTGGCCGCGGCGAATGGTTCAGCCGGCATGTCCCTCGAGCGCATGGCCTTCTGCGCGCGGAAGCGAATCGAGCGCGAGGTTGGGGCGTACCTGCCGTCGCTGTCGTGTCGCACTGTCGTCTACAAGGGCATGCTCACGACCGACCAGCTTCCCGAGTTCTTCCCCGACCTCACGGATGAGCGGTTCGCTTCCGCGATCGGCCTCGTGCACTCGCGGTTCTCGACCAACACCTTCCCGTCGTGGCCGCTCGCGCACCCATACCGCTACATCGCGCACAACGGCGAGATCAACACCGTCATGGGCAACCGCAACTGGATGCGGGCGCGCGAGGCGCTCCTTGACAGCGCCGTTCTGCCCGGGGACCTGAAGCGGCTGTTTCCAATCGTCACGCCCGGTGGCAGTGACTCGGCGAGCTTCGACGAGGTGCTGGAGCTGTTGCACCTGGGTGGCCGTTCGCTGCCGCATGCGGTGCTGATGATGATCCCGGAGGCGCACGAGAACAACGCGCTGATGGACCCGAAGCTCAAGGCGTTCTACGACTTCCACGCCTGCGTGATGGAGCCGTGGGACGGCCCGGCGTGCGTCGCGTTCACCGACGGCTCCGTCATCGGCGCGGTGCTCGACCGAAACGGTCTTCGTCCCGGTCGCTACTGGGTTACCGACGACGGCCGGGTCGTGCTCGCCTCCGAGGCTGGCGTCCTCGACATCCCCGCCGACCGGGTCGTGCGCAAGGGTCGGCTGCAGCCGGGCCGGATGTTCCTGGTCGACACCGAGGCCGGTCGCATCGTCGACGACGAGGAGCTCAAGGCCGGGTTCGCGGCGGAGCAGCCGTATCAGGAGTGGCTGCACGGTGGGCTGCTGAAGCTGGAGAACCTGCCGGACCGCGAGCACATCGTCTATTCGCATGAGTCCGTCGTACGCCGCCAGCAGGCCTTCGGCTACACCGAGGAGGAGCTGCGGATCATCGTCGCGCCGATGGCGCGAGGCGGTGCCGAGGCGATCGGCTCGATGGGTACCGACACGCCCGTAGCGGCGTTGTCGGCTCGGCCGCGGATGTTGTTCGACTACTTCTCACAGTTGTTCGCTCAGGTGACGAACCCGCCGCTCGACGCGATCCGCGAAGAGCTGGTCACCTCGCTCGGCACCTCGATCGGTCCGGAGCGCAACCTGCTCGACCCGACGCCCGCGTCGTGCCGTCAAGTCGCGCTGTCGTTTCCCGTCCTCGACAACGACGAGCTGGCCAAGCTGGTCCACGTCAACGACGACGGCGACCTTCCTGGCTTCGCGTGCCACGTCGTGCGCGGTCTCTACCCGGTTTCGGGCGGGGGAGACGCACTTCGCACCGCGATCGAGCGCGCCCGCCAGGAGACCTCCGACGCGATCGCGGCCGGCGCTCGGCTGATCGTGCTGTCCGACCGGGACAGCGACGCCGAACTCGCTCCGATCCCGTCGCTGCTGCTGACCAGCGCTGTCCATCACCACCTGATCCGCGAGAAGACGCGTACGAAGGTCGGCCTCGTGGTCGAAGCGGGCGACGTACGCGAGGTCCACCACGTCGCGCTGCTTTGTGGGTACGGTGCGGCAGCGGTCAACCCGTACCTCGCGATGGAGTCCGTCGAGGACCTCGTCCGGCTCGGCGTGGTCACCGGTGGCGGTGTTGATCAACGCAGTGCTGACGAGGCCGTTCACAAATACATCAAGGCGCTCGGCAAGGGCGTGCTGAAGGTCATGAGCAAGATGGGTGTCTCGACAATCAGCTCCTACACCGGCGCGCAGATCTTCGAAGCTCTCGGCTTGAGCCAGGACCTGATCGACGACTACTTCACCGGCACGACGTCCCGGCTCGGTGGCATCGGACTCGACGTGATCGCCGAGGAGGTCGCCGCCCGGCACGCCCACGCCTACCCGCGGGCGCCCCACAAGCACCGTCGGCTGTGGGTTGGCGGCGAATACCAGTGGCGCCGCGAGGGTGAGCCGCATCTGTTCAACCCGCAGACCGTCTTCAAGCTTCAGCACGCGACACGTAGCGGTCGCTACGAGGTCTTCAAGGAGTACTCGTCGGCGGTCGACGAGCAGGCCCAGAAGCTGATGACGCTGCGCGGGCTGTTCAAGTTCAAGGACGGCGTGCGGCCCCCCGTGCCGATCGACGAGGTCGAGTCGGTCTCCGACATCGTCAAGCGGTTCGCAACCGGCGCCATGTCCTACGGCTCGATCTCGCTCGAGGCGCACCAGACGCTGGCGATTGCGATGAACCGGATCGGCGGCAAGTCCAACACCGGCGAGGGTGGCGAGGACACCGACCGGCTGCACGACCCGGCGCGGCGCAGCTCGATCAAGCAGGTGGCGAGCGGCCGATTCGGCGTGACCAGTGACTACCTGACCAACGCCGACGACATCCAGATCAAGATGGCGCAGGGTGCAAAGCCCGGTGAGGGTGGTCAGCTGCCCGGCAACAAGGTCTACCCGTGGATCGCGAAGACCCGTGGCTCGACGCCGGGCGTCGGGCTTATCTCACCGCCGCCGCACCACGACATCTATTCGATCGAGGATCTCAAGCAGCTGATCCACGACCTGAAGAACGCCAACCCGCAGGCTCGCGTCCACGTGAAGCTCGTGGCTGAGGTCGGCGTCGGCACGGTCGCCGCCGGCGTCTCCAAGGCGCACGCCGACGTCGTCCTCATATCGGGTCACGACGGTGGGACTGGTGCCGCGCCGCTCACCTCGCTCAAGCACGCCGGATCGCCGTGGGAGCTCGGCCTCGCGGAGACGCAGCAGACGCTGATGATCAACGGGCTGCGCGACCGGATTGTGGTGCAGGTCGACGGTCAGATGAAGACCGGCCGCGATGTCGTGATTGCCGCGCTGCTGGGTGCCGAGGAGTTCGGCTTCGCGACGGCACCGCTCGTCGTGTCGGGCTGCATCCTGATGCGGGTCTGTCACCTCGATACCTGCCCGGTCGGCATCGCGACGCAGAACCCGGAGCTGCGCAAGCGGTTCAGCGGCAAGCCAGAGTTCGTCGAGACGTTCTTCGAGTTCATCGCCGAAGAGGTTCGCGAGCACCTCGCTGCGCTCGGCTTCCGCTCGATCGAGGAGGCGGTGGGCCAGGTCGAGTCGCTCGACACGACCGCGGCGATCGACCACTGGAAGGCGTCGGGGCTCGATCTGACGCCCATCCTTCACGTCCCCGATGCCGAGGGTCCGCGCCACCAGACTCACGGTCAGGACCACGGGTTGGACAAGGCGCTCGACCAGACCTTGGTGCAGCTTGCGGAGGGCGCGCTGGCGGATGCTCAGCCGGTGACGCTCGAGCTGCCGATCCGCAACGTCAACCGGACGGTCGGCACGATCCTCGGTCACGAGGTGACCAAGCGGTACGCCGACGCCGGCCTGCCCGAGGGCACGATCGACGTGACCTTCACCGGCTCCGCGGGTCAGTCGTTCGGTGCGTTTGTGCCGAAGGGCATCACGCTGCGGTTGCACGGCGACTCCAACGACTATCTCGGCAAGGGCCTGTCGGGCGGGCGAATCGTGGTGCGCCCGGATCGAGCCGCGCCGTTCCGCGCGGAGGACAACGTCATCGCCGGCAACGTGATCCTGTACGGCGCGACCGGCGGCGAGGCATTCATCCGAGGTCTCGTCGGCGAGCGGTTCTGCGTCCGCAACTCGGGGGCGACGGCCGTCGTCGAGGGCGTCGGTGACCACGCCTGCGAGTACATGACGGGAGGTCGCGTCGTGATCATCGGGCCGACCGGCCGCAACGTCGCGGCCGGGATGTCGGGTGGGATCACGTACGTGCTCGATCTCGATTCCGGCAAGGTCAACGGCGAGATGGTCGACGTCGAGGAGCTCGGTGACGACGACCGTGACTTCTTGCGGGATGTCATTGCACGGCACCAGACGGAGACCGACTCGGCGGTCGCCGCGGCGCTGTTGGCGGACTGGGACGGTTCGGTACGACGGTTCGCGAAGGTGATGCCACGCGACTACAAGCGAGTGCTGGAGGCGGCGAAGGCCGCAGAGGAGGCGGGCGAGGACGTGGACGCAGCGATCATGGCTTCGGCGTCTCGTGGCTGACCCCCGGGGCTTTCTGACCACGTCGCGCGAGACGCCGACGCGGCGGCCGGTCGACGTACGCATCTCCGATTGGCGCGAGGTCTACCAGGACTTCGAGCCCGAGCGGCTCCAGAAGCAGGCCGGCCGATGCATGGACTGTGGCATTCCCTTCTGTCATCAAGGCTGCCCGCTCGGCAACCTGATTCCCGAGTGGAACGACCTCGTTTGGCGTGAGGACTGGCGCGAGGCGATCGAGCGGCTGCACGCAACCAACAACTTCCCGGAGTTCACCGGGCGGCTGTGCCCGGCGCCGTGTGAGAGCGCGTGCGTTCTCGGCATCAACTCAGACCCCGTCGCCATCAAGCAGGTCGAGGTCGAGATCGTCGACCGCGCCTGGGACGAGGGCTGGATCGTGCCGCAGGTCGCCGAGCGGTTGTCCGGCAAGACGGTCGGCGTCGTCGGCTCGGGCCCGGCAGGCCTCGCGGTCGCTCAACAGCTCACGCGTGCCGGCCACACAGTCGTCGTCTACGAGCGCGCCGACCGGATCGGCGGTCTGCTCCGCTACGGCATTCCTGAGTTCAAGATGGAGAAGCGCCACCTCGATCTGCGTCTGCTGCAGATGGAAGAGGAGGGCACCCGCTTCCGCTCCGGCGTGAACGTCGGCGTCGACATCACTGCCGAGCAGCTGCGCAAGCGGCACGACGCGATCGTGCTTGCGGGCGGCTCGACGGTGCCGCGCGACCTCGACGTACCGGGTCGTGACCTCAAGGGCATCTATCCCGCGATGGACTTCCTACCGCTCGCCAACCGGGTGCAACAGGGCGACATCGATGCGCCACCGATCTCCGCTGCCGGCAAGGACGTGATCATCCTCGGCGGTGGCGACACCGGAGCGGACTGCCTCGGTACCTCGATCCGTCAGGGCGCGAAGTCGGTCACACAGCTCGAGATCCTGCAGCGGCCGCCGGACGCTCGCGTCGACTCGATGCCGTGGCCGACGTATCCGATGATCTATCGGGTCTCGAGTGCGCACGAAGAAGGCGGCGACCGCGTCTACGCCGTCTCGACGCAGCGATTCAGCGGCGATGCCGACGGCCGGGTCTCGGGCCTCGTCATCAGCGAGGTCGACGAGAAGTTCAACCCGATCGAGGGCACCGAGCAGGAGCTGCCCGCTCAGCTGGTGCTGCTCGCGATGGGCTTCCTCGGTCCGGAGAAGGGCGCGCTGCTCGACGGGCTCGAGGTCTCCTACGACCAGCGGGGCAACGTCGCCCGCGACGCGGACTGGATGACGAGCAACGACGGCGTCTTCGTCTGTGGCGACATGGGTCGTGGTCAGTCGCTCATCGTGTGGGCGATCGCCGAGGGTCGCTCGTGCGCCTCATCGGTCGACCGCTGGCTGATGGGAGACACCCAGCTGCCGTCACCGGTAGAGCCAACCGATCGCCCGATCGCCTAGTGGAGTTGTCAGAACGTGGATCGGCTATAGCCGGTTGAGAGTCTGACAAGTGCCCCGAGTCGGATTTGAACCGACACTGTATGGGTTTTGAATCCATCGTCTCTGCCGTTGGACTACCGGGGCTTTGAACCCTCGAAAGTCTAGAGAATGTGGCGCGCGGATAGGCTTTCAGGCGTGAGTGATGATGCGCCGCGGCGGGTTCTGATTGCCGAGGACGAGGCGCTGATTCGCCTTGATCTCAAGGAGATGCTCGAAGAGGAGGGCTACTCCGTGATCGGCGAAGCGGGGGATGGGCAGCAGGCCATCGATCTCGCGATCGAGACCAAGCCGGATGTCGTGATCCTCGATGTGAAGATGCCGGTTCTCGATGGCATCACTGCTGCGCAGCGCATCGTCGCTGACGAGATCGCCCCGGTCGTAATGCTGACCGCGTTCAGCCAGCGCGATCTTGTCGAGCGCGCGGTCGAGGCCGGCGCGATGGCCTACGTCGTGAAGCCGTTCGGCAAGGCTGACCTCATTCCGGCGATCGAGGTGTCGATCAGCCGCAACCAACAGATGCGAGCGCTCAGCGGTGAGGTCGCTGATCTGACCGAGCGCCTCGAGACCCGCAAGCTCCTCGACCGGGCCAAGGGCCGCCTGCAGGTCGAGCAGGGGATGACCGAGCCCGATGCTTTCCGCTGGATCCAGAAGGCCGCGATGGACGGCCGTCGCTCGATGCGCGACGTTGCCGAAGCGGTGCTCGCGCAGGCCGACCCGCACAGCTGAATCCGGCAGTTCACGGGCACCGGCGTGCGTCGACCCTTTGTAACGACCTGGCAACGGTTGCAGGCGAGGCTGTTGTGACGGTGTTCGGACGCTAGGTTGCCCAACGAAACCACGAATCGACCTGTTGAGAGGAGCAAGGATGCAGACCGGTCGATCGATTCGACTCGTCGCGCCACTCGCCCTTGCCGCTATTGCGGCGACGGCATGTGGCAGCAGCTCGAGCGGGGGCAATGGCGGAAACAGCGGCACGAGCGGTAGCAAGAGCTACACGATCGCTTGCCAGGGCCCGCTCACCGGTGACAACGCCGCCCTCGGCATCAACATCTGCGATGGCGCAAAGCTCGCCATCGACCAGGCGAACGCCGGGGGGGACCTTCCGTTCAAGCTCGTATACAAGGGCGTTGACGACCAGGGTTCGGCCACCGATGCTCCGGCAGCGGCTGCCAGCGAGGTCTCGGACTCCAGTGTCGTCGCCGTTGTCGGCCCGGCATTCTCGGGTGCCACCCAGGCCAGCGAGTCCGCGTTCGCCGCGGCAAATCTGGTCTCCGTGACTGCTTCGGCGACTCTGCCGACGCTGACCGACCCGAGCAATGGCTTCTCGACGTTCTACCGCGCGGTCGCTACCGACAGCTCGCAGGGCGCCGGTGCCGCTGAGTACCTCACCAAGAAGCTCAACGTGAAGAACGTCTACTCGGTCGATGACGCCGAGGCTTACGGTCAGGGTCTTGCTGCTGAGCTCGACAAGGACCTGCAGGCCGACGGCGTGACGGTGGAGCACGACGGTCTCCCGCAGGGCACCAAGCCGACGAACGAGGCGGCGAAGATCGCCAGCTCGGGCGCCGACGCGGTCTACTACAGCGGCTACTACGCCGACGGTGGTCCGTTCCTCAAGGCGCTTCGCTCGGCGGGCTTCAAGGGTGTCTTCATGTCGGATGACGGCGCGAAGGACCCGAACTTCGTCAAAGAGGCCGGCTCGGCTTCTGATGGTGCGTACTTCACGTGCCCGTGTTCGGACCCGACGAAGGCAGCGTCCTTCTTCGCGGCGTACAAGGCGGCGTTCAACCAGGACGCCGGTACGTACTCCGCTGAGGCGTACGACGTCGCAAACGCCATCATCTCGGCGATGAAGTCACTCGGTGCGGATGTCACCCGTCAGGCGCTGGTCTCGGCCGTCGCCAGCGTCAACTACACGGGTGTCACGAAGACGGTTGCCTTCGGCTCGGACCACGAGCTGAAGACCACGGCCGTCTACCTGTACCAAGTGAAGAGCGGCAATATCGACTACCTCGGACCGATCGACAGCTTGGTCTAGGTAATCAGCCAATAGGGCGTCGCGGGTCGGATGCGTTGTCGCGTCCGACCCGCGACGTTCTGCTTTGTCTACGTCGTAGTCGCCGACCCAGGAGCCGCGTCGTCCGATGTGCTTCACGCATAACTTCTGGCCGCTGTTCATCAGCGGGATCGAGAATGGGTCGGTCTATGCGCTAGTGGCGCTCGGCTACACACTCGTCTACGGCGTCTTGCAGCTCATCAACTTTGCGCACAGCGAAGTCTTCATGAGCGGGGCATTTGGCGGCCTGTTCACCGTGCAGGCCGTCGCCGGCCCGCATACCCCGCACGGCTGGTCGACGGTGTGGCTGATCGCCCTCGGCGTCGTGTCAGGCGCAGTCGTTGGCGGCCTTGCGGCGTTCATCCTCGAACGCGTTGCCTACCGGCCGTTGCGACGACGAGGAGCGCCGCCACTCGCGTTCCTGATCAGCGCGATTGGCGCGTCGTTCTTTGCACTGAACCTTGCCGGCAAGGAGTTCGGTAACAACCCGATTGCCGTGCAGCAGGATCTGTACTCCGAGCACGCGGAGTTTCACATCTTCGGTGCCCCGGTGCTCAACACCTACCTCATCATCGTGGGCGTCGCGGTGGTCCTCTACCTGGTCGTCGATCAGGTCGTCAGCCGGACCCGGCTCGGTAAGGGCATCCGTGCGGTCGCGCAGGACGCCGAGACGGCAAGCTTGATGGGCATCAACGTCGAACGGATCATCGTCGCGACGTTCATCATCGGTGGACTCGTCGGCGGCGCCGGAGGATTCCTGTACGGCATGGCCTACAACGTGCAGTTCAACATGGGCTTCATCCCAGGGTTGAAGGCCTTCACCGCCGCCGTTCTTGGTGGTATCGGAAACATCCGCGGCGCCGTCGTCGGCGGACTGCTGCTGGGTGTCATCGAGTCGCTCGGCGTTGCGTGCATCCAGACCGAGTGGACCGACACGATCTCCTTCCTGGTGCTCGTGCTGGTGCTGATGATCAAGCCGACCGGTCTCTTCGGCGAGCGACTTGGCCGTGCAGCGTGAAAATCCATCTGGCTCGGGGAGCCCGCGGCCGGCTCGGTGGCTGGGTTGCCATGGCGCTCGTGCTTGCGCTGGTCAGCGGACCTGGCGGCAACACCGGCGCATACTCATACGGCTTCCGGCACTCGATCCTGCGGCCGCGGGTCATCCCGTTCCTCGCTGTCGCGCTCGTGGTGTGGGCGCTCATCGAGGTGGCTCGGCCACGGCGTGACCAGGTCATGGGAGCGATCCAGCAGCGCCGTGATCTCGTCGATGCCAAGACGGCCAAACTTCGTCGAAATCCGCTAGCTCGTTACGCCGTACCGGTTGCGGTGCTCGCCGTCGCTGTCGCGATTCCACCGTTCCTCAACGGCTTCTGGCAGACGGTGCTCGTCCAGGAGATGGGCATCTTCGCGCTGCTCGCCCTCGGGCTGAACGTCGTCGTGGGCTTCGCCGGTCTGCTGGATCTCGGCTATATCGCGTTCTTCGCGGTGGGTAGCTATGCCACCGCCTACTTCACCGGTCGGCTGCCGGTGCAGCCGCCGTTCACACTGAATCCGTTCTGGATTCTGCCGATCGCCGTCCTTGCGGCGCTGGTGGCCGGCGTCATCCTCGGGGCACCGACACTGCGTCTTCGCGGTGACTATCTGGCGATCGTGACGCTCGGCTTCGGTGAGGTCGTCTACAGCTTTGTACGCAACAAGACGACCGTAACCGGCGGTGACAGCGGCGCGTTCAACATCCCGCATCTATCGATTCACGCTGCCGGAATCAACTACACGTGGACCACGCGACAGCTGCCGTACTACTGGGTGCTGCTCGTCATGATCATCATCGTCTTCTTCCTGTTCCGCCGCCTTGAGAACTCCCGGGTCGGCCGGGCCTGGACGGCGATTCGCGAGGACGAGGTCGCCGCGTCGGCATCAGGGATTCCGACTGTCCGTTACAAGTTGCTCGCCTTCGCGATCGGCGCCTCCACATCGGGGTTCGCGGGTGTCCTCTACGCCGCGAATGTCAGCGTCATCACCGATCAGGACTTCATCGTCCAGACCAGCATCCTGGTGCTCGTCTTTGTCATCTTCGGTGGCATGGGATCCATGTGGGGCGTCGTGGCCGGCGCTGCGTTCCTCGAGTGGCTCCCTGAGCGACTCCGCAGCATCGTCCCGCCGCAGGATCGCTTCGTCTATTTCGGGATGTTGATCATCTTGATGATGATCTTCCGACCGCAGGGCATGATCCCGTCGCGCCGCCGCGCACTCGAGATCAAGCAGGCGGAGAGTGGCATCGGCGAAGCCGACGGACTCGGCTTGCCGAAGGAGGTCCAGCAGTGACGGCGCCGGCGCCCGTCACAGCGCCAGTGACCGACCCAGTGATCAGCGTCGAGGGCGTCACCCTGCGCTTCGGCGGGGTCACCAGCCTCGCGGATGTCTCGTTGGACGCGCCGCGTGGCCAGATCATGGCGGTGATCGGCCCGAACGGTGCCGGTAAGACCTCGCTGTTCAACTGCCTGACGGGTGTCTACGTCCCGCAGGAGGGACGCATCACGCTCCACAAGGCAGACGGCGTCACGACGACCCTCTCGGGACGCAAGCCGCACGTCGTCACGCGCCTGGGCCTCGGGCGGACGTTCCAGAACATTCGGCTGTTCAATGCGTTGAGCGCAGTCGAGAACATCAAGGTCGGCGGCGACTCTCGTGGCCACGCTGGGCCGATCAGCGTCATGCTCGGCCTGCCGCGGACCAGACGAGAAGAGCGCGCCAACACGACGCGCTCGCTCGAGCTGCTCGACTTCGTCGGACTGTCGGGCAAGCACGACGCGATCGCATCGTCGCTGTCATACGGTGAGCAGCGCCGTCTCGAGATCGCTCGTGCTCTGGCGACGGAGCCGCAGGTGTTGCTGCTCGATGAGCCAGCGGCCGGCACCAACCCGGCTGAGAAGCTCGAGCTGGCGACGTTGATCCGACGGATCAACTCAGAGCTCGGCGTCTCGGTCCTGTTGATCGAGCACGACATGAAGCTTGTGATGTCGGTCGCCACATGGGTCGTCGTACTCAGTTTCGGGCGTGTCATCGCCAAGGGCACGCCCGAGCAGGTGCAGCGAGACCCGGCCGTCATCGAGGCATACCTCGGCACCGCAGACGAGGGAGACGGCGATGCTGCTTCAAGTTGAGGGCCTGCGCGTCGCCTATGGCCGGATCGAGGCGCTGCACGGCATCGACCTCGAGGTCGACCAGGGCGAGATCGTCACGCTCCTCGGGGCCAACGGCGCGGGAAAGACGACCACGCTTCGCACCATCTCAGGCTTGCTCTCGCCGACCTCCGGATCCGTGACGTTCGACGGGCAGCGAATGGATGGGCGCCCCGCGCACGAGGTCGTCGCGGCCGGCATCGGGCACGTCCCCGAGGGTCGTCGGGTGTTCCCACGCATGACTGTGGTCGAAAACCTGCAGATCGGTGCCTACCAGCGACGTGGTGACCTGACCGAAGACATGGATCGCGTGTTCACGTTGTTCCCGGTGCTGCAGGAACGGCGTACCCAGAGCGGCGGCACGCTGTCGGGTGGTGAGCAGCAGATGCTGGCGATCGGGCGCGCACTCATGGGGCGGCCGAGGCTGCTGTTGCTGGACGAGCCGTCGATGGGCCTCGCGCCGATGATCGTCGCGAAGATCTTCGAGATCCTTCGCGAGATCAACTCGCAAGGTACGACGATCCTTCTTGTGGAGCAGAACGCCGCACAAGCGCTGCGACTGGCTGGCCGTGGCTACGTGCTCGAGACCGGCGCGATCGCGCTCGCCGATCGCGCCGACGCGTTGCTCGCCGATGACCGGGTGCGCTCGGCGTACCTGGGCGAAAGCGTGGCTTAAGCCGCAAAAGCGTTGCAAACAAAGAAGGAAGCCCGGCACCTTTGGGTCCGACCACGCCTTCCCCGTGCGTGGTCGTTGTCTACTCGGTGCCGGGCTGTGCGCTGAATTTAGTAACTCGCCACGTGCTGGGTCAACGCCCGTCATCGGTTGTTCGCGATCAGAGTGTGTCAAGGTCCGATCGGCTCTCGCCGCGGGTCGGGGAGGGCGCTAACGTGCTCCTACCCAGCGCCGGTATCTCCCGACGACGCAGGGACTGGATCGGCGGCTAGGAGGGCCCGCGATGGCGCGGTCACAGGTGGTCACCCGGATGGCGGCGGCTGATGACATCCCGGCCCTGATGGACCTCTGGGATGAGTTGCGCCAGGTCGGTGGGCGTGGTGAGCGCGCCAACAACCCGGTCTCGACGATCGATGTCCGGGAGCGTCTGGAAGCGGTCCTGGCGAGCCCGTCGTACCGGATCGTCCTGGCCAGCCTCGAGGACGCGCCTGCCGGGATGGCAGTCCTGCAGACGACCCGCCCCGATCCCTTCGCCGACAGCCGCGTGCTCAACATCGCCCATCTCGTCGTTTCGCGGACGGCCCAGCATCGGGGCGTCGGGCACGCGCTGCTGAAGACCGCCGTCGACTTTGCGACCGAGAAGCGGCTCGACCAGGTGTCGGTCAGCATCTACCCGTCACTGCGCGAGGCGAGTCGGTTCTTCGCCCGGCTCGGTTTCGCCCCCGCCGCAACGCGTCGAGTAGCTCCGGTGAGCCTGCTGCGCCGACGCCTCGGCGCCGATGCCGGAGTACCCGCTGACGCCATGCGCCGCCGAACTCGACTGGTTCGCAGTGTGCCGTCGCCCCGCGCGCGCAGGGGCGCGGCTGCCGCGGCCGATGGGGTGGCTACGCGTCGCGCGGCAGCGCGCTAGGTGTAACGACCACGGACGTTGTTGACGGCGTGGTGTCTTGATCTGGGAGGACCTCCGGTCCTGAGTGGCGGTGTCTAAGTCGCTGCTCATCCCCGGAGGTCCTCTGTGTCGCACCGTAATGCGCGGACGAATGAGTTCGGTCGTCTGC
>DATAVE010000065.1:0-6606 GCA_036267875.1 Mycobacteriales bacterium
TCGCGACGCTTGATCCACTCGCCGACGATGATGCGATCGCGGCCGGCGTCGGGGCTGGGTTCGGTCTCATGCTCGAACTCGTGCCGCTGGTCGCCGCTCGCCGAACCGAACCCGGTGACGACCTGCTCAGTGCGCTCGTCAACGGAGCGGACGGGCTGCCGGCAGAAGACGCGATTCCCCTCGCGTTACTTCTCCTGGCCGCCGGGCATGAGACGACCGCCAATCTCGTGGGGAACGCGGTCGTCGCGTTGCACGACCATCCAGACGTGGCCCGCGCTGTACGCGCTGACCGTCGGCTGCTCCCGAAGCTGGTCGATGAACTCCTGCGCTACGACGGGCCGGTCCAACTCGCCAGCCGAATCGCGCTACAGGACTGCACTGCTGGCGGCGCGGAAGTTGCGGCAGGCGACCAGGTACTCATCGGCATCGGCGCAGCGAACCGCGACCCCGCTGCCTTTGAGTGTCCCGACGAAATCAGGCTCGACAGGAAAGGCGGTCACCTCGCGTTCGGCCACGGTCGGCACTTCTGCGCTGGTGCGGCGCTCGCCCGCATCGAAACTCAAGAGATCCTTGATCGGCTGCTCGATTTGCCGATTGCCATCGAAACGGCTGACATCCAGCTCGAGCGCGGAACGTCGGCCACCTTCCGACGCGTCGAACGACTGTCGCTGACCGCGCACCGCATGCCAGCCTAGGTTCCAGCTCACCTGATACGACGGCTGCGCCTGCTGTCAGCCGTCTCGCGGACCGTGGCCAGACTCGATCAGTGCCCAGCACCTGGCTGCTTTTCCGGACACCCATCAGCCCACTTGGCCGTGGATGTCGGACGCCACTCGTCCATCAGCTGCAGGAGCCGCACCGGGTCGTCAGCGGACAACGCCAACGCGCGGTGCTGGGGCCTCAGAGACCGCTCCTCAACTGCGTGATCGAGGAAGGAGAGCAGAGAGTCGCAGAAGCCAAGGGTGTTCAGCAGCCCGGTCGGCTTTGCATGCAGACCTAGCTGTGACCAGGAGCGTGGGCACCCGATTGGAAACCTCCGACGCTGGTGGATGCCGCAAGACCCGACGGCCGGGGCCAAAGCCCTCGCGGGCTTCTGGTTATCCATCGATTGATCGCTGATCACCCGTTAGCCTCGGCCCGTGGCCGCACAGTGTGTTTGCTGCGGAGACTCGGTCGAGTGGTGGGTGCGGCTTCGCTCGCATCCGGACCTCCCGATCTGTCATGGCTGTCTTGGTGGGCTGAACGCCCAACGAGACGGTCAACTGCAGCTGGCGACCGAGGAGTGGCTCGTTACGGGCTACGAGCCCATCTTTGTAGTCGCAGACGTCAAGCGGTCGGTCGTCTTCTTCGAGCGCCTTGGATTCGAGACGTCCTTCCACGACGAGACCTATGCCTTCGCGCATCGCGATCGTGACCTCACCGTTCATCTGGCGAAGGCTGAGGAAGGTTCACGGCCTGGTCATAGCTCGCTGTATCTCCGCTGCCAGGACGCCGATCGCGTCGCCGAGGATTGGCGCAACGCAGGGGTATCGGTTGCCGGCCCAGACGATCAGGACTACGGCAAGCGAGAGGGAATGGTCACCGATCCCGACGGCAACACCATCCGATTCGGCTCCCCGCCGCGGTGACGCTGCTACGTGCCCGCCAGTTGCGCGCGCTGCTCTGCGCAGCTCTGCCAGCGACGTTTTGCGTCCTCACCTGCGGCACAGCCACAGCACACCCGACCAGCGCGAGATCGGCCGGGCCACCACGCGGATCACAGTACGTCGCAATGGGCAGCTCGTACGCCGCGGGCTACGACATCAACCCGCAAGAACCGGACACCGGTCTTTGCGGTCGCTCGATCGTCGATTACCCGCACCTGGTAGCCCGCAAGTTGCACCTGCGACTCAACGATGTGTCGTGTGGCGGAGCTGTGACCGCAAACGCGCTCGGCACTCCTCAGCAATCACATCCGCCGCAGATTGACGCCGTGACGTCGAACACAAAGCTCGTCACCATGACGATCGGCGGCAACGATGTCGACTACGTCGCGACGGCGCTGGAGTGCGGGCTACTCGGACCCGCATGTATCGAGGTGGCCGACCGCAAGACGATCAACGCCGAGTTCGAGAAGCTGCCCCATTCACTCGAGTCACTTATCTCTGCGATTCGCGCCAAAGCGCACGCGGTCACGATCGTGCTCGTCGCGTATCCAAGGCTCGTCCCACCCAAGCCGTGCGCGGCCTTGAACTACACCCCGCCGGCAACCCGGCTCGTTGCCTCGATCGGGGCGAGGCTCGAGCGAGTGTTCGTCAGCGTCGCGCGCGCAACCCACATCCTGTTGGCGGACCCGTACGTCCTCGGCGCGAACCATGGCCCGTGCGCGGGCGACAAGCGCTGGGTGGTCGGCCTGGTTCCCGACAACGGCGCGCCGTACCACCCGACAGCGGCCGGCCACCGCGAGATGGCTCGACTGGTCGAGCGGGCGCTCAGCTAGAGGTAGCTGATCCCCGCGCCGGCGCCTTGCAGCTCCGACGGCTCTCCGACGAAGCTGATCGTGCCCTTGGCCATCACGTAACAGATGTCCGCCAGCCGAAGCGCGTACTGCGTGTACTGCTCGACGAGCACGATCGTCGTGCCGTCGCGCTTCAAATGCTCGACAGCGTCGTAGAGCTTCTGGACGATCAGCGGCGCGAGGCCGGCTGAGATCTCGTCCATCATCAGCACCTTCGGGTTGGCCAGGAACGCCCGGCTCATCGCGAGCATCTGTTGCTCGCCGCCCGACAGCGTCCCGGCTCGCTGCTTCTGCCGCCCACCCAGTGCGGGAAACATCTCGTCCACACGAGCAAGCTGCTTGCGCCGCCACGATTTGTCGACGCCCTGCGCCGACTCGGCAGCGAGCTCGAGGTTCTCCCCGACCGACAGCCCGGGAAAGACGCCGCGCCCATCAGGCACCAGCGTCAGACCGCGCTTCGCGCGGTAGTACGTCGACAGCCCATCGATCCGCTGGCCGAACAGTCGCACCAATCCGCCGCTGGTCGCGACCGTTCCGGTCAGCGCCCCCAGCGTGCTGGTCTTGCCTGCACCATTCGGCCCGAGCAGCGCAACGGTCGCGCCTTGCGGAACGCACAGCGACAGGTCGTGGACGACGGTGACCTTGCCGTAGCCGGCAGACAGCCCTTCGGTTTCGAGAGCGAGCGTCACGCGTCCACCGCCGCCTCATCCAGGTCCGCGCCGAGGTATGCCGCGCGTACGACGGGGTCCTTGCGAACCTCGGCCGGTGTGCCCTGCGCGATCATCCGGCCGAAGTCGAGGACATAGATCTGGTTCGACAGCGCCATAACGAGTTCGATGTCGTGCTCGACCAGCAGGATCGTCAGGCCGAGGTCTGCCAACGAGCTGAGCACGGAGTGCAGCCGCTCGGTCTCGGAGTTGGACAGGCCGCTGGCGGGCTCGTCGAGCAAGAGCACCTTTGGGTCGGTGCACAGCGCCCGCGCCAGCTCGACCAGCCGCGAGAGCCCAGTGGGCAGCGAGCCGGCCGGACGGTCGGCAAGATCGGCGATCCCGACGAGGTCCATCGCCTCGCGTACCTGGCGAAGCACACCCGGATTATCCGGGTGACGCAGCGAAAAGAGGTCACGCCAGATGTGCTGGCTCGCTCGACCTTCGACCGCGACCTGAAGGTTCTCCGCGACGGACAGCCCGGTGAAGAGCTCCAGGATCTGGAACGTCCTCGCCATCCCGGCCCGCGCCCGCTTGTCGGGCGTCATGCCCTTCATGCTTCGCCCGTCGAGATAGGCGGCGCCCTTCTCCGGATTCAGGATGCCGCTGATGGCGTGGAACATCGTCGTCTTTCCGGCGCCGTTCGGACCGATCAGCGAGGTGACCTGACCCGGCTGCGCGGTAAGGCTCGCGTTGTTGACCGCCACGAACCCGCCGAAACGCACCGTGATGTCGCGCGCTTCGAGCACCGCCCCCCGCAGATCGCCTGCGCTCATGAGTCACTCCCCGCGATGAGTCGGCTGGCAAACGCCGACGGCTGCAGATCGTGCCCCGGCGGCGGGGCGTCCTCGACCGCGGCCCGACGAGCGGCGAAGGCCGCAAGGCTGCGTTGCGCCGGCGACGGGCCGACCCCGTCACCACGGACGTAGCGCAGCACGGTGCCGATGACGCCACCCGGCAGGTAGCCGACGAGAACTGCGATCGCACCGATGACGATCAAACTCGAACCGGTCTTGCCGGTAGCGACGTCGACCGACACATACAGCGTCGCGGCGAGGATCGCGCTCGACCGGTACGAGAGTCCGAATACAACGACCGCGCCGAACCAGTAGAGGCTGAACAGCGGCGAGAACGGCCCGTCCGGGTTGACGTTGAGCGTGCCCTGCTGCTGGACGATCAGGCTGCCGCCGATCGCGGCGATGAACGCACTGGCACCGAAGATGAGCAGCTTGTAGCGACGCAACGAGATGCCGACGCTGACCGCGCCGCGCTCGCTGTCGCGCATCGCGCCGAGCACCCGGCCAAGCGAGCCGCTGCGCAGGTTGCGGACCAGCAGCAGGACGAGGCCGAGCACGACGAGCTCGTAGTAGAGGAACGTCCGGTCCCCCGACAGTGACCACCCGAACAGGTTGGGTCGGTTGCTGTTGCGGCCGCTCGTCCAACTGGGATTCTGGAAGATGAACGCATCGACGCATTGCGCAAACGCCAGCGTGATGAGGCCCAGGATCAGGCCGCGGCGACGCAACGCCGGATAGCCGACGACGACCCCGATCGGGATCACAACCAGGGCACCGACGATCATCGCGAGGATCACCGGGAAGTGTGGAATCGACGTGTTGTACGGCAACGGCAGCAGGCCGTTCGACAGCCGCGCGGTGATGTAGGCGCCGAGTCCACCGAAGGCCGCTGAAGCAAGTGAGAGGTGGCCGCTGAAGCCGGTGATCGCAACGATCGACAGGAACGCGACCGAGTAGGCCACGACCTCCTGCGCGGTGACGAGGTTCGCGCCCGACAGCAGCGCTGGTACGACGATCGCGACCAGCCCGACGGCGAGCACACCCTGCAACGTCGCCGCGGTGCTCCGCTGCCCGATCCGACTGAAGGTCGCCGTGACGACGCCCGCCGTACCGCCGCCGCCGGACTCGTCGAGGTTGCGGTAGATCAGCAGGAAGACGACTGTCGTCAGCACCGGGATCTGGACGACGATGTTGTCGTTGACGCTCGGCAGCCAGTGCAGCCAATGCGGATACCGCGGTGTCACCAGCGCCGACCCGAGACTGCCCACCAGGCCAAGCCCGATGCCGGCGGCGACGGCCGTACCGATGTTGCGAAGTCGCGCGACGACCGCGACGCCGATGATCTGCAGCACCTGGAGCGCGAGCGCGCCGTTCTGCAGCCCGACGGTCGGGGAGTCGAGCACACCCGCCAACGCGGCGAACCCCGCGGCGATCGCCCAGGACAGCATCGAGATGCGGTTGGCATTGACGACGAACAGCTCAGCCAGTCCACGGCGGTCGACCACGGCGCGCACCTGCCGACCGAGACCGGTAAAGCGGAACAGCAGGACCAGTCCACCGGCCGCACCCACGACCATCGCGACGTTGCCGACGACCGTCCACGAGATCGAGACCGCGCTGCTTCCGCTGCCGATCTGAAAGGCCTGACCGAGGGAGAAGATGGTCTTCGGCTGGTAGCTGTTCTCGCCGTAGATCACGCCGCCGATGCCGAGCAGCAGGATCAGTACGCCGAGGTTCGCGACGAGCTTCTCGGCAGTTCCGGCTGAGCGACGGTCCAGTGGCCGGAACACGATCAAGTCCATCAGGACGCCGATCGCGGGGCCAATGACCAGTACGACGATCAGCAGGCCGAGCCAGACCGGCACGCTGTTCTTGGTCGTGAACTCGTACATGATGAATGCGCACGCCGTGGCGATGCCGGCGAAGGCAAAGTTGAAGACGCCAGTCGCCCGATAGGCGACTACGAGACCAGTACCACCAAGCGCAGCTACTGCGCCGATCGACAGGCCTGCGACGATCTGCTGGCCGTAGTAGGACCAGTCACCCGGGTCCGCGGCGTAGACCCAGAGCACGAACACCAATGCGGCCAACCAGCCCCAGTGACGCAGCCGCGTGGGGATCGCGTCGAGCAACCGGCTTCCGCCGGATTGGCTGCCAGCCGCTGCGGCAAGCCGTGGGTCGAGGGTCATCGAGGGAGTCGAGGTCTCAGGCGGCGTCGGGGTGGCACATCCGGCACGGGCGGAGCCCGCGACTGGTGACGTCAGCGCGGCTGATCTCGTCGGCCTTCTTGCCGACGACCATCGCGCAGTCTGGCAGGTGGTAGCTGGCACCGCGCGCCACCGCGCGGAAGGGCTTCGAGGTGCTGCGGGCGCCAGCGGTCGGAGCATCGGCGACCGCGTCGCTGCGTGCGAGCAGCACGGAGTGCAGCTCCGCCACCATCTCCTCGAGCCGGTCGAGCCGCCCGGAGTCGTGGCGCAGGTCGTTGATCATGAAGATCCGGTTGCCGATCGCGACCAGCACGACGCCGAGCAGACCGGCGCTCGCGACGTAGGGCAGCTGCTTGGCGACCAGTGACTCACCGGAGACGCCGTACCAGCCGATGAAC
>DATAVE010000066.1:0-55350 GCA_036267875.1 Mycobacteriales bacterium
CCTCGCCGACCTCGGCGTAGACCGAGATCTGCTTCACGCCAGAGTGCTTGGCGGCGTTGACGGCAGCCTCGCGCATTGCTTGGACGATCGGCTCGGCGTCGGTCGTCGCGTCGTGGTCGCCGACCGCCACGACGTCGATCACGACGTCGTACTCGTCTTCTACATCAACGCAAGCCGTGGTCACCATCGCCTGCAGTGACGCTGCGGAAGGCTGCGGACGGTAAAGCCAGCCGCGCAGCTCGCGCTCGGAGTGCCGCACGAGCCGTCGAACCTGCTCAGGGTCGTTAGCCCGCCGGTTGATCAAGGTCAGCGTCTGCAGCATCGAGTCGTGGACGCGCCCGGCGAGCTCGACACGCTCCTGCTCGCGGATCCGCGCTGTGCGCTCGTCACTGGCCTCTCGCCAATACCGCAGTAGCCATGGTCCGATGACGAGCACGAGACCGAGGGTGACGACCGCCACCGGTAGTGCCGCCCGACGTGCTACCGGGAATGCATCCTGGGTTGCGAGGAACGTGCCGAGACCGGCGAGGACGAGCGCGATGCCGGCGAGGTAGCGCGCGGCGGTGCGTCCGCGGGCGCCGGCGAGCGCTTCGCGCTGACGGTCGGCGGCACTTCGCCACCGATTGCGACTCGATTCGTCGGCCTGCCGCCAGAGGATCGCTGCGCCGGTGATGGTGATCGCGGCGGGCCACAGCAGTGATGCGCCAACACCGAGCAGTTGTCCGACGAGCAGCATCGCGGCGCCGAGCGCTGCGAACCCGACGAGCTGTAGCCAAGAGTCAGTCGCTTCGTGGTCGGCGCCGCCTCCGCCGCCTTCGGGCAGGACGACCCAGAACGCCGCATAGATCAAGACGCCGACGCCGCCGATGATGATGGACACGACGAAGGCGATGCGGAGGCGCAGCAAGTCAATGCCCAGGTGGTCCGACAGTCCGGTGGCGACGCCGGCTACGAGCCGACCATCACGTCGCCGGTACAGCCGCCGGATCGGCTGCGCGGCCGGCGGACCAGCGGTTTGCTGCACAGCCATGAACAGATCGTCACACGGCCCGGAGTCCCCGGACCGCGTCACGGACAGGTTCAGGGTCGATCTCAGGGTTCGTCCCTGATGGCACGACGCCGCCGAGCCAGCACGATCAGTGCCATGACCACTGCTGACATGCCTGCCGCTACCCAGCGACGGCGACTCACGCGTGCCCACGACGGCCGCGTTGTCGCCGGAGTCTGTCAGGGCGCCGCTCGCTACTTCGACGTTGACCCGGTCATCTTCCGCGTCGTGCTCGCCGCACTCACCGTCTTCGGTGGAGCGGGTGTCGTTGTCTATGTCCTCGCGTGGTTGCTGATTCCCGACGAGGCTGCGCCGGAAACGAGGCTCGAGCGCTGGCTCACGCGGGGACGTTGGGACCTGCGACAGGTGGTTCTGCTGGCGATCGTCGGCGTCAGCGTCGTGGTCTTCCTGGCGAACGCCCACATCTTCGGACACACCTACGGCGCGGCCGCCGTGGCCGTACTGGCTGCACTGCTTCTTACCGAGCTCATCGGCCGCCAGCACGGCCATGGCCTGTTCCCGCCACGAGCCCCGAGAGTGGTGCGCGCGGCGACTGTCCAGACAGCGCCGTCGGCATCCCCATCGCCCGCTGCGCCGACGGCGGCAAAGCCGGCCTACGAATGGGTGGCCACGCCGCCGCTGCCGAGATCGCCGAAGGAACCAGCCTGGCTCGGTTGGCTGACCTTCGGCCTGATCGTGCTCGCCGCGGGCGTGCTGTCGCTCGTTGCCAGCTCGGGCGCGGCGCACCCGCAGCCCGCGGACGTCCTCGCGATCTGTGTAGCGGTGGCTGGCGTCGGGCTGGTCGTCGGCACGTTCGCCGGTCGAGCCCGAGCAATCATCCCGATTGGTCTGCTGCTCGTAGCGATGCTGGGCATCGCCGACGCGCTTCCGCGAGACCTCACCTGGAGTGCGGGAACGCGTGACTGGACGCCGATGCCGGGGGACCTGTCGTCGTCGTACGTCCTCGGCGCCGGCAAGGCCGACCTCGATCTGACGGGTCTCGATCCGACGCGGTCTGTCACCGTCGCCGCTCGGATCGGGGTAGGTCGGCTGATGGTGACCGTGCCCGACGGCATGGGCCTCGTGGTCGACGCGAAGGTCGGGGCCGGCCGGGTCTATCTACTTGGCCACGAGCAGGACGGCAGCGGAATCACGACGACTACGACGCTGCCGGCGCGGGCCCACGATGGAACTCTGACCCTGCACCTGCAGGGCGGATTCGGCGATCTGGAGGTGCACGATGCGAACTCATGATCTCGACCCATGGTCGCTGGTGTTCGGGGTTGCTTTCCTGTCCGTGGCGGGCAGCTATCTGCTGACCCACACGACGAGCGTTCACCTACATTGGCTGCTCATCGTTCCCGCGGCGATGATCCTTCTTGGCGCCGTGCTCCTCGGGGGGTCGGCCGTGAGGATGCGGCGGAAGTCCGACCTCGGATCAGAGATCGACGACGACGGGGGCGTGGTCTGACGGTCCGGTGCCCTTACGGGCGTCGCGGTCGACGTACGCGTCCTTGACGGCGCCCGCGAGTGCTGCGGTCGCATAGAACAGGTCGATCCGCATGCCCTGGTTCTTGTGAAACATCCCGGCTCGGTAGTCCCAGTAGGTATAGGGCGTGTCGTACTTCATGGCACGCGGCATGACATCGGTCAGGCCAAGGTCGCGAAGCGCACCAAGTGCTTTGCGCTCGGGCTCGGTGACGTGCGTGGAGCCGACGAACTTCGACGCGTCCCAGACGTCGTCGTCGGCGGGGATGACGTTGAAGTCACCGGTGATCACGAAGCGTTCGTTGGCGGCGATCTCCGGCGCTACCGCGGTCCGTAGTGCATCGAGCCACTCGAGCTTGTACGTGTAGTGCGGGCTGTCGAGGGTCCGTCCGTTCGGGACGTAGAGCGACCACACCCGTACGCCGCCGCACGTAGCGCCAACGGCTCGCGCCTCGACCTTCGGTGGGGTGCCGATCAGCGCGGCATCGTCCTCGTCGGGCGGCGGCGTGTACGCCGGCTGCCCTGGGAAGTCGCGGGTGACGTCATCCAGCCCGACTCGGGAAAGGATTGCGACGCCGTTCCATCGACCTTCGCCATGGGCGGCGACCTCGTACCCCAGCTCCTCGGCGCGTTCGCCCGGGAAGGCGTCCGTGGCGCACTTGATCTCCTGCAGGCACAGCACGTCTGGAGCCGCGAGCTCGAGCCACTCGTTGAGCCGGGGCAGCCGGGCGCCCACGGAGTTGACGTTCCACGTCGCGATCCGCATTTCGTCACCTTACGAGGCCTCTAAGGTCAGGCCATGACGGAGGCAGATCTGGTGGCGCTCCCGAAGGCGCACCTGCATCTGCACCTGACTGGCGGGATGCGGCACGCGACGCTGATCGACCTTGCGGAGCGTTATGGCATCCGGCTGCCTGAGCGGCTCGTCGACGATGCCTCCGACGATTGGCGCCTGCTCGGCTGGCCTCGCTTCCAGCGCCTCTACGACCTTGCCCGCGGCGTACTTCGCACCGAGGCCGACGTCTCGCGCCTGATCCGTGAGATCGCCGAGGACGAGGCGGCCAACGGCTCGCGCTGGCTGGAGCTGCAGATCACCCCGAGCGGCTACGCCGTCCGACTCGGTGACCTGGTGACCGCGATGGAGGTGTTCTGCGCGGCGGCGATCGAGGCCGAGGCGATGGCGGGTGTCGGCGTACGGCTGATCGTCGCCGCGAACCGTACGCGCCCGCCGTGGGAAGCTGAGACGCTTGCCCGCCTCGCGGTGCGGTACTCCTCCCAAGGTGTCATCGGCTTCGGGTTGTCCAACGACGAGCGGCAAGGGGCGACCGAGAGCTTCGCGAAGGCGTTCCGCATCGCCCGCGAAGGCGGACTGCTTGCCGTGCCGCACGCGGGCGAGCTGCTCGGCGCGGAGTCGGTAGCGAAGACGGTTCGGGCCCTCGAGCCCTGCCGGATCGGGCATGGGGTACGGGCGGTCGAGGACCCCGCGGTGCTTGCGCTGCTAGCCGAGCGCGGTATCGCGTGCGAAGTGTGTCCCGCATCCAACCTTGCGCTTGGAGTGGTGACCGACCCCGCCGACCTGCCGGTGCACCGCCTCGAGGATGCGGGCGTACCCGTCGTGATCGCCGCCGACGACCCGCTGCTGTTCGGTGCATCACTCGTAGAGCAGTACGCGTCGGTCCGTGACGCGTTGGGCTACTCCCGAGCGGACCTCGCGAGGCTGGCCAGAGCCTCGATCACCTATTCCTCGATGCCGGCTGACCTGGCCGAACCGGCAATGGCCGACATCGCCATCTGGGAGAACCTCGACTTGTCAGGCGCTGACGCTGCTCCGGGGTAGCGAGCGTCTGACAAGTCGCATGATCGTCCGCGACCCGTAGCCTGGCATGTCGTGGCCCAACGCAGCGACCTTCGAAACGTGGCGATCATTGCCCACGTCGACCATGGCAAGACAACGCTTGTCGACGCCATGCTCTGGCAGTCAGGGGCCTTCTCCGCGCACCAGGCCGACGAGGGAAGCGTCAACGAGCGCGTCATGGACTCGATGGACCTCGAGCGCGAAAAGGGCATCACCATCCTCGCGAAGAACACCGCGGTCCGCCACGGCGGCATGACGATCAACATCGTCGACACTCCCGGTCACGCCGACTTCGGCGGCGAGGTGGAGCGTGCGCTGTCGATGGTCGACGGGGTCGCCCTGCTGGTCGATGCGAGCGAAGGCCCGCTCCCACAGACCCGGTTCGTGCTGCGCAAGGCCCTTGCGGCGAACCTTCCGGTCATCCTGATCATCAACAAGGTCGACCGCTCAGACGCCCGGATCGCGGAGGTCGTCGACGAGACATATGAGCTGTTCCTCGACCTCGAGGCGGACGAGCACCAGATCGAGTTCCCGATCGTCTACTGCCAGGCGAAGACCGGTCAGGCCTCGCTCAATCGCCCTGCCGACGGCTCGAGCCCGGACAGTCCGGACCTCGAGCCGCTGTTCCAGGTACTGCGCGAGACGATTCCGGCGCCTGAGTACGACGAGGGCGCATCGCTTCAGGCCCACGTGACCAACCTCGACGCCTCGCCGTACCTCGGACGTCTCGCGCTGTGCCGGATCCACAACGGCGAGCTGAAGAAGGGCCAGAACGTCGCCTGGTGCAAGGCCGATGGCACGGTCGAGAACGTCCGCCTCACCGAGCTGCTCGGCACCGTCGCACTGGAGCGGGTCCCGATCGAGAGCGCAGGTCCCGGCGACATCGTCGCGATCGCCGGCATCCCGGAGATCACGATCGGCGAGACCTTGGCCGACCCGGCGGACCCGAAGCCCCTGCCGGTTATCCACATCGACGAGCCGAACATCTCGATGACGATCGGCATCAACACCTCCCCGCTCGCCGGCCAGACCGGCAAGAAGCTCACCGCGCGACTGGTGAAGAACCGCCTGGATGCCGAGCTCGTCGGCAACGTCTCGATCCGGGTCCTTCCGACCGAACGGCCTGATACCTGGGAGGTCCAGGGCCGCGGCGAGCTGCAGCTGGCGATCCTCGTCGAGCTCATGCGGCGCGAGGGCTTCGAGCTCACGGTAGGCAAGCCCCAGGTCGTCACGCGTCAGATCGACGGCAAGCTGCACGAGCCGGTCGAGCGGCTGACGATCGATGCTCCGAGCGACTACCAGGGTGTGCTGATCCAGCTGATGGCGCTTCGCAAGGGCCGCCTGGAGCAGATGGTCGACCACGGCACCGGCTGGATCCGCATGGAGTACCTCGTGCCCGCGCGTGGCCTGATCGGCTTCCGCACCGAGTTCCTCACCGAGACTCGCGGCACTGGACTGCTGCACCACGTGCACGAGGGGTATGAGCCCTGGTTCGGCGAGTTGCGGACCCGACCGACCGGCTCGCTCGTCGCCGACCGAACCGGACCGACCACTGGCTTTGCGCTCGCGAACCTGCAGGACCGCGGCACGATGTTCGTCGGCCCGGGCACGGAGGTCTACGAGGGCATGATCGTTGGTGAGAACTCCCGATCGGACGACATGGACGTCAATCCGACGAAGGAGAAGAAGCTCACCAATATGCGCCAGAGCTCGGGCGACGTCCTCGTGCCGCTGATCCCGCACAAGGTGCTCAGCCTCGAGCAGTCGCTGGAGTTCTGCCGTGAGGACGAGTGCGTCGAGGTGACGCCGGGAACCGTGCGGATCCGGAAGGTCACACTGGACGCTGCGCTGCGCTATCGAGAGGCTAAGCGCAAGCCTCAGTAGCACCACTGTACGGGGGAGTTATGGGCCTGATCGGCAAGCTCACGCCCGGCTCGCTCCTGCCAGTCAAGGTCGACCAGACGAACCCCAACCTGGTCGCCGTCGACTGGGACGCGGCCTAACCGCTAGGCCAGCGGGTCGTAGGTCACACCGGTCAGGCCTTCGGACACCGACCACAACCGCGCCGCGACCTCCAAGTCCTTGGATTCGGGAATCGAGTCGACGCGCTTCGGGTAGCCGAAGGACTCGGCGATGCCGTTTGGTCCGAAGTACTCCCCGCCCTGCACATCCGCAGCGGTCGCTGCGTACAGCTGGGGGAGTGCGCCCTTCGCGGCCGACTGGCTGATCAGCCTCGCGCCGGCCGGCATAACGATCCGCTTGATGAGGTTGTCCTGGGCGCTGACGGTGACGAGGTTGGTCGCTGATGTCCCGGGGTGCGCCGCGACCGCGATGACAGAAGAGCCAGCAGCGGCAAGCTTTCGCTGCAGCTCGTAGGTGAACAGCAGATTCGCGAGCTTGGTGTTGGAGTAGACGTTCCACTTGCGGTAGCGCTGCTCTGCCATCAGATCGTCGAAGTTGATGTGCCCGGGCTTGTGCGCCGTGCTGCTCACCGTGACGATGCGGGCACCAGGAGTGCCGAGCAGGTTGGGCAGCAGATGTCCCGTCAGCGCGAAGTGGCCGAGATGGTTGGTCCCGAACTGCATCTCGAAGCCATCCACCGTCGTGCTCCGCGGGATGGCCATGACGCCGGCGTTGTTGATGAGAAGGTCGATCGAGGGGTACGACGACGCAACGCCGTCGGCAAACGTACGGATGTTGGCCAGGTTCGCCAGGTCGAGCGAGCGCAGATCGAGGTCGGAGTCCGGGACCTCCGCAATGATGCGTGCGACCGCTTCCTTGCCGCGTACATCGCTGCGCGACGCGACGACTACGCGGGCGCCGCGGCGGGCAAGCTCGAGCGCTGTGTGATAGCCGAGGCCGCTATTGGCCCCGGTGATGACCGCGACCTTGCCCGACTGGTCGGGAATGTCGGCGGCTGTCCATCTCGTCATGTTCGGATGATGGCACGCATGCGGGAATGGACGGGCGGCTGCGGTACGTTAACCAGCACGGATGCCGCAAGGTGTTCGTCCGGCTCGTTCCATGGCCCCCGGTCCTAACCTTTGTCGCTTCGAGCGAACCTTTGCCGAGAGGCAGACCTGGCGAGTCGGGCTTTACGAGAACCTCGGAGGAGTTAAGCCTCCGAGGTTTTCGTATGTCTGCGGCGTTCCAGGCGACCGAAGTACGCCGACTCGGACAGGTCGACATCTGCCAGGGCGCCACGCAATAGCTGGAGCGCGTTACGGGTGAGCGCGTCCGCATCTGCAGGTTCCAGCTCGAGCTCGACAGCAACGCCTGCCGCGCCCTCTGCGAACCCGATTGCGACGACGGCCGCCGCGCGTTCTGCGGGCGGCAGAGTCTCCAGTGCGTCGTAGAGCCGCTGGATCAACTCGGTCTCGTCGAGACCCTCGGGTGCACGTACGTTGTCCGCGATCGTCCCAGGCGAGATCGGTCGAAGTCGCGGCGGACGGTCCGAGGACATCGGTAAACGCTACGCCGGAGCGAACGCCTCGAGCATCTGGTGAGCGACCTCGATCGAGCGTGCCGGGTCGGCATCAGGGGTGCCGATCAGCTCGTCGAAGTTGAGATCGAGGAACACCTCCGTGGCGCCGAGCTCGGCGTACTTCGCGAGTCCTTCGCGGATCACATCGATCGGCCCGGTGAGCGGCCCCGCGGATTTGTCGGGCGCGTCGCGTAGTCGGGCGACGCCGCGGATCACGATTCGCACCGAGTCCGGGTCGCGACCCGCCTCCGCCGCGCCGGCGCGCACCTGGTCGATCGCGTGCGGAAGCGTGTCGGGGCCGACTCGGCTCGAGGAGATCCAGCCCTCGGCGAGCGCTCCCGCGCGCCGCACCGCCGCGTCTGCCGTGCCGCCGAGCAGCACAGGCGGGTGCGGCCGCTGCACCGGCTTGGGGTCGATCCAGCCGCGCGGCACGCGGTAGAACTCGCCACTGAACTCCGCGGGGTCACCGGTCCAGATCTCCTGGAGGCACTCGAGATACTCGGTCAACCGCGCGCCCCGGCGAGTCATGTCGGTCCCGGTTGCCTCGTACTCGTCCGGCGACCAGCCCATTCCGAGCCCGGCATCGAGTCGGCCGTTCGAGACGATGTCGACGCTGTTGAGCGCCTTGGCGAGAGCGACTGGCGGATAGAACGGTGCGTTGACGACTGCGAGCCCGAGTCGGATCCTTTCGGTAACCCCCGCCAGGTAGGCCGCAACGACGATCGGGTCGTGCACGCTGCGGTATGGCGGGGCCAGCCGCTGTGCTTGCGGCCAGTCGGAGTAGATCAACCGGGAGAACGTCCACAACGACGCGTAGCCGAGCTCCTCGGCGCGTCGGGCGATCTCGGTCTGGGTGGTGGGGACGGCCCACGATCCGGAGACCGGGGCGCCGAAGCCGATCAGCATGCCCACCACACTAGGGAGATGCCCGCGCCGTACCGGATCTGCTTCGTCTGCATGGGCAACATCTGTCGCTCACCGATTGCCGAGGTGGTGATGCGCTCGATGGTCGAGGGCGCGGGCTTGAGCGATCGGGTGTTGGTTGACAGCGCGGGGACCGGCGACTGGCATGCCGGTGGGCCTGCCGACCCGCGCACCATCGAGACCCTGCGGGCTCACGGGTACGACGACGATCGGCATGTGGCGCGGCAGTTCCAGGTCGCCTGGTTCGCGGATCGCGACCTCGTGATCGCGATGGACGGCAAGAATCTGCAGTCGCTGAAGTGGCTCGCCCCGCCTGACGCTGTAGCGAAGGTGGTGCGGCTGCGGTCGTTCGATCCCGCGAGTCGAGGCGGTGACCTTGACGTGCCTGATCCCTATTACGACCGCGGCGACGGGTTCGAGCGGGTGCTGGCGATGGTCGAGGCCGGCTGTGCAGGTCTGCTGGAACACGTCATGACACTGATCAAGCCTGTGGAGTCCTGACGCCCGTCCACGACTTGCTCTCCCAGGCAGCCAACACCCGTCGGGCACCGCACCGTCGCTGGATGACTCGACCTACTGTTCGACTTGGTTCACCTGGCGAGCTTGCACTCGCCCTACCGATGTTGTTGGGCTACCAGCCCACCGAAAGCCTCGTCATCAGCTGTCTGCACGGTGACCGGGCGGCGCTCGGGCTGACGTTGCGCTTCGACCTCGACACGCTCGAGCCGGTCGGAGAAGCCGCCGATGAGGTCGCGGCGCGGGCGACTGTCGCCGGCGCCGACACTGTCCTCCTGGCGGTCTATAGCGAGCAGGCCGTGGTGGGCGGCAAGCTGCCTTACGTCGATCTGATCGGCGAGCTCTTCGAACATCCCGACCTCTGGGTCAGCGACGCGCTCCTGGTCCAACACGATCGTTGGTGGTCGTATCTGTGTGCCGGTGACGGATGCTGTCCGCCGGAGGGCGTGGCTATCGAGGGCCCTCGCACGGCCGAGCTGACCACCTTGGAAGCATCGCTCGTGCTGTCGGGCAGCAGTGTGCTCGCCGATCGCGCGTCGCTCGTCAGCTCACTCGCGACCGAGTCGTCGGCGGCCACGCCGACCCAGCGCCGGCGCGTGACACGGGCGAGGTCCCGTGTCGCTGCGATGACTGTCGAGCACCGCCGTGTCGAGCTCGCGAGGCTGGTCGACCGCCTCACCGCCCGCCTTCAGGACCCGCGAGGCGTCGTCACCGACGCCGAGTCCGCCTCGCTCGCGGCACTGTGTGAGGACATCGGGGCGCGAGACGACCTGCTGCTCCAGGCCGCGTCAGCGCAGCGACGCGCACAGGTGCTGGCGCTGCTGCGGGTTGTCCTACGCCGAATCCCGCCACCGCACGACGCGCCCATCTGCACAGTGCTCGCGTGGTTCGCGTACGCGACTGGGGATGGCACGTTGGCCAACATCGCACTCGACCGCGCGCTGGGCTCCGACCCGTACTACTCGCTCGCCCAGCTCATCGAAAGTGGCCTCGATCGCCAGCTGCCGCCGAGTGTCATCGAGGAGGTGGTGAACGGGGCGGCGCAGGACATCGCGGCCCGTGATGCGGCAGGCTGACCGAATGGCTGACGTGGTCGTGATCGGTGCGGGCCCTGGTGGCCTAGCCGTCGCAGCCACTCTTCGCGGCCGCGGCGTCGACACCGAGGTCGTCGACAGTGCCGATGCCGTCGCGTCCGCATGGCGCACCCACTACGAGCGACTGCACCTCCACACGGTGCGGTGGTTGTCCAACCTGCCCGACTTCCCGATTCCCAAGGACTACGGCAGCTGGGTCGCGCGCGACGACGTCGTGCGCTACCTCGAGGCCTATGCCGATCACCACGGGATCCGCCCCGCCTTCAACACCACCATCGACCGCATCGAGCGCAGCGCGAATGCCTGGCTATTGCACAGCCCGCAGGGCGAGCGGACGGCCGAACACGTCGTGGTCGCGACCGGCTACAACCACACTCCAGTCGTGCCCGACTGGCCGGGCGTTGGCGACTTTCGAGGCGAGCTGCTCCACGCGAGCCGCTACCGCAACGCGAAGCCGTACGTCGGCAAGGACGTTCTGGTCGTCGGGTCTGGCAATACCGGCGCCGAGATCGCCGTCGACCTGGTCGAGTCGGGTGCCGCGCGGGTTCGGATCGCGATTCGGACGCCGCCGCACATCGTCCTCCGCGACCAGAATGGCGTACCCAACCAGCTGCTCGGAGTGGTGTTTCGCTATGCCCCGACCCCGATCTTCGACCCGATCGCGAAAGTGATGCGGCGGCTGACTCTCGGGGACCTGACGGCCTACGGCCTGCCGGCGCCAACCGAGGGACTGTACGAACGCGTGCGCCGCGACGATGCGATCCCAATGCTCGACATCGGTTTCGTCGAGTTGGTCAAGGCCGGCAAGATCGAGGTCGTTGCAGCACCCGCAGAGTTCCATGCAGCCGAGGTCCGCCTCGCTGACGATTCGGTGGTCAGTCCCGACACCATCGTCGTTGCGACCGGATATCGACGCGGGCTGGAGCCACTTGTCGGACACCTTGGGGTGCTGAATCCGGACGGTCGTCCGGCGGTGCACGGTGCGCGATGTCACCCGGCCGCACCGCACCTGTGGTTCACCGGCTTCACTAATCCGATGAGCGGGATGTTCCGGGAGCTCGCAATCGACGCTCGCCGGATCGCTCGTGCCGTAGGAAGGGACGTAAACCGGCGATGACAGACATCACCAGACGCGGTCTGCTGAGCGGTGGCGCCGCGTTGGCGGTGGCAGGGAAGACGCCGCTGAGGCGACGACGCCGGGACGTCGACGTGGTCGTGGTCGGTGCCGGTCTCGCCGGCCTGTCCGCCGCGCGCGAGCTCCAGGAGCACGGGCACTCCGTCGTGGTCCTCGAAGCCCGCGACCGGGTCGGTGGCCGGACGCTCAACCACCCGTTGCCGAACGGCTACCACGGCGATCTCGGAGGTACGTGGATCGGCCCGACCCAGACCCAGATCGCGAAGCTGGCGAAGGAGATGGGGGTTCACGCGTTCACCCAGCCCGATGACGGCAAGCAGGTGTTCTACGACGGTGGCGTCATTACTTACAGCGACACCACCCCGCTGCTGGGTACGGCGCCGCCGGACCCGACGATCCTGCCCGACCTGGTCGCGGTGATCGAGTTGATCGACCAGCTGGCGACGACGATTCCGGTCGATGCGCCGTGGGAGGCGGTCAACGCCGGGCCTTACGACCGCGAGACGCTCGACACCTGGCTGCGTGGGGTTGCCGTCGTCGCCACCGACAAGTTCATGAAGGTCGTCTCGGCGGCATTCGAGGCGCTTGTCGGCGCCGAGCCACGTGAGGTTTCGCTGCTCGATGCGCTCGCCTATGTTTCAACTGCTACGGATGGTTCGACGCCCGGCACCTTCGAGCGGCTGATCGACACGCGGGGCGGCGCGCAGGCGCAGCGATTCGTCGAGGGGGCACAGATGATCTCGATCCGCCTCGCACGTCGAATCGGAATGCAACACATCCGGCTCGACAGTCCCGTCTACAAGATCACCCAGCACGCCGGCGGCGTAGCGGTCGCGACCTACGACGAGACGTTCCACGCGAAGTACGTCGTCGTTGCGATCCCGCCGACACTGGCCGGACGGATCGAGTACGCCCCGTTGCTGCCCTCCGCGCGTGACTCGCTGACGCAGCGCAGCCCACAGGGTCAGCTGATGAAGGTAGAGGCGTTCTTCGAGCGTCCCTGGTGGCGGGACAACGGCCTGAACGGTGCCGCGGTGAGCACACTGGGTCCGGCCAAGACGACGTTTGACGTCTCGCCACAGGACGGCAAGATCGGTGGACTGCTCGGGTTCGTGGGAGGCGACGAGGCGCGCAAGTTCAGCGGGCGCCCGGAGGCCCTAAAGCAAGCGGTGCTGTCGAACTTCTCGACCTTCTTCAACAAGGGCAAGCCGATCCCGAAGCCGACATCGGTTGTAGTCATGGACTGGACCCGCGAGCAATGGACCCGAGGATGCCCGGTTGCGATTGCTGCGCCCGGCACGATCAGCGAGTACGGCCCGCACATGGCGAAGCCGATCGGGCGGATCCACTGGGCAGGAACCGAGACCGCGACCTACTGGCACGGCTACATGGACGGCGCGGTCCGCTCCGGCTACCGAGCCGCCGACGAGGTAAAGGCAAAGCTATGAGGCTCCGCAACCTCGCGGCGGCACTGGCAATCGGAGCAGCGGCATTCGCACAGAGTGCAAGTGCGGCAAGCCCGCCCAAGGTCATGATCTTCGCGCACATTGCCGCGCCGGGTGAGCCGTCGCTGACCTTGGTGACACCCAACCAGCATCGCGTCTTCGTCGGCACGTTCGAAGACATCGCCGGCACAGATAGCTCACCGTCGAAGGTCTTCGAGTACGACGACAACGGCAAGCTGCTGCGCACGTTCGCCATCTTGGGCCAGACGCCGAAGAAGGCGCATGGCATCCAGATCGCGGCACGTGACCGTCATGGTCGGCTCTACATCCTCGATCAGGAGCCGGCGCGGGTGCTCGTCCTCGATCCGCGCACCGGAAAGCAGCACACCTACGCGACGTTCGCGGACGTACCAACCTGTACGGCGGCCCACCGCACGACCTCGTGCAGCAACACCCTGCTCGACAACGCACCCGAGCCCGACTACGCCGCGTGGCTGCCGGACGGCGCGATGCTCGTCACCGACTACGCGCAACAGCTGATCTGGCGCGTCCCGCCTCATGGCGGCAAAGCGACGGTCTGGCTCAACGACAAGCGCTTCGACGGCGAGCTGTTCGGTCCGGCCGGCATTGTGCTGATGCCGAACCATCGCAGCGTCCTCGTCACGGTGGCCACGGGTGGTCTGACGTCGCTCGACCTGCCTGACAACTCGGCCCGCGGCCGGCTCTACCGAATCGGCATCACCAAGCACGACGGGGCGGGGAAGATGACGACGCTGTGGTCGAGCAAGGCAGCGCAGGCGCCGGATGGCTTCGCCGTGTCAGCCGACCACCGGCATGTGTTCATGGCGATGGCCGGCCCCGCCGCAGATTGCGTCGTGGAGGTCGCGGACTACGCCGGCGCCTGGCACCAGGTCTGGCAGCTGCCAACCTGCGTTGCTGGCTTGGGAAGCGACTCGCCGGTGCCCTGGGATACCGCGACGAGCGTGCAGTTTCTGGGCAGGAGCATTCTCGTGACGAACCAGTCCTACTTCACCGATGTTGCCGCCCACTGGGTGGTGTTCCGCGTCAGCGAGCCGCTGCGCGGGATGCCGATCTACGTCCCGAGGGACGCCGGGGTGGGCTGAGCGGGCGCGCTCGGCGTACCGACCACGTTCGGCTCGGGCCGATCGTGACTAGGTCCAGGATCGTGGTGGACGTCGGTGCGAGCTGGTCGACGAGCATCCGCCACAGCTGACGGTCCGAGTGGGTCGGCCGGCCGTCGTCACGACCTACAACCACGACGACGGCCGGTGCCGCGACGTCGGTGATCATGTCGGCGAGGTAGCGCGCCAGGAACTGGTCGGCATTGTTGGCGGTCTCGCTCGCGGTCTGGACGAGCCCGATCTGTCCTTTGTCGCGGATGAAGAGCAACCGGATCCGGCCCTCGTGCGGCGACTCAGCGGGGCAGGCACGCCGAATCGCGGCGAGTGTCGGCATACGTGTGGGCATCGGACGAGCGTCGACGACGCGGACGGCTCCGCGCCATCGCCATCTGGACGATGTGGACAACACTTGGGGCGTGCGCAGTGCCGACGTAGTCCCAGCGCCGGTTCTCGTCGTAGGCGCGATCGCAAGTGTCCAAAGCGGCGCGGCCGTAGCGATCAAGCTGTTCCCGACTGTCGGGGCCGGTGGTGCTGTCTTCCTGCGACTGGCGATCGCCGCGATCGTGCTCGGCGGCTTCGTCCGACCGTCGTTCCGCGTTCTCTCGCGAGGCGATCTCGGTCTGACGATCTCCTTCGGCATTGTCCTCGCCGCGATGAATACATCGTTCTACTTGGCGCTGGACCGCATCCCGCTCGGGGTCGGCGTGACCATCGAGTTCCTCGGGCCGCTCGCGGTTGCCGTGGCCGGATCTCGGCGGCTCGTCGACGCGTTGTGGGTGTTGCTTGCGGCCGGCGGTGTCGTTCTTCTCGCACGTGGCGGCGGGCAGCTCTCGACCGCCGGAGTCTTGTACGCCGCGGTCGCGGCTGCCTTCTGGGCCGGCTACATCCTGTTGTCGCAGCGCGTGGGCCGGGCGGTCCCTGGCCTGAGCGGGCTGTCTGTCGCCCTGATCGTGGGCGCGGTTCTGATGGTGCCGTATGGACTGGTGTCTGGCGGCACGGCCTTGGCGCGCCCAGGCGTGCTTGGTAAGGGCCTTGCCGTCGCACTGCTGTCCTCGGTCGTGCCGTACTCGTTCGAGCTGCTCGCGTTGCGTCGACTGCGGGCGGCGACCTTCGGCGTACTGATGTCTCTCGAGCCGGCGATGGCCGCGCTGACGGGGCTGCTCTTCCTTGGCCAGCACCTGCGGGTTCGAGAGTGGCTGGCGCTCAGCTGCGTGGTGGTTGCATCGGTCGGGGCGACCGCAGCCGCACGAACGCGACTGCCGGCCGAGATGATCGAGGGGTGAGCGTCGAGGCGTGAGAGTCGAACTGCTGCGCGACGCCGAGCGTCCGGCGGGCTGGTGGCTGATGGTCGGAGCTTCGGAGCAGTCCTTCGTCGATATCGACGACCCGGCGCACCTGGAGTTCGAGTATGTCCAGCTGATGAGCTACGTCATCGAGACGGCGTTCACCGAGGACGTCCCGCTCGCTTCGCTGCATCTCGGGGGCGGTCTTTGCACCGTGCCGCGCTGGATTGCCGAGCGCTATCCCGGGTCACCGCAGCGGGTAGCCGAGGCGTCCGAGGAGATCGCCGGGCTTGCGCTCTCCCTCGACCCCCAGCCGAAGTTCGACCTCGTGGTGACCGACGCGATGGACGCGCTGGCGGCGACGGCGCCCGGCTCGCTGGATCTGCTGGTCAGTGACGTCTACACCGGGCCGGACACCGTGATGTCTGTCTATCCGCTGCCGGCGCTCGAGGCCGCCCACGCCGCGCTGCAGGATGAGGGTCTCTACGTCTGCAACATCTCCGACGCCACTCCGTTCGCCCTGGCGAAGACCGTCGTCGCGACGCTTCGCGCGGTCTTCTCGGATGTGGTGCTGCTCGTCGAGCCGGCGATCCTGCGTGGGCGGAGGTCGGGCAACCTCGTGCTCGCCGCGAGCGATCTCGCGCTCGATCGTGTCGAACTGTCTCGAGAGGCTGCCGGCGGGATCGTCCGCGCCAGGGTCATGGCCGATGGCGAGCTCGACGCGTTCGTCGGAGCGACCGGTGCGGCGTACGTCGAGAGCCAGCTGCCGCCATCGGGTGAGTCAAACGTGCGGTCGCTTCGTTGACGGATCGCCGCTGACGTGGGCGAGGGTATCGATGCTGTCGACGAGCGGATCGAGATACGCGGCGAGCAGGGAGAGCCTTCGCGCATGTAACCCATGCGGATCGCCTGCGACGTCGGCGTCGAGGCTCTCTTGCATCGCTCTCAGGTCAGCTACGTCAGCGGGACGACGCTGGGCAGTCGATCGAAGGGCCGCAACCATCGCGTCTCGCAGTGGCGCAGCCTCGGGAATGGCGACGCGCTCGGTCGCATCATCGATGGTGGCTCGAAGCGCATGTAGCGCGATAACGATTCGTCGTGCGGCCGCGAGCCGCCGGTTGGCGTCGGTGAGGTCGGCGCCGCCCCGGGCGGGCTCCGCTGCGGCGCGCGTGAGCGAAGCGAGCGCGGCGATGCGCGCGCGACGAGCGATGATCGCCGCGCGTCCGATGGCGGAGCGATCGGCGTCGTCGGGGGCGACATAGTGGCCAAGGACCGCGTCGGCGTACGTCGCCAGGGCCTCGAGGAGCGTGTCGACCGCGGCGGGCAGCGAACGACCCTCCCAGGTCGGCCACACGAGGTAACCGGCAAGCGCGAGCCCGCCGCCGACCAGCGTGTCGAGTCCGCGGTCGGCGACCGTCGACAGCGAGCTTCCGCCAATCGGCGTGAGCAGCAGCACCACCAGCGAGGTGATCGCGAGGGAGTACAGGGCGTACGAGGCAGCGAAGCAGGCGTAGGCAGCCCAGGTCGCGACTGCTACGAGAGCGGTGAGCGCCACGTCGTCGGGATGCACGAGCTCGACGAGACTGCCTGCGGCAAGGACGCCGACGCCCGTGCCGACGATCCGGGCTATGCCGCGCTGAGTTGTCGCGGCATAGTCGGGCTTGAGCACCACGAGAGCGGTCAGCACTACCCAATAGCCGCGCTGCCATGGCAGGACGTGGCTGATTGCCTCGGCTGTCGGAAGGAGCACGGCCAACCGGATCGCGTGGCGAAACGCGGACGACCGCGGGTCGGCCGCAGCGGCACGCATTCGCTGCACGGTCGTCGCCGTACGCCGGGGGAGAGACAGCACCGTCTGGCCGGGTCCGCTCGCTTGTCGTGGCAGGACGATTCTGCGGATGCCTGCCAGGGCGTCGACCAGCCCGTTGCTCGCCCGTAGCTGGCCGAGCAACGCGGATGCCCGCGCATCTGCATACCTCGCCGCGGTGCCGCGTCGACCGGCCGGCGCGGCAGCGCGTAGCGCATGCAGCTGTGCGACGGCGTCTTCGAGTCCAGAGGGCTCACCTGGCGCCGCCGATCCGCTACGGACCGCTTCGGCCAGGCCGAGCAGCCAGACAGCGGCGCCCGCAGTGATCAGCATGACCTCGTTGAGCTGCGACACCGTGGCGAGCGATTGCAGCTCGAGACGAATCCGGTCGGCGTCGTCGGTCAGTCCGCGGAGCAGGTCCGTGTCGTCGTCGGCGGCACGACGGTCGACCAGCTCGCCGACGAGCGTCGTCTGGGCTGCGACAGTAGTTGCGCTGTAGTCAGGATCGCGCGCCAGCTTCGTGAGCTCCCGATAGACCTCCGTGAGTAGTCGTCGCTCCGTGGCGAATCGCTGCGGCGACCTGACGACGAAGGCGAGCAGGCCCTGCAGTCCAGCGCCGGCGAGCACCCAGCCGGCGTGAGCACCGCACGATGCGACGCTTCCTGGGAAGCGGCCGAAGACGACGAGCCCCATCACCGCCTGCGTGCCGACGACGGTGGCGTCGCGTCCGAGAACTGCGGTCAGCCCGGCTGCGAATCCCCAGATGGCTAGGACGACCAGCGTCGGGGCGAGGTGCCCGGCGGCGAGTCCACCGACGAACGTGCTGATCGCCATACCGACAGCCGTCGCTGTGATGATGCCGGCACTTGTCCCGACTGATCCGCCCATCCCGGCGACACCGGCCGGCAACGCGCCGGCTGCGGCGATCGCTCCTTCGGCTGGATGCCCGACGGCGGTGCCGACTGCGAACGGAATGGCGAGGCCTGCCGCGCCGCGTAGCGCGACGATCGGAGCGAAGCCCGGCCTATCAACCGCGACAGCATTGGCGATCGCCGCGCGGATAGCGGTCAAGAGCGGTAGGTCTCGAGCAGCCGCAGCCAGATCTCGCTCATCGTGGGGTACGACGGGACTGCGTGCCAGAGCGTCTCGATCGGCACCTTGCCGACTACCGCGACCGTCGCGGAGTGCAGCAACTCGGCAACCTCGGGCCCGACGAACGTTGCGCCGAGGATCGTCTCGTCGTCGAGATCGACAACGAGCTTCGCTCGGCCTGTGTAGCCGTCACGCAACAGCGACGCACCGGCGACATGACCGATCTCGTACTCGACCGTCTTTACCTTCTTGCCCGCCTCGCGGGCCTCGGCCTCGGTAACACCGACCGACGCCACCTGCGGGTCGGTGAAGGTCACCTGCGGGACCGCGTCGTGGTCGCTCGTCGCGGCGTACCGCTTGCCCGCAAGCTGCTCGCCCTTGGCTCGGGCAGCCATCACGTCGCCCGCGACTCGCGCCTGGTACTTGCCCATGTGGGTGAGCATCGCCCTGCCTGAGATGTCGCCGACGGCGTAGAGCCACTCACCCTCGACGCCCTGCACCAACATCGTGTCGTCGGTTGTGAGCAGCCCGCCGTCGGGCAGGCCGACTGTCGACAGGCCGAGGTCCGTTGTGCGAGGAGTGCGACCCGCGGCGATCAGGACCTCGTCGGCGGCCACCTCCTCGCCGTCGATGGTGACGGCGACTGTCTTGCCCTCGCGTCGTACCGAGCTGATGTCGGCGCTGAGCCGTACGTCAACCCCGGACTCGCGGAGCCCATCTGCCAGCAGCTCGCCGGCGAACGGCTCGTTGCGTAGCAGCAGCCTGTCGTCCCGCACTGCAAGCGTCACCCTCGAGCCGAGACCGTTGAGCCACACCGTGGCCTCGCAGCCGACGACGCCTCCGCCGATGACGACGATGCGGTCGGGTACGGACTTCATGTTCGTGACCTCGCGGGAGGTCCACGGCTTCGCTTCGCGAAGTCCCGGGATCGGCGGGATCGCGGCGTTGGTGCCGGTTGCGAGGACGACGCCTTGTCGTGCTGTCAGCGTGCGCACGGTGCCGTCGGACGCCGTGACGGTGACCTCGCAAACCCCGGACAGCCGCCCGTGACCGCGAACAACGGTGATGCCTGCCTTCTCCGCCCACTGGACCTGGGAGGAGTCGTCATGGTGGTGGGTGAACTCGTCACGGCGGGCCAGTACCTTGTCCACGTCTAGCCGGCCGACCGGGATCCCGGGCAGCGCGCGTGCCGCTGCGGCGACCTCGACCGGACGCAGTAATGCCTTGCTGGGCATGCAGGCCCAGTAGGAGCATTCGCCGCCGACCAGCTCCGACTCGACCAGTGCGGCGCTCAGTCCACCTTGATGGGCGAAGTCGGCGGCGTTCTCACCGGGCGGGCCACCGCCGATCACGATGACGTCAAACGTGTCCGAGTCGGTAGAGCTCATGCCGTGAGTCGTACCACAATGCTCATGTGTCGAAGCTGCTCGTCGTACATCACACTCCGTCGCCGGCGATGCAGGAGATGCTCGAGGCCGTCCTCGCCGGGGCCCGCGACGATTCGATCGACGGTGTCGAGGTGGTCGCCGTGCCCGCTTTGGCTGCGGGTGTCGTCGACGTGCTCGAGGCGGACGGCTATCTGCTCGGTACGCCGGCGAACATCGGGTACATGTCAGGTGCGCTAAAGCATTTCTTCGACACGATCTACTACCCGGTGCTCGAGACGACCAAGGGTCGGCCCTATGTGGCGTACGTGCACGGCAACCTTGGGACCGAGGGCGCGGTGAGGTCGATCGAGACGGTGACCACCGGGTTGGGCTGGCTGCCGGTCGCGAAGCCACTCGCTGTCGAGGGTGCGCCGACGAAGGCTGACCGTGAGGCGCTCTACGAGCTGGGCGCGACGGTCTCGGCGAACCTCTCGAGTCGCTGAACCGCTTCGTCGATCACCTCGGGGCGCTTGCAGAACGCAAACCGCACGAAAGGGTCTCCCGTGGCCGAGTCGCAAAAGACTGACGTCGGTACGCCGACCACCCCGGCGTCGTGGGGGAGCCGTCTGGCAAACGCGTCGCCATCTGTAAGGCCGAGCGGGCGGATGTCGGCCTGAATGAAGTAGGTGCCCTGAGGTCGAGTGACAGCCATGCCGACCCCCTCCAGACCGTCGGCGAGGCGATCACGGGCGTTAGCGAGCGAGGAACGCAGCTGCGCGACCCACGCCATCTCGTTGCCGAGCGCGTAGGCGACGGCCTGCTGCATCGCGGGGTTGTGGGTGTAGGTCAGGAACTGCTTCACCGTGTTGACTTGACGGAGCAGCGGTTCTGGCGCGCAGACCCAGCCGATCTTCCAGCCGGTGATGCTGAACGACTTGCCGGCGCTCGAGATCGCGACGCACCGCTCGCGCATGCCAGGCAGGGTGGCGATCGGGATATGGGTCGTTCCGTCGTAGGTCAGATGCTCGTAGACCTCGTCGGTGACGACGATGAGGTCGTGGTCGATGCACAGCGTGGCGATGCTCTCGAGCTCGGCGCGATCGAGCACGGTGCCGGTCGGATTGTGCGGTGAGTTGAGGAGCAACAGCCGGGTCTTCGGCGTGATTGCCGCACGGAGCTCATCCGGGTCAAATCCGAATCGGCCGGTTGCGTCGGGACGCAGCGTTACGGGAACGCGGCGTGCGCCGGCGAGCTCGATCGTCGCCGCGTAGGAGTCGTAGTACGGCTCGAACATGACCACCTCGTCGCCGGGATCGCAGAGCCCGAGGATCGCCGCGGCGAGCGCTTCGGTCGCGCCGACGGTGACCAGGATCTCGCTGCCGGCGTGGTACGTCAGTCCGTAGTGGTCGAGGCGATGGCTCGCGATTGCGTCACGGAGCAGTGGCATCCCGGGACCGGGTGGGTATTGGTTCTCTCCGTTGCGCAAGCCCTCGACGGCCCGCTCGAGCATTGCGGGCGGCCCGTCGGTGTCAGGGAAGCCTTGGCCGAGGTTGATCGACCCGGTCGCCGTGGCGAGTGCCGACATCTCGGCGAAAATCGTGGTGCCAAAGCCGCGGAGAACCATCGGTCGGCTATACGGAGTCGCGCGGGCGAATGAGTGCTTTCATGACACCGTCGAGGATCCGGGTCGGCATCGCAGCGACGACCGCCTGGATGTGCGCGTCCGGCCCGACCAGATAGCGACCCTTCGGCTTTTGTGCCGTCAGCGCCTGCTCGATGACCTTGGCGACGCGGTCAGGTGGGATCGCCTGCTTCTCGGCGACGGCCGCCATGTGCAGGGCGCCGTTGACGTGTTTCTCGTACCGGCTGCGCATCTCATCAGGAAGGCCTTCGAGGCGCGAGTTGGCGTCGCTGGTGCCCTTCTCCCACAGCGGCGTTGCGATGGAGCCGGGCTCGATCAGTACGGCGCGCATGCCTTGCGAAGAGATCTCGGATCGCAGCGAGTCCATCCAGCCACGGACGGCGAACTTCGACGCCGTGTAGGGACCGAGATACGGCAGCGACATCCGGCCGCCGATCGAACCGACCGTGACGATCCGGCCTTTGTTGGAGAGTAGGCCAGGGAACAGTGCCCGGGTGATCGCGATATGGCCGAACAGATTCACCTCGAACTGGCCTCGCCAGTCCTCCATCGTCAGGCCTTCGAAGACCCCGCCGATGCTCATGCCGGCGTTGTTCACCAGTCCGACGAGGTTGCCGTCCGCGCGCTCGAGGACGTCCTTGCACGCCGGAGCAATCGACGTCGGGTCTGCGAGATCGAGGAGTACGGGCGCCGAAACTGGTGCCGGCAACGGCTCGTCTCGGCGCAACCCAGGGATCACGGTGTAGCCGGCGTTCGCGAGCCTGATCGCGGTGGCGCGCCCGATTCCGGTGCTCGCGCCGGTGATGAAGATCGCTCCGCGACTCATGAGCCGAAGCGTAGTTGGATGACCTTCATGAAGGTCGGTGTCGTTCAGTTTGCCTCGGTGCTCGACAAGGCGGCCAACCTGGCACGACTTGTCGAGCTCGTCGATGCCGCGGCCGAGCAGGGCGCTGACCTCGTCATCGCTCCCGAGGTGGCGATGCACGACCTCGGTCCGGCTGAACTGGACCTGGCATCGGTGGCTGAATCGCTCGACGGGCGGTTCGTCGCGGGCGTGGCTGAGGTCGCGAAGCGTCGGGCGGTGACCGTGCTTGCGGGGATGCTCGAGCTCGCGGAAGGCCGTGATGTCTACAACACCGTGGTCGCACTCGGGCCCGACGGCTCGCTCATCGGGCGGTATCGCAAGCAGCACCTGTTCGACGCCTTTGGCTGGAAGGAGTCCGACCGGTTGCTGCAGGGCGATCCGGAGGACCGCCTGACCTTTCCGGTCGGTGATGTCACGGTCGGAGTGATGACCTGCTATGACGTGCGCTTTCCGGAGCTGGGTCGAGCGCTTGTGGACGATGGCGCCGAGCTGATCGCGATCCCGTCGGCGTGGGTCGCAGGACCGCGCAAGCTCGAGCAATGGCGGGCGCTGACGACTGCTCGGGCGATCGAGAACGTCTGCTACGTCGCGGGTGCTGTTCAGACGCCGCCGACCTACGCGGGCGGCAGCATCGTGGTCGACCCATGGGGCGAGGTCCTCGCGTCGCTCGACGAAGCAGAGGGCATCGCGATCGCCGAGGTATCCGCGGGGCGAGTGGCCGAGTGTCGCCAGAAGATGCCGAGCCTGCAAAACCGCCGCTGGAAGGTGTCACCCCGCTAACCCCCCAGCGCCGAGCCCAACGTTGGTTGTCTAAGACGCGCCGAGTTACGCAACTTGCGTAGGGCTCGGCGGAGGGTGTTAGCGGTTGCGGCGCCAGACTGCGTGGTTGAGCAGGCCTAGGTAGGTGACCGCCGCTAGCGAGGGCAGCATGAGCGCGCCTGCGATGCGGTGCCGTCGGCCAAACTCGACGATGGCCAAAGCGATCGCTACCCAGAGCACCGCGACCTCGAGCAGCGCGAGGCCAGGCTTGCGGAAGCCGAAGAAGAGCAACAGCCAGGCGAGACTCAGCCAGAGCTGGACGGCGTACGACGAGACGGCCGGTACGTCGAGAGCATCGCGCTCGTCGTCGGCACGCCACGCGAGCCACGCGCCGACCGCCTGGCTCGCCGCGACCACGGACCACGCCGGCGCGAACGCGATGGTCGGGCTCGCCCAACGCGGCTTGTCCAGGCCGTCGTACCAAGGTCGTGCGGTTGCGATCAGGACGGCGCCGGTGCCGGCGGTTGTCGTGATCCCACCGAGCGAACCCGCCAAGCCCAGGGCCCGGATACTGCGACTCGACGGCACGCGATTGAGTCAATCACTGCCTCTATAAGGTGTGCGAATGGCTGAGATCACTTTTGATGGACGAGTAGCGGTCGTAACCGGCGCCGGTGGCGGTCTCGGGCGGACGTACGCCCTCGAGATGGCGCGGCGTGGTGCGAAGGTCGTGGTGAACGACCTCGGCGGATCGGTTGACGGCACGGGCGGCGACGACACCGCCGCGCAGAAGGTCGTCGACGAGATCAAGGCTGCTGGTGGCGAGGCCGTCCCCAACTACGACTCGGTGTCGAGCCCCGAGGGTGGCGAGAGCATCGTCAAGACCGCAGTCGACGCCTTCGGCAAGGTCGACATCGTCATCAACAACGCCGGCATCCTGAGGGACAAGTCCTTCGCGAAGCTGACCTGGGAGGACCTCGATGCGGTCCTCGATGTGCACCTCAAGGGCGCGTTCTATGTTTCCCAGCCCGCATTCAAGGTGATGAAGGACAACGGCTACGGCCGCTTCGTCTTCACCTCGTCCAACGCCGGTGTCTTCGGCAACTTCGGCCAGGCCAACTACGCCGCGGCGAAGATGGGCCTCGTCGGGTTGTCCAACGTCCTCGCCATCGAAGGTGCGAAGGCCGGCATCAAGTCCAACGTCGTCTGTCCGGTGGCCGCGACCCGCATGACGATGGAGCTGCTTGGCCCAGCCGCCGACTCACTGCAGGCCGAGACCGTCACTCCGCTCGTCACCTTCCTCGCTTCCGAGGCATGTGACCTGACACACGAGACCTTCTCGGCGGCCGGCGGCCGTTACGCGCGAGTGTTCATCGGGCTGGCGAACGGCTGGTTCGGCGGCAAGGGTCACGTGCCGACGGCCGAGGACGTGCTCGACAACCTCGCGACGATCGAGGACCGGGACGGCTACATCGTTCCGGAGTCGATCCAGGACGAGCTCGGCGCTCTGCTGGGCGTGCTCGGGGGCTGACACCTTGCAGGCGCTGAGGGTTGCCCTTGCGGCGTTCGGCGCCTTCTTGGTGGTCTTCACCAGCATCAGCGTGCTTCGCACGCTGGTCATCCCGCGCGCGAGCCTGGGCCCGATCGGACGAACCGTAGACCGTGGCGTCGACGGTCTGTTCCGAATGCTCACTCACCGGATGTCGAGCTATGAGGAACGCGACACGATCCTCGCTGCCCAGGCTGCGGTCTATCTCGTCGCGCTGCTCGCGGTCTGGCTGCTCGGCTATCTGGGCGGCTATGCCTTCTTGCTGTGGCCGTCGACGCACCACATCGGCCTTGCCTTTCGCGAGTGCGGGTCGTCGATGTTCACCCTTGGGTTCGTCGCACCACGGGGGACTACGGCGACTGCGGTCGACGTCCTCGCAGCCGCATCGGGGCTGTTCGTCGTAGCTGCACAGATCGGCTATCTGCCGACGCTGTACTCCGCGTTCAACCGGCGAGAGACCGAGGTCACGTTGCTCGGATCGCGCGCGGGCACGCCGCCGTGGGGACCCGAGCTGCTGATCCGTACGAGATACGGCATCCAGAACGACCGCGACGACCTGCCAGCCTTCTATGCCTCATGGGAGCGCTGGGCGGCCGACGTCGCGGAGAGCCACTCCAACTACCCAGTGTTGATGCGGTTCCGGTCCCCGCAGCCGCTGTCGTCCTGGCTGGTTGGTCTGCTCGCGGTCATGGACTCTGCCGCAATGCTGCTCGCGATCTCGCCGAGCCGGGAGCGCATCGAGCCTCGGCTGTGTCTTCGGATGGGCTTCACCGCGCTACGGCAGATGTGCCGAGCGGTCGGCATGGACGTCGACCACGACCCGGACCCGGACGCCGAGACGCAGCTGACCTTCGAGGAGTTCGAGACTGCTGTCCAGCGGCTGCATGACGTGGGCTTCGAGGTCGAACGCACCGCGGTCGAGGCCTGGCCGCACTTCAAGGGCTGGCGGGTCAACTACGAGCCGCTGGCTTATGCCCTCGCGTACAAGACCGACGCCGTGCCGGCCCTGTGGTCTGGCCCGCGGCGCTTCCCGCATGAGCCGATGGCCCCGATCCGGCCGCCCAACCGCGCGCCTACTGCGGCCAAGTAGTCGCGACAGCCTCGACGGCCGCGACGACGGCGTCCGCTGCTGCATCCAAGCTCAGCGGCCGAGCGTCGTCGGAAGGCGAGCTCTGCGGAACCTGGACCTGACCGAGCACGGCGAGGTCGCCGTCCACACGTACGCCGGTTGCCACGATGCGCGCGGCTTCGACTGTGGCGATCGAGTTGGCCCGCTCGACCGCCCAGGCTGGGGTGACGACGCGGCCGTTAGCGGCGGAATCAGGACGGCGAAGCAGCGCTGCCACAACGCCTCGACGTATCACCTGGTCATAGCGCTGGACCGGCCACTCGCGATGGTGGAAGGCGACGTTGACTCGTCGAACTACTTCGGCCTGTGAACCACCAAGTTGGCGAGCGCCGTCGTCGTCTTGCTCTGCCACGCGAACGACGAGCCGCTCGCGACCCACCACCGAAAGCCAACGCTCGACGAGTGCGTCGTAGTGGTGGTGCTCCCAGAACGACTTGACGGTAGGCCAGTCCGCGGGTGGGTCCGAAAGCACTGCCTCGAGCCAGGGCTGGTAGGGATGACGCAGCCGATTGCGCAGGTAGCGATCCCAGGCAATCGGCAGCGCGTCAGCGAGAGGCGACAGGGCCAGCACGACGTCGCCGTTGCCCCCCGACGGGGGTTCGTCGTACGGACCGAAGGTCACGCCGTGAACGCCTTGACCACGGCGTCGCGGCCGTGCGCCGAACCAGCGAGGAATCCATACGTCCCGGGACCGAGCAGCTCCGCAGATGCTGTGACCACGGCGCCGAGTGCCGCGAACACGAAGGAGCCGCCGACGGAGACCCGCCGTACGCCGAGCGCCGCCAACGCCGGGACCGACGGAGCGCCCTGTCGCGCGAGCACGTTGACCGGACGGTCGACCGAGCTGACGACTGCACGAATGTCGGCCACGCTTGTGATGCCCGGCGCGTAGAGCACATCCGCACCGGCCTCTTGGTAGGCCTGTAGCCGAGCGATCGTGTCGGCCAGGTCGTCGCGACCGTGCAGGTGGTTTTCGGCACGGCCGGTCAACACCAGCTTCTGGGCGCCATTGTGCGCGGCCTCCGCGGCGCCGGCAACTCGCTCGGCCGCCTCGCCGAGCGGATAGATCGGATTGCCACCGTCTCCGGTGAAGTCCTCGATCGAGCAGCCGGCCAGCCCGACCTCGATCGCCAGGCGGACGGTCTCTGCGACCCCATCGGCATCGTCGGCGAAACAGTTCTCCAGATCCGCCGAGACCGGCAGATCGGTCGCCCCAACGATCTCGGCGGCGTGGGCGAGGGCTTCGTCTCGTGTGACGCGGCCATCAAGGCGACCGAGCGTCGCGGCGTAGCCACTACTGGTCGTCGCGAGCGCGGTGAACCCGAGGTATTCCAGCAGACGTGCGGACCCGACGTCCCAAGGGTTGGGCAGGAGCAGCAATGAGTCGGCCTCGCGGTGGAGGCAGAGGAACTGCTCAGCGGCGCTCACGGGGCTCGGCGACGAGGCTTCGCGTCGTAGTCGCGGAGCGCAGCTTCGGCAGCCTCGAGCTTGGCGCGAAGCTCTTCGCGCTGCGCCTCGACGACCGAGCGGCACGACTCGACCGCTTCGACGAGTACGTCGCGCAGCGCATCGTCATCGAGGTGGTCGGCGAGTGCGGTGACCGCACCGGGACGCAAGGCTGCTGGTCTAGTGAGTCGCCGCGCGCCTCGCTGCGCCTCGACCGTCCAGGCACCGCTGGAGAACCGCAGTGTCACCGAAAGCGGAGGGACCCGCTTCGCGGGGGAGCGAGGCGCGGAACGCCGCGCGGCAGGGGGTCGCGGCGCAGGGGGTCGCGGCGCGGCGGGTCGCTGCGCCGACGGCGCGGCGGGAGCCGGAGGTGGCGACGTTCGCCCGGAGATGCCGAGCTCGGCGGGTGCGAACGGCACCTCGTCCTTGCCGAGGCGAACGACGATGTACTCGCTCTCCTTGGGGTCCCCCATCCGGATGACGTTCCCACGAGTGCCCGCTGCCACCGACGCAGAGGCCGCGCGGACAACGACGCGGGGCTTCTCGCCCGAACTGACCTTCGCGCGCAGTGCCTCGACGTCGTCGTCGCTCAGCGGGGGAGGTGTGGCGGCAGCGCGACGGGTAGGCACGGCAACTCCGTTCCTAGGCGGCGGTGTTGACGACTGCTCTGATCGCCGCGTCGATGTGGTCGTTGGCGGTGTAGACGTTACCGATCCCGCTCAACAAGAAGGAGAAGACGATCAAGCGGTTGCCCGAGGTGACCGCGTATCCCGACAGGCTGCTGATGCGGTCGAGCGTGCCCGTCTTGGCGCGAACGATTCCCCTGACGGCCGGTTCGCACAGCCGACCCTCCAGCGTGCCTCCGGACGTGCACGACACCGGAAGTCCTGCATAGATCGCCGAGTACGCCGAGGTCTGCGTCGGCAGCACGTCGAGCAGTGCCGTGAATGCCGACGGGGATTCTCGGTCGGCATAGGACAGCCCCGAGCCGTCCTCGATGATGCCGACCGGGATGCTCAGCACGTCTGCCCTTGCCTGCACTGCTGCCGTGCCTGTCGCGAGGCTGCCGTGGCCAGATCGCTGGAAGCCGGCTTCGCGCAGCATCATCTCGGCGTAGAAGTTGATCGACTCGCGAAGCGTCATCCCCACGATCTCCGACAGTGGCATCGAGCTGTGCGAGACCAACGGCAACAGGACGGCCGGGCGTGGCTCGATCGCGGTCGGACCATCGACGGTGATCCCGTTGTTCGCCAACGCCGTGCGCCAAAGCCCAGCGTTATCCCTGGTCGGGTCGGTGTCGAACGCCACGCCGTTGCGCCAATCGTTGTTGTCGACCGTGAACGCATCGACCGTTCCCGACTCCTCAGGAACGAACGCCCGCTTCCAGCCCGGTGCCACGGTCGTCTGCGAGTAACGCGTGTCGTCGATGACCAGCCGGCCGGTCACGTGCTGCAGGCCTTTCGCGGCGAGCTGCCTGGCCATGGAGCCCAGGTTTCTGCGGGTCAGTGTCGGATCACCACCGCCGACCAGCACGAGGTCACCGTCGATCGTGCCGTCGCTGATCGCGGCAGTCCCCGACACCGTCGTCACGTAGCGGTACGTCGGGCCGACGAGATCGAGAAGCGTGAGCGAGGTCAGCAGCTTCTCGTTGCTCGCAGGGGCGCTGCGACGGGTGGCGTCGTGGGCGATCGTGCCGATGCCTGACACTTCAATCTCGTAGTCGGCATGAGCCGCCGTACTGCCCCGCATCGCCGCCTGTACACGCTGAGTGACCAGGGCCGCATCTGCCGGATTAGTCGTGGGACTGGGCGTTGGCGATGCCGACGGCGAGGACGAGGCCGAGGGTGGTGGAGACCCGGCCGCCGCGACCGCGAACACGACTGATGCGGCGAGCAAGGTCGCGCCGAGAGACCGGGCCAGTCTGGGGGAGGCCATAGCGCCCTACCGTATGGCCTCGTGGGACCCGAGCGCGACAGTGCCGATGCGGCGTCCGGCGATGTGGGTGTCGGGCCACACCCGCTCCCGCTCCCCACCGGATCGCACTTCGATTCCGAGCTGTTGCGCGAGGGCGACCGCCGAAACGTCGTCGACAAGTATCGGTACTGGAGCAACGAGGCGATCGTCGCTGATCTGGCGAATCGGCGGCGGGCCTTTCACGTCGCCATCGAGAACTGGCAGCATGACTTCAACATCGGCACGGTTGTGCGCAACGCGAACGCGTTCAGCGCCGCAGCAGTCCACATAGTGGGCAACCGACGCTGGAACCGACGAGGCGCGATGGTCACCGACAAGTACGTCGAGGTCCGCCATCACCCGCAAGTCTCGGATCTCGCCCGGTGGGCGGCGGGCGAAGCTCTCCCGGTCATCGGGATCGACCTGCTACCCGGCTCGGTGAGCATCGTCGATGCGGATATCCCGAAGGCGTGCGTGATGCTGTTTGGCCAAGAAGGCCCAGGCTTGTCCGACACGGCGCGAGCCGCCTGCTCGACGGTGCTGCATATCCCGCAGGACGGCTCGACCCGCTCGATCAACGCGGGGGTCGCCTCTGGTATCGCGATGTTCGAATGGGTACGCCGATACGGCTAGCGAACTGCGTACCTATCGAACCGTGCAGCGGGTAGGCAGCAGGTTGAGCGCGATCGGATAGGCCCGGCAGATCGGTGGCCGATCCTCGTGCGCCGTACACAGTCGTGATGGGGTGTCGAAGCGGTCGCATTGGTAGGCGTGCATGTCCTCATGCCGCTCGCCGGTTGCCGACCAGTGGGCGGCAGCAAACGTAAGGTCCGCCGAGCCGGTCGTCGAGGCGGACTGCCGGATGTCGGCCGGTCCGAGCGGGTACCAGATCGGGTCGCAGCAGTCACCGCACGCACTGCATGCTCCGACCACAACCCGCAGAATAGAGCGGTGACGGTGTTGCCTGATTGGCTGTCGAGCACAGTGGCGTCCGATGCGACCGACGGTCGAGGCGTCATTCACGCCGACCTGAACGCGCTGTCGCCGGACGTCACCGTCGCGGGACCGGCACTTGCAGTAACCGTGTCCCGCGACGACAACCTCGCGATGGGCGATGTGCCAGCCGCCGTCACCCAGCCTGGAACGGTTCTCGTTGTCGCGGGTGGAAGCGAGTCGCGTACGGCGGTGCTGGGCGACCTAGTCGCAAGAGAGCTGCTCGCGGCGGGCGTCGTCGCTGTCGTGACGGATGCGCCGATTCGCGACTCGAGAGCTGTCGCGGAGCTCGGTCTCGCAGTCTGGGCGCGAGGCGTGACACCGACCAAGTCTTCGAAGAACGGTCCGGGCGCGGTCGGTGGCACCGTCGAAATAGGTGGCGTCGCGGTCGTCGATGGCGACATTGTGGTGGCCGATGCCGACGGCGTGGTGGTGTGGCCGAAGGCGAGCGTCGATGAGCTGCTCGTCAAGGCCGAAGCCAAGCAGCGAGCCGACGCCGAACGGCTGGCAAAGCTGACCTCTCACGGATAGGGAGCCCGACCGGTGTTGCGGCGATACCGGGAGGTGCTCAGCCAGCCGCATGTCGCCCGCCTGATGATCACGGCGATGGCGGCTCGCTTGCCGCAGGGCATGACCGGCCTAGCCGTGCTGCTGCTCCTCACTCCACGCTTCGGCTACGGGAAGGCCGGCGTCGCAACCGGTCTCGGTGTCGCGGTGTCCGCGATGTCCAGCATCGTGCTGGCTCGCGCGATCGATCGCTTCGGGGCGCGCGCCGTGCTGCTGCCGTCCGCGGTCATCTATCTCGCCGGCGCTTGCCTGCTGGCAGCGCTCTCAGGCAGCCCGTACGCCGTACAGCTCGTCGTCTGCGGCCTGATCGGGCTCGCCAGCGCGCCGATCTCATCGGTCTCACGCGGCCTGTGGCCTGAGCTGCTTGGCGTCGACCGGGCGCAGGTGCTCTACGGCCTCGAGGCCACGGCGCAGGAGCTCGTCTTCATCGTCGGACCCGCTGGCGTTGCGCTGGTTGCCGGTCTAGCCAACGCGAAGATCGCGCTGGTGCTCAGTGGCGCGCTCGGCCTCGCCGGCGTGATCGGCTTCGTGAGCGCTCCAGTCTTCGGCCACGGTGCCCGCGCCGATCGCGGGCCACGCCACGCAGGTCTGTGGCGCAGCAGAGTCGGGGCGTACGCCGTGGTCGGCGTCTGCCTGACGGTCGGCTTCTCGATGACCGAGATCGCCACAGTTGCGTTCGTCGGAGGTCAGCACGCCACGACTGCCTCGGGCGTCGTCCTCGCCGTGTGGAGCGCGGGCTCGATGTTGGGCGGGTTGGTGTTCGGGGCTGGTTCCGCGGCCGTGACCGATCGCGCGCTCGAGATCAGCGTGGCGATCGCTGGCGTCGGACTCGTCCTGCCTGTCGTTGCTCCGGAGCGGGTCGCATTGGGCGTGATCCTCTTTGCAAGCGGTGCGGCGATTGCGCCCGCGCTCGCCCGGCTCTACACGCAGATGGGGACCGCCGCTCCGGTCGGTGCCACGACAGAGGCGTTCGGCTGGCTGTCGGTGGGATTCCAAGTCGGCTCGTCGCTTGGTGCGGCGCTCGGTGGAGTCGCGGTCGATGCGATCGGCGCGCGAGCGACGTTCGCCGTCGCGGGGAGCGGCGCACTCATCGCGGTGCTCGTCGTACGCACCGGTCGCGCTTCTCGCGAATTGCGCCGGGTAGCGTCGTGACCGTGCCGGACAAGCTGCCCATCAAGATGCTGCATGACCGCGTACTCGTGAACATCGATCCTGAGGCGGGGGAGCGACGCTCCAACGGCGGCATCGTGATTCCGGCGACGGCCAAGATGGGCCACCGGCTCGCGTGGGCCGAGGTTGTCGCGATCGGTCGCATCGTGCGTGCCGTGGAGGTCGGCGATCGGGTGCTCTACGACCCTGAGGACCGTTCCGAGGTCGAGTTGCACGGCGCCGCCTACGTCCTGCTTCGCGAGCGTGACATCCACGCCGTCGCGGCGGAGCGGCTCGACGACACCGAGAGCGCTCCCGGCCTCTACCTCTAGCAGGAGTCGCGTGAGCGCGCGACGAACACGAACAAATGCGCCGCGCTCTGTCATTGGTCGTTGCCGTCCTGATGCTGCCCGCAATCGCCTGGACTGCGCAGGCAAGCGCCGCGGATGCTGGTGAGAGGCACTCGGTTGTTCAACGGTGGGTCAACCACGACAGTGATCAGTGGGGCGGCTGGTCGGGCGAGGGCGGCCTGAGTGGTGTCACGAATGCACAAGGCTGCGACCCACTTGATCCGGCGCAGTGCATGCTGCCGTACCCGAACGACTGGTTCAGCAAGAGCGACCCGTCGAGCGCGACCGGCCGTCGGCTGGACCTCAACGAGCTCGCAATGCCGAAGAACATCGCCGGCCTGCCGATCGACCCGACGCCCTGGAACGCGAGTGACGGGTTCAGTGCGGGCTCGGAGATCCTGACCGTCGTACCCGGCATGACCCATAACGCAGATCTGGCCAAGTCGCGGCTGCCAACGGACATCAACCTCGCCGCGAACGACGAGTCAAACCTCGGCGTCGTGCTGATCGACACGACCACCGGCAAGCGGTGGCCGGCCTGGGCCGAGATCGACCACTACACGACCGAGGCGGGCCTCATCCCTGCTGGATCGACAGCGCCGATCCAGCAGGACCTGATGATCCACCCGGCCAAGAACCTGCTCGACGGCCACCGATACGTGGTAGCGCTGCGCCACCTTGCGACCAACAACGGCAAGGACGCGCAGCAGTCGTCGGCCTTCTCGACGTACGTGCAGGACTACCTGCACCACACGAAGAGCAGCGATCCGCGCGCGGCTCACATGGACGGCATCTTCGCCGACCTCCAGGAGGCCGGCTGGAAGGTCTCGACCAACCCGAAGAGCCTGTTCCTCGCTTGGGACTTCACGACCGCGTCGTCGCAGAGCGTGACGGGCCGGCTGCTCGCCATCCGCGACGACGCGTTCGAGCAGCTCGGCGAGACCAAGGCGCAGATCGACGCGGGCAAGGACGTCGGACGCGCGCCGTCGTTCAAGATCTCGAAGGTCACGACCTATACCGCCAAAGAGAACCCCAACATCATTCGCCAGATCCAGGGCAGCTTCGCGGTGCCGTGTTACATCACGCCAACCTGCTCGACACCCATCAAGTGTTCGAACATTCCGGAGAGCCCGTTCGACGACTGTCCGACTCCGGGCGTGTTCCAGTACAAGAACCCACTCGATCCAGACTCGGAGCCGACGCAGGTGCTGGGGCAGACCTACAACGCGGCCTTCACCTGCAACGTCGGGCGCAAGGGCTTCCACTCGGGGAAGATGTATCGACCGGCTGAGTACGGGCACGGGTTGTTCGGCGGCCAGAGCGAGGTCAACTCCTCGCCTCAGACCGAGATGGCCGACCGCGAAGGGATGATGTACTGCGCGGTCAACTGGTTCGGCTTCGCCAGTGGCGACGTCCCGAATGCGCTGCTCGCGCTGACCAACCTGTCGCTGTTCCCGATCCTCATGGACCGCACTGTGCAGGGCGAACTCAACTTCCTCTACCTGCAGCGGCTGATGATCAATCCGCACGGCTTCGCCTCGAGCGGCGCATTCAAGCGCGGCAACAAGACCTTCATCGATCTTCACGACGGCGTCTACTACGACGGCAACAGCCAGGGCGGGATCTACGGCGGTGCGGTCTGCGCGGTCTCCATCGACGTACGACGATGTGCCCTTGGTGTCCCCGGCATGGACTACCCGCTGCTGCTGCCGCGGTCGGTCGACTACATCGCGCCGACGGACCTGCTGCAGTTCGCGGCAGGAGAGGTCAAGAAGCTGCTCGGTAACCCGGCAGGGTTCGACCCGCTAGGGGTGTATGGCGACATCGGCTACTCGAACATCCTCGACACGGCGTATCCGGACCAGGCCCAGCGCCAGCTCATCCTCGACATCCTCTCGACGCTGTGGGATCGCGACGACCCGGATGGCTACGCCACTCACATGACGGCGTCGGCCGAGGGCGGGCTGCTGCGCGACTGCACTGGTGAGGGAGTCGTGCCGGTGGCGAAGGTCAACGCGACCTGTCCGATCGGGACGCCGGACCATCACGTGCTGTTGCAGCTCGGCTGGGGTGACCACCAGGTGGCCAACATCACGGCGTTCGACGAGGCCCGCACCATCGGTGCCCGGGCGGTCGGCAGGCCCGCGACGTCCAACCAGATCGGCAGTGGCGACGCGCTCCTGGCGAGCCGGCTGTGCAGCCACGAGCCGAAGGACAACAAGGTCAACGACCCGATCGATGGCAACTATTGCTGGAAGGCGTCCTCGGTCTTCTGGGGCCTCGAGCCGATTTCCAGCTACCCGTACGACGGGTCGGCAATCACGCTGTTCGATGGCGGCGCTGACAACAAGGACCTGCCGTTCGCGACCGATCCGCCACCGCCTTCGGACGTGCCTCAGCCCGATACCGACACCAACCACGACCCTCACGAGGGGCCGCGACGGGCTTGCGCGGCTCAAGACCAGAAGGGTGCGTTCTTCCACCAGGGTGGCGATGTGACCGAGCCGAAGCAGCAGTTCACCGACGGCCACAAGCCAGCTGGTCCGCCGTACTTCGATGGCGGATTCGAGGGCAGCTGCGCGCAGGACTAGCCGGCTGCGAGAAGCGGCCAAGTCGCGGCGAAGCCCGGATGCAGCTCTAGCTGAGAAACGGCGTCGCACCTGACCCAACGCACCTCCGCGGTCTCGCGACTACGGGCGTTCGCGACGATCGGTAAGGAGACCGTTGCGATGACGGTCCAGTACGACCAACCGCCATGGTCGTCGTGGTGAACCCGGATTATGTCGGTCCCCTCGAGTGCCATCTCGACTTCTTCGCTCAGTTCGCGAAGCGCAGCTTCTTCGGCGCTCTCCGATGAGCCCTTGGCACCACCCGGGATGCCCCAGGTGTTGCCGTGGTGGGTCCACCAAGCGCGTCGCTGCAGCAGCACCTGGTCGTTGCCCTCGGCATCGACGCTGCGCAGGAGCAGACCCGCGGCGCCGTGGCGACCCCAGTGCTGGTGTCCCGCGTCGCAGGTCGTCCAGCCGTCGCCGTCCGAAAAGAACGCCATGTCTCCAGTGTCCCGTGCCGGGAAGGTCCGCGTGGGCTCGGGCGTTGTGCAAAGTGTTCCGCTCCCGAGAGGATGGCAAGCGTGCTGTTCAGCCGACAGAAGACCGCCATGATCGCCGCCGAGGATGCTCTGCCCGGGCGTGAGGCTCGGCCGTACGCCATCACCAACCGTCACTTTGTGCTCGGCACGCCGCTCGAGCCGCCGTACCCCGGCACGGTCGAGGTCGCGTACTTCGGCATGGGTTGCTTCTGGGGAGCCGAGCGCATCTTCTGGAAGCTCGACGGAGTCGTCTCGACAGCCGCTGGCTACCAGGGTGGCCACACACCGAACCCGACGTACGAAGAGGTGTGCTCAGGGCGGACCGGCCACGCCGAGGTCGTCCAGGTCGTCTACGACCCCCAGCGGATCGCGTTCGACGCGCTGCTCAGGGTCTTCTGGGAGTCGCACGACCCGACGCAGGGCATGCGGCAGGGCAACGACGTCGGCACGCAGTACCGCTCGGCGATCTACACGACGACCGATGGCCAGGCCGCGAGTACGGCGGAGTCCGCCAAGATCTTCCAGCCGTCGCTATCAGCGGCTGGCTACGGCGATATCACCGCCGACATCGCCCCAGCTGGGACGTTCTACTACGCCGAGGACTACCACCAGCAGTATCTGGCGAAGAACCCCAATGGCTACTGCGGAATCAGCGGAACGGGTGTCTCCTGCGCGATCGGGTAGAGGCTGGGTATTTCCCGACCGTCGGATAAGCGTCGCCCACGTCCGTGCGGCTGCGCGGTTAGCAAGAACCGGCGGTAGCGCTGATGGACGGCTCGATCCGACGTAGGAGCCCTGATGTTCCATAGAGGTCGAGCAAGGTGTCTCGCCCGATCAGATAGATCAAGGTCTCGCCGGGCTCTTGTTGCACGATCGCGACGAATGGTCCGACCTTGGTCGCCTGGCTTGTCAGTGCCGCGGCACCATGGGGAAGGCACTCGACGCTGAAGTACGGCCCAGTCGGAGCGCTCGATGAGCAACCCGGCGCCGGCCCGTCCGGGCCAACGTAGAAATAGGCCGTCCGTCCGACGATCGAGCCGCAGAAGGCCGGGTTTCCCTCGACGACGTGCCAGGTCGCAGGGACCGTTGCGGACACTCCCGCAAAGGAAGCCTCTGTGCCTGCCGCTGTGACGTGGGTCCGTAGTGACGGCGTGTGGTGAGGCGACGAACAGGCACCCGCAAAACCGGCGACAACGGCGGCGGCGGTCCAGACAGCGGCCATGCCGCCACCTCGCCGACCACTCACACCCTGTTGGACGCGCTGTCAACCTCGCAGGTTCGCTAGATGACTGACCGAGAAGTGGCGCGAGCGAGCAGCGCCACCGACCAGTAGCCGGCGCTCTCGCTCGGCCGGGCAATGTGACATTGCCTGGCAAAATCAGGCCGACGTCACCGAAATGGCGCGGGTGATGCCACATTGCCGGGTACCGGCCGGGTCTTATCTGCGGCGTGTTGCTTCACCTTCCTGCGTCGCGGGTAGGCGCATACAGTCAGCGGCGGGTCCCGACTTAGCACCAGAACTCGGTGAGCTGCTCGGCCAGGGCGCTGCCCTGGTCGTAGCCGGCCTGGGCAGCTGGCGGGCGCGTCGACGGGTCCATCGCGTTGGCGCCGAACAGGTGCTCCGCGTTGCGGTCGGGGGAGATCGTCTCGACGAGGCTGCCGGCTGCGCGCAGCTCGTCGACCTGCGCCGAGAGCTGCATTCCCCAGTCCAGCGGGTGTCGGGTCTTGCCGCCGAACGGTGACAACACGAGCACCCGCCTGCAGCCGGTCGCGAGGTCGGCGTTCTCGTTGCGTCGGTAGCCACCATCGATGTATCGCCTCTTGCCAATGCGGTACGGCGGGACTCCGAAGCCGTTCGAGCAACTAGCGGCGATGGCGTCGACAAGGTCCACTCCACTGTCGCGGTCGAACACGACCGGCTCCCCGGTTTGGGCATCGACCGCCGTGATGAGAATCGTCTGTCGTGGCCACTCCTGGCTGGGTAGCCGGCCGGCTACGACGGCGCGCCACCGCTCTTGCTCGACGCCATCCGACATTCCGTCGAGCGCGAGCGCAGCGGCACCTATTCGGCGGCGCATGTCGGCCGCGTCCTCCGCGGCGGCAACGATGCGGGCCATTCTCGCCAGCTGATCGGCAACCGATCCGACCGGACCGGGCCGCGCCGGCAGCGCGGTGGCAAGGATGGTGGCGAACAGTTCACTCGGGGGAGCGCTGCTGATCTGGGCCGCGGCCGTCGATCCGGCCGAGGTTCCAACGAGCAGATCGGCGCCGGTCAGATCCAGGCCGGCATCGGACAGACCAGCGATGACGCCGATCAACCAGGCGTTGCCTGCCGATCCGCCACCACCGAGGACCAGCGCTCGTTCAGAAGAAAGCCTTGTGTTCATGGGGGCGCCTTTCGCAAGTTGCTTTGCGAGCGCTCCCAGCGACGGTTACGTCAGTCGCACGATCAGGTACGTCGGGGGAGCGCCCACTGCGGACACTGCGTTCATGGGTCTCACCTCCTGTGACGGATGACGATCGACGGCACCGTAGCTCGACGGCAAGGCGGCGCGCAATCGGATTAGTACCTTGAACGGATGTCGGTTGATCCCAGCGAGTACGCGACCTCGGTGACTCGACGCATCGAGGCGCCGGCCGAGGAGATCTTCGCCGTGCTGTGTGACCCGGCTGCACACGTGGCGATCGACGGCTCCGGGATGCTCCGTGCTGCCGAGGCCGAGCTTGTCACGAAGGTCGGCGACAGCTTCGTGGTCGAGATGTGGAATCCGAACATGGACGATTACCAGATCACCAACACAATCGTTGCCTTCGACCAAGACCGACAGATTCGTTGGCACCCGTTGTTGACGCGTGCGTCGCGGCCAGAAGCCCAAGACCGCGTGGGGGTCTCTGCGGGCCACGTATGGGGCTTCGAGCTCACGCCGATAGGTGAGCGCGTCACTGACGTCACCGAGACGGTCGACTACTCCGCGTCACCGGAGTGGTTGCAGGAGCTCAGCCAGGGCGGCAGGACTTGGATCGACGCGCTGACCGCGACTCTCGAGAAGCTCGCAGCTCGTTTCTAACCGCGCGGAGCGGCGAATGTGTGAAGGAGCGCATCTCCGGTCGCCAGCGCCGACCAGCTCCGGGTGACGTCGAAGACTGTGATCCCGCAGGTCGGATAGCCGTGGTGGATCTCCTGGCGTGCGTCGTCGTCGCCGTTGCCGTCGTCGAGGGTGATCGCGAGTCCGTGCATCGATGGGTTGTGTCCGACCAGCGCGAGCGTCGTGACGTCGTCCGAGACCTCTGAGATGACGCGGAGCAGGTCGTCAACCGTGTTCTCGTAGACCCGAGGTTCGATCTGCAGCTCGCTCGCGCCGACCACGGCGGCGATCTCATCCCAGGTCTCCCGCGCGCGGGTCGCCGGCGAGACGATCGCAAGATCTGGCGAGATCTCCAGCTCGGCCAGCCAGCGTCCGGCCTGGTGGGCGTCTTGATGTCCGCGGTCGGCGAGCGGCCGCAGCTCATCCGTCGCCGCGTCCGGAACTGCTTTTGCGTGCCGGATCAGCAGCAGGACGCCCATGAGCGGTAACGGTACGCAAGGGCCTCTCGCGTGGGAAAGTGGGGATCGTGACGCTGACCGATCCGCGCGCGGCCGTTGCGCCGCAGGCGTACGACCTGCTGTGTGCCCTCGAAGCCGACGTCGACACGGCGCTTCCCGCCGACCTGGCGTCACTGGCCCGGACTCGCATCGCGATGACGCTCGGCATCCAGCCCTGGCGGCCGCTTCCCGAGCCGGACGCAGCCGCGGATTTCGCGGAGCAGTTCGCGATCGATGTCACCGGTGTCGAGCTGGGCCCGATCGTTCCGCGACTCGGCGACTCCCTCGTACCGTTCGTGAAGGCACTATGGGTGATCGATCTGGGGTTGCGTACCGATCTCGTCTTAGCCCGGCTGTTCGCCACCGAGATCCCGTCGCGGTCGTCGCACACGCCATCGCCCGAGCCGCTCGGCTTCGATCCGTTCCTTCGCTCGGTCGCGCGCCTCGGAGAGCTGGATCCGCTCACCACGGAGTTGGTGCGACTGCGGGTCGCGCGGCACCACAACTGCCGGCTGTGCAAGTCGTTGCGCACCCAGGCAGCGATGTCGGCCGGCGGCGACGAGGCGACATACGACCAGATCGATCACTTCGCCGACAGCAACCTCGACGGGCGGCACAAGACCGCCCTACAGATCACCGAGGGGATCCTCATCCGCCCAGAGTCGATCGTTGGCGCTCTTGCCGCGAAGGCGCACGAACACTTCACCGACGCTCAGCTCGTCGAGCTGGTGCTCGATGTCATGCGCAACTCGGCGAACAAGGTCGCGGTCGCATTCGGTGCCGATGCCCCAAACGTCATGGAAGGTCTGCAGGCCTACGACATCGGGCCTGATGGCGACATGGTGATGGGCGAGCCGCTGACGGTGTGAGCCGGCCGACGACGTGAAAGAATTGCGCCATGCGCACTCTGAGCCGTCATCGCTGGATCCTTACGCCGACTGTTTGTCTTGCCGGACTGGTTGCGATCCCAGCAAGCGCTGCGACCCCAGCGCCCGCCGCGGCAGCGACCGTCCGCGTCGATGTGGCACCGGTGACCGCGAGTGGGGAGCCCGCCGCAGGCTTCACGGTGAAGAACGAGAGCGGCAGTGTCTTCTGTAGTACGAAGTCGCCCTCGCCCGCGGCGATCAGCAAGAACATCGACGTCTGCTACCCGACGGCGGAGTACGTCGTCGCGTGCTGGAAGTCAGCAACGGCCGGCCGAGCGCTGTGCATGCGTGACCCGCGAAAGAAGCAGCTCGTCTCCATCAAGCTGGATGGCAAGTTCGCTCCGACCGCTCCGGTTTCGAAGGCGCGGCTCTCACCGTTCGTGATCATCCTCAGCGACGGCGACTCGTGCGAGATCAGGATCGGCGGGGCGGATGGGCCGCTCGAGTCGCACCCGCGCTACGAGACGTCGTACTACTGCGCCAAGGACGGTGACGTCTGGCAGCTACCCAAGGCGGCGCACAGCGGCGTCAACGAGACCGGCGCCTCGTGGACGGTGCAGACTGCGCGCGCCTCGGGCACCGGCCAGCTGGTTACCCGCGGTGTTGCGCGGGCGTACTTCGTGGCGACCGCAGCCAGCTGACGAACGAACGATGACGGCTCGGCGTCTGATCGCGGTCTCGGTCGCTGTGTCGGCGATCGTTGCTGTCACCGGCTGCACCCGAACGTCCGTTGTCGTCAGCGGTAGGTTCGGGCCGCCGTCTGCCGCGACGGGAGGGATAGGGCCGATCCCGACGATCAAGCAGGCGCTGCCGGGGATCGAGGCCTTCGTCGAGCAGGAGCGCGGCCTGAAGTTCAAGCGCCCCGTCAAGGTGAAGCTGCTCGCGGCCAAGGCTTTCGTGAAGCAGCTCGACAAGGGCGACGGCGCGCCGAGCAAGTCCGACATCGAGCAGAGCGAATCCATCTTCTACTCACTGGGTCTGCTGTCGCCGAAAGTGAACATCGCCAAGGTGTTCAAGGACGCCGGCGACGACACGACGATCGGCTTCTACGACTTCAAGACGAAGCGGTTGTACGTCCGCGGCACTCGTGCGACGCCGGGTGTGCGGGCTGTGTTGTCGCACGAGTTGACCCATGCGCTGACCGACCAGTGGTTCGGTCTGAACCGGCCGAAGCTCGACAAGAGCAACCAGGAGCTCGGCGATGCGTTCACCGGTCTGATCGAAGGTGACGCCGAGCGCACCCGGATTGCCTACGAGCACAAGGTCCTGACGCCGGCACAACGCAAGATTGCCGAGCAAGAAGAGAACGCCGGCGGGCGGCCGCCGCATGTCCCGCTCGTCATCCTCGAGCTGATCGGGTTTCCGTATGCCGTTGGGCCGGACTTCGTGGACACACTGGTGGAGGACGGCGGGATCGCCGAGCTGAACCACGCCTACCGGCATCCGCCGACGTCGAGCGAGCAGCTGATCGATCCGACGGCGTACGAGAACCACGACAACCCGAAGCACGTCGCGACACCGGCGGCCGACGGCACTCGCGTTGCGCACGGTGACCTCGGCATGATCGGACTGCTGCTGATGCTCGAGCACGGACTGCCTCGCGACGAGGCGCAACAGGCAATGACCGGCTGGGGCGGTGATCAGTTCGCGAGCTGGCGCTCGGGCAGCGGCTGGTGCCTTCGCGACTCGGTGGTCATGGACTATGGATTGGCAATGGATGCGTTCCAGGCCGGGCTGAAGGACTGGGTCAAAACCCGACACGGCAATGCGCACATCGAGCAGCTCGGTGACAAGACGACGTTCGTAACCTGCAGCTAGACCCCCGGGCGCATTCGTCCGACTCAGGCGCGGGTACGGTGCCGGGCATGGATGAGATCGCGCTGCTGACCGAGGTTTTGGACAAGACGGCGGACATTGTCGACGGCGTCACCGACAGCGACTGGGCCAAGCCGACTCCGTGCTCCGACTACACGGTGAAGGATCTCGTCTCCCACATGGTTGGTTGGTCGGCTTCGTTCGTCGGTGCGGCCACCGGACACACGGCGGATGTGGACCCCTCGGCGTACCAGGTGACGTCGTCATCTGCCGCCGAGTTTCGGGACGCAGTGCAGACGATGATCGCGGGCTGGACCGAGCACGGTGCCGATCGCATGGTCTCGTTGATCGGCGCTGGTGAGATGCCGGGCCAGATGGTCCTCGACATGACGATGATGGAGTACCTTGCGCACGGCTGGGACCTTGCCAGGGGAACTGGGCAGGACATGCCCTACACCGACGAGGAAGCTCAGGCCGTGCACGACCTGGCGAGCAAGCACCTTGGCGATGAGTGGCGCGGGGATGGCAAGCCATTCGGCAAGGTCGTCGACGTGGCGGTCGACGCGCCGCCGCTCGATCGGTTCGCCGGCTTCATGGGCCGGATGCCTTAGCGGCTGGCTGCGGCACGGAGCTGCAGCCGAGAGAGCACGATCCCGATAGCCACGGCGATCACCACGATCGCGCTCGCGCCGCCACCCGAGGGCTGATTGGTCATCACCAGCACGACCCCAAGAAAGCCGACCGTGCCCGTGTGAGCGATGTCCCAGATGATCGGGTTGGCGGCCTGCTTTCGCAGCTCGGTAGATACCGCGCCGTCTGGGGCCACATCGATTGCTGCGATCAGCTCCTTGGTCCGAGGTGCGAGAAGTGCACCCGCGAGACCCTCGACGACAACCAGCGTGATCAGGGCAACGAGGATCCACCCGTCACCCCAGCCGATCCCGCCGTGCGTCAGATGAATCAGCCAGGCGCCGAATCCGAGGATGAAGACTGCGGAGATCGGCAGCAGAGGCTCGAGCCGATGCACCAGTCGCGCGAACGGACGCATCTCTGCAACGGTCTTCGCCCGCACCAGGCAGTGGAGTGAAACGTGCAGGACGCCGGCGATCATGAACCCGACTATCACTGCGCCGATGTGCAGGAAGAGAACTACGCCGTACTCGGTGATTCCCACGGCCGGACAATAACAAGGCCCGGGTCGCATAGCGCCCCGGGCCCTGTCAGGTAAGAGTCTTAGAGCCAGGCCTTCAGCGTTGCCGCGGTGTCGCTGCGGCGCAGCTCGCGAAGCGTGTCCCGCTCGATCTGGCGGATCCGCTCGCGGGTGAGGCCGAGCTCCTTGCCGACCTCGTCCAGCGTGCGCGAGCGACCGTCGTCGAGGCCGAAACGCATCCGCATCACGACTGCCGAACGCTCCGGGAGCGAGCCGAGCACCATGCGAAGGCGGTCCTGCAGGAGACCGAAGTCGACGACCTCGGCCGCGACCGGCGCGTCCATGTCCTCGATGAACTCACCGAAGGTGGCCGTGCCGTCGTCGCCGACCGGCGTCTCGAGCGAGAGCGTCTCGCGGCCGTAGCCGAGGATCTCCTCGACGCGCTCGGCGGTCATCTCGAGGACGACGCCGATCTCGCCGAAGGTTGGCTCGCGGCCGTACTCGGTCGCCAGGTCGCGCTTCACGCGCAGCGCCTTGTTGATCTGCTCGACCATGTGAACCGGTACGCGGATGGTGCGGCCCTGGTCGGCGATCGCGCGCTGCAGCGCCTGACGGATCCACCACGTGGCGTACGTCGAGAACTTGTAGCCCTTGGTGTAGTCGAACTTCTCGACTGCACGGACCAGGCCGATGTTGCCTTCCTGGATGAGGTCTAGCAGCGTCAGACCCTTGCCCTGGTAGCGCTTGGCGAGAGAGACGACGAGGCGGAGGTTGGCCTCGAGAAGGTGGTTGCGGGCGCGGGCGCCATCGGCACCGACGGCCTGCAGGTCGCGACGCAACTTTACCGGGATCTTGGCGATCTCCTTGGCGTCTGCTTGGCGGATCTTCTCCTGCGCGTAGAGGCCGGCCTCGATGCGCTTCGCGAGCTCGACTTCCTGCTCGGCGGTCAGCAGTGCAACGCGACCGATGTCGGTCAGGTAGACGCGGACGAGGTCGGTCGTCGGAACCTCGTGGTCCCACGAGTCGTCGGCCTCCTCGGCCTCCTTGACGACCTCTGCGACCTCGGCCGCGGACTCGGCGGCAGGGGCCGAGCCGGGGGCGTCGGCGCCGATCGTGATGCCACGCCGGCGGATCGCCGCGATGACGCGCTTGGCCTCGGCGGGGGTCACCCCGGCCTCATCCAGCGCGGTCCGGACCTCGGCGAACGTCAGCGAGTTGGCCTCTGCACCTTCGAGGAGGTCCTCGATGGGCGCGGGCAGTGCGCTGTTCGCATCGGCGCGGGCGATCGTGGCGGTGCTCATAACGGAGGGCATTCCTTCAGCTAGTGTGGTTGCGTTGCATCAACTGCAACATTCTTCGCGCTGCAACTGTTCCGCGGCGCGACCGACCATTCTGCCTCATCTGGCATGGCCTGTCACCCCGAGGGCGCCGCGTATCAGGCGGCGTACCCGTGATCTACGTCACTAAGCCCGCTTGCTGACGTACAGGGACTGGGCGCCACGGCCGACTGCACCCCGCTCGTCGTACAGCGTCGAGCGGGCCAGACCGAAGCCGGTCGGGTCGATCGCACTGGTCGCCTCCAGACAGATCCATTCCCCCTGGGGGTAGCGCTCGAGGTGGACTGTCAGGTCGGGATTGATGAACATCCACTCGCCGATCGGCAGCACGTTGGACAGCCCGTTGCCGCAGTCGGCCACGGCCATCAACCGTTGCAGCCCGCTTGGTTCCTCGCCGGCGACCAACGGAATCCGCTGGCGCATCCAGCAGGCGGCGGGTCCGGGATCGCGCCAATGGCCGACCGCCATCCGCATTTCCATGTGCATCAGAAACGGCGCGCCCCAGGGCGCGTCATCTGCGATATCGGGCAGTGGGGGAGCCGGATCGGGCCCAGGGATCGACGCGGGCAGATCCAGCTCATTGGTCCTGATGCGCCAGGCGCGTGCTTTGGCGGCGGTCCGTCCGCCGGCGACGAGCTCGGCTTCGATCAGCTCGACGCTTCGTCCGGAACGTACGACCTGGCTGTTGACCCTCACCTCGGCAGCAGGCACCGGACCGAGGATCTCGACCACCATCCGTACGACGGGGCCGGGCCACGCCTGTTCGGTGGTCTCGCACGCCCGCGCCAGCAGTGCCGACGGCGGACCGCCGTGTTGCAGCTGCGGATCCCAGGGACCGACCGTCGCCTCGGTGGAGGTGAACACACCGGGCTCGGACGTCGGCAAATAGAAGGCCTTGGGCACGGCTGGGACCTTACGCTTCCGCAGGTGTCCGTGACCCACGCTGTGATCATCGTCGCAGTGGGTTTTGTGGCCGGCACGGTCAACACGATCGTGGGGTCCGGCTCACTCCTCACCTTCCCGACGCTGCTCGCGCTTGGGTATCCGGCGGTGCTCGCGAACGTCTCCAACACGGTTGGGTTGATCAGTGGTTCGGTGAGTGGCGCGGTCGGTTATCGCCGCGAGCTCAAGGGTCAGGCACGACGGATCCTGGTGCTGATGCCGGCTGTGCTGGTCGGCACCATCGCCGGCGCCAGCCTGCTGCTCGCGCTGCCCGGGTCGGCGTTCCGTCACGTCGTACCGATCCTGATCCTTTTCGCGGTCTTGCTGGTCATCGTGCAGCCGACGATCGCCAAGCGGCGTGCCGAGCGGGGTAGGAAGGCAGAGCATCCGGGACCGGCGCTGCACGTCGGCACGGCGTTGGTGTCGGTGTACGGCGGCTACTTCGGCGCTGCTCAGGGAGTGATGCTGCTCGCGCTGTTCGGGATCACCCTCGACGACGACGTGCAGCGACTGAACGCCGCGAAGAACGTGGTGGCCGCCGTGATCAACGCGGTCGGTGCGCTCTTCTTCATCATCCGGACCGACATCGCCTGGCAGGTCGCCGGCCTGCTGTTCGTCGGGTCGTCCTTCGGCGGTCAGCTCGGTGCGCACATCGGACGGCGGCTGCCACCGATGGTGCTGCGAGTGACGATCGTCGTGGTCGGCACCGGAGTAGCAATCAAGCTGCTCATCTCCGGCTGAAGACACTTGTCAGGCTCACAGCACGCTCAAGCGTCCTGAGAGTCTGACAAGTCGGCTTACTCGAGGTAGTCGCGCAGCTTCTGCGAGCGGCTCGGGTGGCGCAACTTCGACAGCGTCTTCGCCTCGATCTGGCGGATCCGCTCGCGGGTCAGTCCGAACTCGCGACCGATCTCGTCGAGGGTGCGCGGCTGGCCATCGGTCAGGCCGAAGCGCAACGCGACGACGGCAGCCTCGCGCTCCGGCAGCGTCTTCAGCACACTGTCGAGCTCGCGCTGCAGCAAACCGAAGGACACGACCTCGGAGGCGATCGGCGCGTCGGCGTCCTCGATGAAGTCACCGAGAGAGCTGTCGCCCTCGTCGCCGACGTTCTGTTCCAGTGATACTGGCTCGCGGGCGTACCCCTGGATCTCGACGACCTTGTCCGGCGTCATGTCGAGCTCTTTGGCGAGCTCGTCAGGAGTCGGCTCGCGACCGAGGTCCTGCAGCATCTGACGCTGCACCCGGGTGAGCTTGTTGATCTGCTCGACCATGTGGACCGGGATGCGGATCGTGCGGGCCTGGTCGGCCATCGCCCGAGTGATTGCCTGCCGGATCCACCAGGTGGCGTACGTCGAGAACTTGTAGCCCTTGGTGTAGTCGAACTTCTCGACCGCACGGATCAGGCCGAGGTTGCCCTCCTGGATCAGGTCCAGGAACGCCATGCCGCGGCCGGTGTAACGCTTCGCGACCGAGACGACGAGACGAAGGTTCGCCTCGAGCAGATGGTCCTTCGCGCGCTGGCCGTCAGCGGTCAGCCAGTCGTAGTCCTTGCGAAGCGGCTTCGCGAGGCGGCTCTCACCGGCGTCGGCGGCGCGTAGGCGCTCGGCAGCGAACAGCCCGGCCTCGATGCGCTTCGCTAGCTCGACCTCCTGCTCGGCGTTGAGCAGAGCAACGCGGCCGATCTCCTTGAGATAAGCCCGGACGAGGTCGGTCGACGGTCCCGAGTTGTCGTCTTCGACGACTACCTCGACTTCGTCGTCCTCTTCCTCATCGACCAGCTCGCCCTCGGCCGGCTCGGCGTCGGGGTCGAGCGGCGCGGCTGGCGTAACAACGACAACAGCACCTTCCACCGGGTCCGCAACGACACCCACGATCGGTGCCGCATCGTCATCGGCGGGGGTCTCGGGCACCACTGTCATCGAAGGCTTCCGGGCGCGTGTCGCGCGCTTGGCCGGGTCCGCAGTGGCTTGCCGCGCACTACTCACGAACTGCCTCTCCCGTGCTCATGTGCCGCCGAGGGGGCCGTCCCCATGAGGACGGCGCCGCCCAGAGTAGCCCGGTTTTTCCATTGCCTGAGGGGTCGATCCCAACAGGTCTCTCTGTACCGCCGAAGGGACTAATTCACTGCCTCACAGGTCGATCGCGACGTACTTCGTAGAGAGGTACTCCTCGATGCCCTCCGGTCCTCCTTCGCGACCGAATCCGGACTCCTTGATGCCGCCAAAAGGCGCGGCAGCATTGGAGACCAAGCCCTTGTTGAGGCCCAACATCCCCACCTCTAGAGCTTCGGTGACCTTGAAGGCCCGCTTGATGTCCTGAGTGAACACATATGCAACAAGGCCGTATTCGGTGTTGTTGGCAGCGGCGATCGCCTCCTCGTCGGTGGTGAACGTCTTGACGGCCGCGACGGGTCCGAAGATCTCCTCGCGCAGCAGCTCGGTGTCGTCCGTGATTCCCGACAGGACCGTCGGCGTATAGAAGTAGCCGCGGCCGTCCGGGCGGTCCCCGCCGGTCAGCACCTTGGCGCCCTTGCCGACGGCGTCGTCGACCAGCTCGGCGACCTTGTCGCGCTGGTTGGCGTCGATCAGCGGTCCGACGAGTACGCCGTCTTCGGTGCCCCGGCCGACCGGCATCGCGGCAAGCCGGTCCGCCAGTCGGGTGGCGAACTCGTCGGCGACGGAGGCGTGGACGTGGAAGCGGTTGGCCGCCACGCAGGACTCACCGCCGTTGCGCATCTTCGCGATGACCGCCTGGTCGACTGCCGCGTCGAGGTCAGCGTCGCCGAAGACCAGGAAGGGTGCGTTACCACCGAGCTCCATCGAGCACTTGATGAGGTGCTTCGACGCTGTCTCCATCAGCTTCTTGCCGACGGGCGTCGAGCCGGTGAAGGACATCTTGCGTAGCCGGGAGTCGTCGAACAGTGGCTCGGTGACACGACTCGCGCTGCTCGACGTGACGATGTTGAGTACGCCGGGGGGCAGCCCCGCCTCGGTCAGCAGGTCGGCGAGCGCCAGCATCGACAGCGGTGTCAGCTGAGCCGGCTTGACGACGATCGTGCAGCCGGCCGCCAGAGCGGGACCGACCTTGCGGGTGCCCATCGCGGTCGGGAAGTTCCACGGCGTGATCAGCAGGCACGGCCCGACTGGCTGCTTCATGGTCAGCAGGCGGCCGGCGCCGCTGGGGTTGACCGCGAAGCGGCCGTCGATGCGGACGGCCTCCTCGGAGTACCACCGGATGAAGTCCGAGGCATAGGTGATCTCGCCCTTGGACTCGGCGAGCGGCTTGCCCATCTCGAGCGTCATCAACAGTGCGAGGTCATCGACCCGCTCGTTCATCAGCTCGTACGTGCGACGCAGGATCTCGCCGCGATCGCGCGGCGGCGTCGCGGCCCACTGCTCAGCCGCGTCGCATGCTGCGTCGAGTGCGGCGACGGCGTCTTCAGCGGTCGCGTCGGCGATCTGGCAGAAGGACTCCTCCGTCGACGGGTCCTCGATGCCGAGGGTTGCCCCGCTCGAGCTGTCCCGCCACTCCCCGCCAATGAACAGTCCCTTCGGGACCGCGTCGATGACCCGCTTCTCGTCAACTGCTGTCACTGTCACGCCCTTGAGTCTGCGATACGGCCTGCGTCGCTGCGAACACGACGTCCGGTTCGCCGCGGGGGACCGGGATCTCGATGACCTCGACCTTCCCGAAGTGGCGCCGAAGAACCCGCTCGTACGCCGGGGATTGCGCGGCGCTCCAGACCGTCAGCACGCCACCGGGCGCCAGGCGGCTCACCAGGAGTGCGGTGCCGTCGTCGCCATACAACGATGCGTTGGCATCGGTCACCGTCCAGTCCGGTCCGTTGTCGACATCGAGGCAGATCCCGTCGTATAGCTCCTCAGCCGTCGCCAGGTACTCACGAATGTCCGTCACGACGACCTTGCTTCGCCGGTCGCGCAGCGCCTCACTGGTGATGTGGGCCAGGTAGCTGCGATGCCACTCAACGACGGTCGGCTCGACCTCGATGACGGTGACCGCATCGACGTCAGCTGACGAGAGAGCTTCGACAAGTGAGAAGCCGACCCCGAGCCCGCCGATCAGGACTCGCCACGGTGGTCGGGGGCAATGTGGCATTGCCCCCGAAGAATCAGGCCTGAACGCCAGTTTTGTGGGGGGCAATGTGGCATTGCCCGCGAGCAGGTCGAGTGCCGCGACGATGAGGAGTCTTTCGGACTCGCCGTTCCTCGTGTCGATGAGGAACACGCCGTTGCTGATGACGTCGAAGTGCTCCCCTTCCTGGCGAAGGACAAGCTCGCCGCGCGGGGTCTGGACCCGATCGAGCTCTAGCGCCCTGTTGCTGGGGCGCGTCAGCGCCCTGTTGCTGGGGCGCGTCAGCGCCATGCCTTGGTGCGGGGCTCGCGCTCTTCCGGACCGGCCGAGGATTCCCAAACACGTCGCCATTCCGCGACCTTCGGTCCGGCCGACGACGGGGTCTCGCCGGCAGCGGCGCGCAGTGCCGCGGCGTACCAGTCGGTGCTGTCCTCGTCGAGCAGGGTCGCGATCGCACCGGAGATCCGGCTGTTGAAGGTCAACGTGCTCTCGCCCTCTTCGGCCGTCAGCGGACGGCCGTATCGGACGTGCACGGGGGGTCGGCCGGGCTTGGGCCAGCCGCGACCGCGTGGCATCGCTGCGTATGAGCCGTGGATCGCGACGGGCAGCACTGGGATGCCGTGTGCCATCGCCACCGCAGCCGCACCGGGTCGGAACCGTCGGGTCCAGCCGTCCGGCGAGCGGGTCCCTTCGGGGAACATCACGATCGACCAGCCGTCGGCGATCAGCTTTGCCGGTGTGTCCGACAGTCCGTGTCCGTGCCGCTCGATCGGGAAGGTCGCGAACACCAGCGCCGAGCCGATTGCCCTCCACCACGCGTCGAAGAAGTAATCAGCGGCAGCGCCGACCGTGACCTTGCGCTGCCACTCGACCGGAAGCGTGGTGAGCAGCAGCGCTGTGTCGAGGTGAGACGTGTGGTTCGCGACGATCACGACCGGACCTTCGAGGCCATCAAAGATGTCGAGACCCTCGATCCGCAGCGTCGTCTCGCGGCGGACGATCGGCGTCAGTCCGCCTCGCAGGATCGCCTCGCGCGCAACACGTGCCGGCTTCGAGCGCGCCCAGTCGGTCGGGAACTCCTTGCGCTCCTCGAACGAGTGATGCGGCTCGGCCGAATGCGGTGGCAACTTGCGGTGTCCCCACCGCCAGCCACGCGACAGCGCCTCGAGGTCTCGCTTAAGGCTGCTCACCGAACGTCGGCCAGCAGGTGCGGCGGATTGTGCGTGTAGGTGATCGTCGGGCTGCTGCCGACGGTGTCGCGCGCGAGCTCGAGCGCGTCGGCGAACGTCGATGCCGACCGCATTCCCATCCGCGCGACCGAACGACGGTCGCCGCCGACCCAGATGACCTGCCCGACGTGGTCGAGGGCGTGCGCGCACCAGTACCACATGTAGAAGGGGTGGACGCCGTGGTACGCGTGTGAGGTCCGGTAGAGGTGCGTGTACCAGGGATCGGTCGCGTACTGCTGCTCGAACTTCGGGCCGATCACCTTCGGGTCCGTGCTCTCGGCGAGCACCTCGTCGAAGAAGTCGACGTAGCTCGGATGGTGCAGCGTCGAGAACTCCCACGGCACCGGGTGATCGAGAATGATCACGCCGCCTTCGCGAACCAGCGGCTTGCCGCGGTACATGTTGAAGAAGTAGCCGAGCCCCAGACACGCGGCGAGGATGGGGTTCATCACGCTGTTGACGTTGTAGGGGCACAGGTACGGCAGGCCCATGACGAGGATGTCGGTCTGCCCGTCGACCTCGACGAGCTGCTGGCGGTGCACCCGCTCGAGGGTCGCCTCGTGGACCGGCTCGACTGCGCCGGCAGAGATCCCCGTCATGGCGTACGGCGCTTCCATCTTCTGGAAGATCTTCCGGCGCTGCTTGGTCGGCAGCAGGTCGAGGCCGCGCTTCGAGCCGAGGAAGGTCGCCTGGTCGCGGATCGACCATTCCCACTCGCGCTTGGTGAGGAAGCCGTACTGCGACGGGAACGCGTCGTTGTTGAGCGTCGTCTCGATCTGGAAGACCTTGACGTGCTCGTTGATGATCTTGCCCATCCGCCAGGCGCTGGAGTGCAGCTCCGAGTGACGGGGATCCATGAACGACTTCGAGTTCACCATCGTGTGCGCGTTGTGGTGATGCCGAAGTGACTTGTATGACGCCAAGCCGATCGCGGTCGACTTCCAGCCACCGTCCATCGAGACGAGGTTGACGTTGACGTAGACGAGCAGGTCCGATTCCGCAGCCCGCTTCGAGATCTCGACGTCCTCGTCGTGCTTCGTCGTACCGAGATGGGCGAGGTTCGCCTGGTCTTCAGCATCGAAGTTGTAGAGGTTGTCCGGCCAGAACGACCGGTAGACGCGCTCGCCGACGACCGCCTTGATCTCCTCGCCCGTCATCCGGCGGTGCAGAGCGGTCGCGACGATCAGCTGGACGTCATCGACGCCGGCGTCTGCCGCGTGCTGCAGAACGTGCTCGATCACCCGCTGGCGGACGTCGGGCTTGCGCATCGGAGGTAGCGGCAGCGACAGGTCGTCGAACGCGATCGTCAGCTTCATGCCCGGCTTGAGCAACGCGTCCAGCGGCTCGCTGTCGATCGGGTTGAGTAACGCCTGCTCGATCGCCTCGTCGACGTCGACGACGCCGGGCAGCGACTCCGGCGGATAGATCACGCGAGTGCCGAGTGGGAACTCCTGGAGCTTGAACGACTCTCCGGAGTGCATCAGCAGCGGCGGAGTCCGCTCGTCGACATCGAGGACAAAACCTGGGCGACTCAACCTGCACTCCTCAAATCGAACGCAACCTTCAAGGTTCCAAGACGTCCACCGTCATGTGCGTGGTCGAGTGCCTCGCGCCAGCGGCCAAGCGGGTAGGCGACGCCGAGCAAGCCGTCGAGCGGAGCGGATTGCGCGAGCCGCATCGCGACCTCGAACGCATCGCCGCCACTGGCGTACGCGCCAGTGACATCGAGCTCTCGGAACCACGCGGGCGTCATGTCGACGCCACCACCCGGTACGCCGGCGAGCACCACCCGGCCCCCCGATCGCACCGTGCGAAGAGCCGTGTCGATCGAGCCAGGAGAGCCGACTGCATCGATCGCGACGTCCACCCCGCCGAGCAGATAGGCCGGACCACGTTCCGGCTCGAGTCGAAGCGCGCGACTCGAGCGCCGTACCGCGGCAGTGACCTCGCTCGGCGACACGACGTCGCTCGCCCCGAACAGCCTGGCCAGCTCGGCCTGTCGCCGGTGCTTCGCCACTACCGTCACGTGACCGGCTGGCGTGAGCTCCCGCAATGCAAGGGCGGTAAATAGGCCAACGGCGCCGGCGCCGACGACGAGTGCGGAGCCACCGTCGGTCAGCTGCGCGCGGCGCGCGATGTGCACGGCGCAAGCCAGCGGCTCGACTAGGACGGCACGCTCGTCGGGAAGGTCGTCAGGTACGACGTGCAGCTGGGAGACGTGTGCGACCAGCTCGCCGCTCCACCCACCCCCGGTGTCCTTGCAGTAGCCGGTCTGCAATCCGGGGGAGATGTGCCCGACGGTGATCCGGTCGCATCGGTTTCGTCGACCAGCCTCACACGCTGGGCATCGGTCCAGACCGCGGGCATCGCAGCCGAGGACGGGGTCGACGACAACGCGACTGCCTGCTGGGATGCCGGGCGCTTCGTCGCGGGTGTCGCCGACGATCTCGTGTCCGGGGACGAACGGCATCGACACCAGCGGGGTGAAGTAGAGAGAGGTGTGCCCGGACAGCGTTGCGAGGTCGCTGCCACAGATGCCTGACAGCCGGGGGCGTACCCGCACCCAGCCGTCTCCGTGCGTACGCGGGCCGTCGCGGTGGACCAGTCTCAGCGGCGCGAGCGGGCCGGCGAGAAGGCCTGGCACACGTGGGCCGATCGCACGCGCCGCGACGTAGCGCGGCAGCGAGCGATAGACCTCGAGAGCGCTGATCACTGGGTGTCCCGTGTCATTGCGCAGCTGCCTTTCGGGGGGCGGTGCCCTGGTGCCAGATCTCGACTGGCCAGCGCTCCTTGCGCGCTACGCGCGACAACACGACGTCCGGGTCGATCGCGACGGGATGACCGACCGCCCGCAGCAGGGGCAGGTCGCTGGCGGAGTCGGCGTAGGCATAGCTGGCGGACAGGTCCCACCCCTCGGCGTCGGCGCGATGACGCAGCCAAGCGGCACGGGACTCGCCCACCAGCGGCGGGCGTTCCAGCATGCCCGTGCAGCGGCCGGTCGAGTCGACCGCGAGCTCGGCGGCTGCTATCTCGTCGAACAGCGAAGCGATCGGTCGGGTGAGCGGGGTGATCGCCCCGGTTACCAGGACAAGGCGATGCCCGGCGGCGCGATGTTCGCGGATCGCACGGACTGCCTCGGGCGCGAGCCGGCTGAGCATCGACGTACGAACGTGGTCATCGACGATCCGTTCGAGCTCGGTCATCGATGCGCCTTCGTAGCGGCGGTAGACCATCCGCAAGAACGCCGAGCGGTCGCGTCGCTCGGTGGCGAGCCACCGGGGCAATGCCCGCGCGACTTCACTGACCTCCTTAGCCTTGGCAGTGAGGTCGAGCTCGCGCAGCCGCAGCCCGAGATAGGCCTCGATGACGTTGCTCGACAGCAACGTGCCGTCCATGTCGAAGACGGCCACGACGTTCGAGCGATCAGTGGCGATCTCGCGGGTCGGCTCCGGCCGCGTTCCACGTAGCTGTTGCAACGCCACCATCGGCGTCACGACGGCGGGGACGTGTACGTCGTGCAGGTAGTAGCGCCAGTCGATGACCGCCGAGTCGAACGCGAACGTCTCGGCGTCGGCCGGGTCGAGCATCTTGTGCAGTTCGAAGGTTGCGTTGTCGGTGAAGTGGAGCTCGGCCTCTGTGTAGGGCCGGTAGAGGTCGAAGTACCGGCGCAGGAAGTCGACGCGCCCCTTCTGCCGGTCGAGTGACTTCGCCCAGCCGCGGGTCCGGTTCGACCGGGGCAGCGAGGTGACCACCTTGTCGGCGGTCCGCTGGGCACGCTCTGCGAGCGTGATCAGCTGACCAACTCGCGCCGAGCCAGGCCAGTTCCATTGCGGGACCTTCACTTCGCCGCGGTCGCGTTGAACCATCGGGTGCTCGAGGAAGTACTCGCGGACCAGCTCGTAGAGGAGGTGGAACCGCAGCGGGTTCCGCGCCCCTGAGGCGATCGTGTAGTACTTCGGCGTACCTGGCTCAGGGGTCTGCGCAGCCGCGGCAAGTGTCGCGTTGACGACGAGGTCGACAGGGATGATGTCGATGACCCCATCGGGGATGGCGGGGAACTCCGGCAGGTCACCCCGTCCGAACGCCAAGATGATCGGCTCGGCCATCTTGAAGCCCTGAATCCAGCCAGGGAACGGCTGGGCGAGTGCGCTCTCGATGATGCTCGGCCGCAGCACCGTCACCGGAAGGTGGTTGGCAGTTTCCTCGACGGCGCGCTCGGTCATCGCCTTGGTGAACGTGTAGCAGTCGGTCCACCCGAGACTGCGGCCTCGTTGGCGGCCGGCCTCGACCAGCGACTTGGCGACCCACTCGGTACGTCGTTTCTCTGCCTCGACCGCGACTGACGAGGCGCCGGTCAGGTCGTGCTGCTTTTCTGCCTCGTTGCTGAACTCCGCCAACTGCGCGGCGGTTCGGCTGGCGACCTCGAGCTGCTCGCGCAGCTGAGCCGCTAGCTCGGCCTCGTACCGCCAGTCGACGCTGTGTACGAGGCTGCCCTCGCGGATGTGCCCTTGCTGGCGGCCCGCGACGTAGGCCGTCGAGACGTGGACGTAGTGAGGGCGGGATCCGCTCGCGTCGATCGCCGCGAGCACATTGAGGGTGCCTTGCAGGTTGGTTGCGAAGCCTTCGTCGATCGGCGGGTCGAACGACACCTCACCGGCGCAGTGAATGACCACGTCGAGGTCGCCAGGCAAGGCGGGGATGGAGTCGAGGTCGCCGTCGATGACCGTGACGCGGGTGCCTACCAGCGCCTCGACTGCCGGCGCGCCGTCGCGATCGCGCAATCGGCCGAACGCGGCGCCCTGCAGCAGGTTCGCCACACGCTCAGCTGCAGTCACTCCTGCACGAGGCCGGACGAGCAGTACGACCGGAGTTTCGGGCAGGTCGAAGAGGACCCGCTCGAGCAGGGCTTCCCCAACGAACCCGGTTGCACCGGTGATGAAGAGCCGTCGTCCCGCGAGGGCCGCCGCAATCGGCGGATTGGTCATGACTTGGCATCCTAGGAGGCATGACTTCGTGGGCGAGAGGCGAGCGGGCAGAGCTGGTCGACCTGCTAAGGCGGCTGGGTCCCGACGCGCCCACTGCTTGCACCGGTTGGACGACGGCCGA
>DATAVE010000067.1:0-12404 GCA_036267875.1 Mycobacteriales bacterium
AGCATCTGATAGCCACCGCAGATCCCGAGCACGGGCAGTCCTCGGGCGCCTCGATCCTGAAGGACCGACCCGAAGCCGCTCTTACGCAGCCAGTCCAGGTCCGCGACAGTCGTGCGGGTGCCAGGCAACACGACGAGGTCGGCGTCGGTGAGCTGCTGCGGGACGTCGGCGAAGGTCAGGACGACGCCCGGCTCAGCTGCGAGTGGTTCGAGGTCGGTGAGGTTGCTTGCCCGCGGGAAGCGCACCACCGCGACGCGAAGCACATCAGCACCGATCGGCGGCTGGGTGCGAGGTGACCAGTCCGTCGAGAGGCTGTCCTCGGCATCAAGCCGCAGCTCGGCGTCGTACGGGAGCACACCGAATGTTGGCCGACCGGTCCGGCGAGTCAGCTCGTCGATCCCCGGTTGCAGCACCGACGCGTCGCCGCGGAACCGATTGATCACGAATCCGACGACGCGCGCGCGGTCGCGCGGACCGAGGCACTCCAGTGTCCCGATGAGAGACGCGAACGCGCCGCCGCGATCGATGTCCGTGACGACGACCACGGGGATGTCGACAGCCTGCGCCAGACCGAGGTTCGCAATGTCCTGGGCGCGCAGGTTGATCTCGGCCGCGCTGCCCGCTCCTTCGGCGACGATGACGTCGTAGCGCGCCGCGAGGTCGCGGTAGGCGTCGGCAGCGAGCCGGCGTAGCGCGCTTCGGTCGCCGACGTAGTCGGTCGCATCGATCTCCCCGGCCGGGACGCCATTGACCACGAGGTGCGCAGAGCGATCAGTGCCTGGTTTGACGAGGATCGGGTTCATCGCGACCTCGGCAGGGATCCGTGCAGCTTCGGCCTGCAACAGCTGCGCCCGGGCAATCTCGTGTCCAGTAGTGGTGACGCCTGAGTTGAGCGACATGTTTTGCGCTTTGAACGGCGCGACCCGGACGCCGCGTCGCGCGAGAGATCGGCACAGTGCCGCAACGATCGTCGTCTTCCCGGCGTTCGATGCGGTGCCGCAGACAAGTAGTCCACTAGCCGTCATGGCGCGTCCCTGCGCATTGCCTCGAGGGCAGCGTCGAGTCGGGTGAGTCCATCGCAGGTAGGCACCGCGATCCGCGCGACACCCGCAAGACCGAAGCTCGTGCAGTCGCGGACGAGCACGCCGTGCGGCGCGAGCTGCTCACGTAGTCCAGGCGCATCGACGAGCACCCAGTTGGCATCAGATGGGCGTGGTGAAAGGCCGTGTCGATCGAGTACGCCGAGGAGATCGGCGCGCAGCCGGGCAGTGCCAGCCGCCCAGTCGCGGAGGTCCACGGTCTGCAACAGATCGGGCAATGCGGCGCAGGCAAGCCCGTTGACCGACCAGGTTGGTTGGTGCTCGCGGCAGCGATCGATCAGCTCCGGGTCGGCGAGCACGTAGCCGATGCGCAGCCCCGGACAGCTCAGCAGCTTGGTCAGCGAGCCCACGACCGGCACTCCCTCGTCGCCTCGCGTCCACCGGCCAGTTGCGAGCGGATAGAACGCCTCGTCCCAGACACCGGCTGTCTCGTCGGCGGCCGCGAGTAGGCCGGTTGGGTTGTGAGGGTTGGAGCACCAGCGCGGCCCCGACTCGCCGCGAGGGTGCAACGCGAACTCTGGCTCAACCACATGGCCCGCGAGCTCCGCACTCAGCAGGGCGATCGCTTCGGCGCCGCCGTTGGTCAGCAGCAGCCGTTCGGCGTCGATGCCCATGACCCCGGCGAGTCGCGTCGTCGCGTCGTCCGCATCCGGATAGCGGTGAATCGCGTCGAGATGCTTGCGGATCACCGGGATCGGATCGGGCGCTACCGGGTTCATCGACTGCGAGAGGTCGAGCAGCTCCTCGCTCGGCACGCCGAGCGCAGCTGCCACGGCGACCACGTCGCCCCCGTGGTGTCGAGCAGGCGGCACCCGTGTCATGACCTCAGCCGATCGATTGCCGAGCCCGCCACGAGCAAGCCCACCATCGCCAGTGTGACGTCCCTGCACAACGAGGTCGCGCGTCGGATGTCCGCGGCCTGGGGCACGCGGCCAGAGCCGAGGATCGGGCGCCGGTCGACCTTGCCGGCGTAGACGTTCGTGCCGCCGACTCTTACGCCGAGCGCTGCCGCATAGGCCGCTTCCGCCACCCCCGCATTCGGTGACGGATGCGCTGGCGCCTGCAGTCGCACTGCGGTCGCGATTTGTCCGGCTGATGCAGGACGTACGGCCGCGACGAGGACGGCGGTGAGGCGCGCGGGAATCCAAGCGGCGGCGTCGTCGAGCCGTGCGGCCGCCCAGCCGTACTCCAGGTAGCGATCGCTGCGGTAGCCGACCATCGCGTCCATGGTGTTGAGCGCGCGATGCGCGAACACCCCTCGCGATCCGGCAGCGAGTGCCCAGAAGGCCGGCGCGACGATGGCGTCGACGGTGTTCTCGGCGACCGACTCGACGACGGCGCGGGCGAGCTCGGTCTCGTTGAGGTGTGACGGGTCGCGCCCGGCCAACGCGGGGAGCAGCTCACGAGCTCTTTCGACGTCTCCGGCTTCGAGTGCCCGGCCGAGGTGGTTCGCGTTTCGGGTAAGCCCGCGCCCGGCGCTGCAGATCGTGGTTGCGGCAGCGACAGACGGACACGCAGCGGCAGCTGCGACGCCGACCGTGGCTCCGACTGCGGCATGTAGGACGCCTGCGGCTCGGCTGTCGCGATACATCAGACCCTCGACTGTGGTCATCGTCCTACCGAACCAACCCACGGGATGCCAACGGGTAGGGGGATCGCCGAGCGCAAGGTCAGCGAGCAGACCCAGTGCGACTGCGCCCGAGCGCTCGGCGAGCCTCACCAGCGTGCCGACCACAGCAGCAGGCCGACGGTCTCGCCGAGCACGATCTGCGCACCGAGTATGTCTCCGGTGTATCCGCCGAGGCGACGGTGGGCGAGCCAGCCGAGCGAGCTGATCGTCAATAGCTCCGCACCGAGTGCGGCGGCGCCGTGACCGGGCCGATCGAGCAGCGCGAGCGGCACGCTGATCACCAATCCGAGTGCCCCGACTGCTCCGGCACGCCAACGACGTGAACCGGTAGCTGGCTGGAACGCTCCCGCCATGCCCTCGTCGCGCGCGTAGCGGCCGAGCAGCACGACAAGAGCAGCTGCGGTTCGAGCCAGACACCAAAGAGCTGCGACGATCCAGACCTTCGCCGGGCCTGCCGCAAGCGTGGCGAAGCGCAGCATGATGACGACCGCGACGCTCAGTACGCCGAATGCGCCTACTCGCGGATCGCGCATCACATCGAGCCGTCGTTCGACGGAGAGGGGCGGGAGCAGTCCGTCGCCGGTGTCGGCGAGTCCGTCCCAGTGCAGACCACCGGTGAGCAGCGAGTCAGCAGCCACGGTGACGGCGGCCGCAACGACGAGCGGCCATGCGTGTTCGGCACCGACCCAGATACCGCCGACAGCGAGACCGACGAGGGTGCCGACGACTGGGAACCACGTCAGCGTCGCGACTGTCGGCGGGCTTGACCGTCCGGCAATCGTCAGGAAGCTCAGGGCCGACCGCATCAAGCCCCGCCGTCGATGATCACGTCGGTCTCAACCGGTGTGGTCTGCAGGATTCGGCCGGCAACGACCAGCATTGTCTGGTCGGCGATTTCGGCTAGCCGTTGGTTGATCATGCCGATCGCGTCCTGGAATGTTCGGCCGGCTTCGGTGGGAGCGTGGACCGACATTCCGACCTCGTCGCTGACGACAACCGCGTCGCCGACCCGGCGTCGCAACGCTTCGCACAGCTCAGCGATCGTCGCGTCGTCCGGCTCGTGCAGTGCGACCCAAGGCCCGAGGCTGTCGAGCAGGACGCTGCCCGCCGCAGCGAGAAGCTGGTCGGGCAGCTCAGCCGTGGCGTCGACTGTTGCCCACCCGGAGGGCCGGCGATCGCGGTGAACCTCGATTCGCTGCATCAAGTCCGTGTCCTGCGGGTTCGGCGTCAGCGTCGCGATGTAGGTCACCGGCGCTGGAAGTCGACTCACAAGCGACTCGGCAACGCCGGACTTGCCCGACCTGGTGCCGCCGAGTACGAGGATCAACATGGGCTGAGCTTGCGCTCTCGCTCGTCGCGAAGGCCGGCGATGATCGCGTCGTAGGCCGCGCAAGCGACCCGCGCTCCCCACAGCGACCGCGGCCCGCCGTACGGATGCGGATCGCCGTCCACGGGGCAGATCACCGTGACGGCGTCCGACGGTGTGCCTGTGCCGGCGACGGCGAAGTCGGCGAACGCCTGGCACTTCGCCTCGGTCACCGTCGCGACGAGATTGATCAGGCCGGCGGGTACGACGGGCTCGGGCAACGAGACAACGACGTTCACAGTGCCCGGTGTCGCGACCGGGGACGTAGCCGCGTCGCGAATCCGTCGAGAGTCGGCGCTCGGATCGGCCGCCCAGGTGGGGTCGTTGACACCGACCGTCGCGGTGACGTTGGCGCCTTCGAAGCTCGCGTTGTGGTGGCTACGAACGTTGACCGCCGTGAGCATCACCACGCCGATCCCGTCGAGATCGAGCCCGGCCGCAATCTCGGTGCCGTGCGCATCGAGGTCGTCACGGTGGTAGCCCTTCGGAACCTGCGCGTTGACCACCCAGCTGCAGTCAACGAGTCCGCCGCCCACGGCCGCAGTGGACACGCAGCGCATCGGTGACGCATACCGCCAGACGAGGGTGGACAGCTCGATGCCGTCCTCCTCGCGAGCGACGAGCTCGGGTGCCGCCGACATCAGTACTCGATGCCCTTGCGGGCTCCGATTCCCAGGTCTAGGGCGTGTTTCACCTTGGTCATCTCGGTGACGGTATCCGCGATCTCGATCAGCCCGGGAGCAGCGTCGCGCCCGGTGATGACCACGTTCGTGCGGCTGTGCCGGCCCGTAACCGCAGCTACGACATCGGCGATCGGAACCCAACCGTAGGTGATCGTGTAGGTGAGCTCATCGAGGATGACGAGGTCGTAGTCGCCACTGGCGAGCTTGTCCTTCGCGACCGTCCAGGCGTACTGGTTCTTGGCGGCCGACTCGTCGATGTCCTTCGACTCCCACGTGAAGCCGTCGCCGAGGGTGTGCCACTCGACTCCGAGATGGTCGGCGAGCTTGCGCTCGCCGGTGTTCCACTTGCCACCCTTGACGAACTGGACGACGACGACGCTCCAGTCGCGGGCCCAGGCACGACCCATTACGCCGAACGCAGCGGAGGACTTGCCCTTTCCGTGGCCGGTGTTCACCAGCACCCGGGTGACGGAACGATCAGTCATGCAGGTCCTCCGCGGTCCGCGTCATCGATCCCCAGCGCCGAGAAGTGACCATCAGGTGTCCGCCGTCGTCGACGACCCGAACGTCGGCGTCGTACACCTCGGCAAGTACCTCGTCTCGCAGCACTTCAGCGGGCGAGCCGACGGCGACCAGCTGGCCGTGATGCAGGAGCGCGAGGCTGTCCGCGAACTGACCGGCGAGCGTCAGGTCGTGTACGACAGTCACGACCGTCAGGCCACGTTCGACGCGAAGCTCGTCGACGAGCTCCATCGCGTCGATGCGACGGCCGAGGTCGAGTGCGCTGGTCGGCTCGTCGAGCAAGAGCAGCGGTGCCTGTTGGGCGAGCGCACGGGCAATTACGAGACGTTGCCGCTCACCCCCGGACAGCGTTCCCAGCGTTCGGTCGGGATAGGTCCCGAGACCGAGCCGGGTGAGGACACTGCGGCAGATGTCGCGGTCGGCCGTGGACGGCGCCTGCAGCAGACCCAGGTGTGGGGTGCGGCCAAGCAGTGTGTAGTCCGCGACCGTCATGTCGCTCGGGAACATCGGCTGCTGCGGGACGTAAGCGACCTGGCGGGCAAGGTCGCGCCGGCGCATCCCTGCGGTCTCGCGGCCTGCGATCCGTACCGAGCCGGAGAAGGGCACGAGTCGCGCGAGTGCGCGCAACGTCGTCGTCTTGCCGGCGCCGTTGGGTCCGACCAGCGCGAGCCAGCCCTCCTTGCGGACGGCGAGGCTCACCTGGTCGACCAGGACATTGCCGGACAGCTCGACCCGCAGCTCGCTGATCTCGATCACGACAGGGTCGAGCGGGCTCGGCGGGAGCGCAGCACGAAGAGAAAGAACGGTGCGCCGAGGATTGCGGTAATGACGCCAAGCGGAACCTCACTGGGTGCCTGCACGGTCCGCGCCGCGACGTCGGCGAGGATCAGGAAGGCCGCACCAGCGACCATCGAGACCGGCAGCAGGATGCGGTAGCTGGAGCTCGTCGTCAGGCGCACCATGTGCGGGACGATGATGCCGACGAAGCCGATCAGCCCGCTCACGGCGACGGCGGCCGCAGTGCCGAGGGTCGCGGTCGCGATGAGAGCGAGCCGCAGCTTGCCCGGATCGATGCCGAGGGTGCTCGCCTCCTCTTCGCCGACGCGCAACACGTCGAGTCGAGCGGCGAGGGCAACCAGGACGATCGCAGCGACGGTGGCGTACGGCGCGACGGTTCGGACGTCACCCCACGAGGCGAGCGTCAGCTGACCGAGGAGCCAGCCGTAGACCGTCTGGATCGTCGTCAGATGCTGTTGCAGGAGATAGGTCTGCACAGCAGTGAGCAGCGCGGCGACGGCGACGCCCGCAAGGATGATCGAGGTGTTGCCGACGCCGACCGAGCCTGGGCCGGTGTCCCATCGCGTCGTGGCGCCGAGGGCATAGGTCATGACCACCGCGAGCGTTGCCCCGGCGAATGCGGCAACCGGCAACAACTCACTCGAGCCGCCGAAGACGATCACGATCGTCGCGCCGAGCCCGCCGCCCGCCGCGACGCCGAGGAGGTATGGGTCTGCAAGCGGATTGCGGAACACGCCCTGGTAGGTCGCGCCACCGCCCGCGAGCATCGCCCCGACGATCCCTGCCAGCACAACGCGTGGCGCCCGGATCTGCCACATGATCGCGCCGTCGACCGGGTCGACATGCCCGTGCGGCACGAGTGGCAGGTGCTCCGCGATGCCGTTCCAGACTGTCGCCAACGACAGCGACGTCGGGCCGAGTGAGACCCCGATCGCCGCCGAGACGAGCAGCAATACGAACGCGACGCCGAGCGCCCGCGGCAGGCTTGCCGAACGGATCTCGGCAGCTGCCGTCCGGTCGGTGGCCTTGGGCGAGCGCTCAGCGCCTCGTAACTGCGTCATGTCAGCCGTTGCCGGCACTTACCGCGTCGGCGACCGTCTCGAGCAGGTCCACGATTCGTGGTCCCCAACGTGAGGCGATGTCGTCGTTGAGCCCGACGACGTCGCCGTTCTTGACCGCACTGATCTGGTCCCAGCCCGGCCGTGCCGCAACCTTTGCGGAGTCCTGCTGGCAGCAGATGGTGTCGGCCAGGAAGATGAAGTCCGGGTCGGCCTTGACGATGAACTCCGACGACAGCTGCGGGTAGCCACCGCTCTTCGCCACGCCGCTCGCCGAATCGGCGATGCTCTGCAACCCGATCAGCTTCAGAAGCTGTCCGACGAACGTGGCGGACGTGATGCTGTAGAAGTCCGGCGAGAGTTCGTAGAAGTAGCTCACCGGCTTCGAGCTAGGGGTTACCGAGGACACGATCTTCTGTAGCTGAGTGCGGATAGCTGCATCTTCGGTCGTCGCTTCGGCGATGTGACCAGTCGCTTGTCCGAGCTCGGTCAGCTCGGTGTAGACGTCGTCGATCTTGGTGGCCGCAGGCATCACGAGCACGGGAATCGACAGGGCCTTCATGCGAGAGGACAGGTCATCCGAGTCGTCGGCCACGATCACCAGGTCCGGCTCCAGCGCCGCGAGAGACTCGACGTTGAGCTGGGTCTCCGACAGGTTCGTCTTCGGCGTACCTGCGGGGTAGTCCGAGTACTTGTCGACGGCCTTGACCTGGTTACCTGCGCCGATCGCGTAGAGATCCTCGGTCGCAGTAGGTGATAGGGACACGATCGCTGTCGGCTTGGAAGCGATCGTGACGGCGCCGTTGCTGGTCTGGACTGTGACCGGGAACGCCGACGGCGTGGTTGCGGCCGAGACCGTCGCGCTGGGTGACGATCCGCCGCCGCATGCGGCGGTCAATGCAAGGCTGGCGATGAGGCCGGCTGTCGTCACTAAGCGGTGGGTTGTCGCTTGCATGGTCATCCTCCGTTGTTCGGGAGGACGAAGTGCGCCCGCCGCGACACCGACGGAGTGTCGAAGCGAACCGCCCTTCCTCCGAGGGACAGTCGCTCGACGCGAGTTAGGTGGTCGGTCTCGTCCCCTGAGGGCATCACCGTTGCGGGACAGCGCCGGATTCACACCGGCTTCCCCAACCAACGCCACCCCACCGCCTGGGCGTCGGGATGCCCGAACCCTAAGCCCGGGGACCGCGGCGGACAATGGGTGGGGGTTCGAACTGCTTCGGTAGCGCGACACGCCGACACAACATGTAGTCCCAGGTTTTGTCGTAGGCGCTGCATATGGTGTCGCTTCGCAGCTGGTACGACGACCTCTCCAGGGCCGGCGTGGCAACAGGGAACCCGGTGGGAATCCGGGACTGCCCCGCAGCGGTAAGTGGGAACGACCGCCGTCCGTCGGCGCTGGAACGCGCAGCGTCGATGACAGCACTGGTCCGTGATCCGGACCGGGAAGCGACGGCTAGTAGGAGGTCCGACAGGGCCGTGCCCGCGAGTCCGAAGACCTGCCAGCGGCGCTCTATTGGACCGAGCTCACGAGGAGAGAGCCATGTCGGTCATCGACGTCGATACGCCACCTACTACCCGCCGTACCCAGATGCAGGTCGCCAAACGCAATGGTGACTCCGAGTCCGTAGACGTCAACAAGATCGTCCGGGCCGTCGAGCGCTGCGCGGGAGGACTCGACGATGTCGACCCGCTGCGCGTCGCGACGAAGACCATCAGCGGGCTGTACGACGGGGCCACCACCGCGGAGCTCGACCGGCTGTCGATCCAGACCGCGGCCGAGATGATCGGCGAGGAGCCGCAGTACTCGCTACTCGCGGCCCGGCTGCTCGCGAGCTACATCGACAAAGAGGTCCGCAACACCGGCATCGCGTCGTTCTCACAGTCGATCGGACTCGGCCACGCCGAAGGTGTGATCGGCGACGAGACCGCGAAGTTCGTCAAGGACAACGCGCGCAAGCTGGACTTCGCGATCGACCCCGACGGCGACAGCCGGTTCGGCTACTTCGGGCTGCGCACGGTCTACGACCGCTACCTGCTGCGGCACCCGACCGACCGCACGGTCATCGAGACCCCGCAGTACTTCATGCTTCGCGTCGCTTGCGGTCTCTCGCGTACGCCGGCCGAGGCGATCGACTTCTATCGGCTGCTGTCGTCGTTGGCGTACCTGCCCAGCTCGCCGACCCTGTTCAACTCCGGCACGGTCCACACCCAGATGTCGTCGTGCTACCTCGTCGACTCCCCGCGCGACGAGCTCGAGTCGATCTACGACCGCTACGCGCAGGTCGCGAAGCTGTCGAAGTTCGCCGGTGGCATCGGGATCTCGTGGTCGCGCGTTCGGTCCCGTGGCGCGCTGATCCGAGGCACGAATGGCCAGTCCAACGGCATCGTGCCCTGGTTGCGGACGCTGGACTCCTCGGTCGCCGCGGTCAACCAGGGCGGCCGGCGCAAGGGCGCCGCGTGCGTCTACCTCGAGCCGTGGCACCCGGACGTCGAGGAGTTCCTCGAGCTTCGCGACAACACCGGTGAGGACGCCCGTCGGGCGCACAACCTCAACCTCGCCAACTGGATCCCTGACGAGTTCATGCGCCGGGTCGAGGCCGACGAGCTGTGGTCGTTGATCGACCCGAACGAAGCACCGGAGCTTCCCGATCTGTGGGGCGAGGCGTTCGAGGAGAAGTACCGCTCGCTCGAGGCCGAGGGTCGCTTCATCCGTCAGGTGAAGGCACGTGACCTGTACGGGAAGATGATGCGCACGCTGGCGCAGACCGGCAACGGCTGGATGACGTTCAAGGACGCCTCGAACCGGACGTGCAACCAGGTCGGCGACTCGGGCCTGCCCGGGGCACCGGTTGTGCACTTGTCGAACCTCTGTACCGAGATCATCGAGGTCTCTTCCGACACCGAGACCGCTGTGTGCAACCTCGGGTCGATCAACCTCGCGAAGCACGTCACGGCCGACGGGGTCGACTGGGAGAAGCTGCGGGCGACGGTGCGGACCGCCGTGCCGTTCCTCGACCGCGTGATCGACATCAACTTCTATCCGAGCGACGAGGCTGCGGCTTCCAATCCGCGCTGGCGCCCGGTCGGTCTCGGCGTCATGGGTCTGCAGGACGTCTACTTCGCGCTGCGGCTCGCCTTCGACTCCGCCGAGGCGCAGGAGCTGTCGACGCGCATCGCGGAGGAGATCTACCTGACCGCCCTCGAGGCCTCAGCCGAGCTGTCCGAGCGCTTCGGCCCCCACCCGGCCTACGCCGAGACGCGGGCGGCCAAGGGCAAGCTGCAGCCGGACCTGTGGGACGTCACGCCGACGCAGACCGGGCGATGGGATGCGCTGCGGGCGAAGGTCGCGAAGACCGGGCTGCGCAACTCGCTGCTGATCGCGGTCGCGCCGACCGCGACCATTGCCTCGATCGCCGGCTGCTACGAGTGCATCGAGCCCCAGGTGTCCAACCTGTTCAAGCGGGAGACGCTGTCGGGTGAGTTCCTGCAGATCAACGCGGCCCTCGTCGCCGAGCTCAAGGCCCGCGGGCTCTGGACTCCCGAGATCCGCGACGCGATCAAGCGGGCCGACGGCTCGGTGCAGGGCGTTGCCGAGCTGCCGGAGGATGTGCGGGAGATCTTCCGTACGGCGTGGGAGCTGCCTCAGCGAGCCCTGATCGACATTGCCGCCGCCCGGTCGCCGTACATCGACCAGAGTCAGTCGCTGAACCTCTTCCTCGCGTCCCCGTCGATCGGCAAGCTGTCCTCGATGTACCTCTACGCCTGGAAGGCCGGACTGAAGACGACGTACTACCTGCGTTCGCGTCCGGCGACCCGGATCCAGCAGGCGACTGTCAGCGCGTCGGCGCCCGTGACGGCTCCCGAGGCCGGCCTCGAGGCCATCATCGACGTCACTGACGAGGCCGCAATCGCCTGCTCGCTCGAGAACCCAGACAGCTGCGAGGCCTGCCAGTGACCATCATCGATCTGGTTGCGGCCGAGTCGGGTGAGGGGCAGTCCAGCGACGAGGCGCCTCGCCACGCCAACCTGCTCGACCCGGGGTTCGCGCTGACGCTTCGGCCGATGCGCTACCCAGGTTTCTACGACCAGTTCCGCGATGCGATCAAGAACACCTGGACGGTCGAGGAGGTCGATCTCCACAACGACCTGTCCGACCTTGGCCGGCTCTCGCCGGCCGAGCGGCACCTGGTCAACCGGCTGGTCGCGTTCTTCGCGACCGGCGACACGATCGTGTCGAACAATCTGGTGCTCAACCTCTACCAGCACCTCAACTCCCCGGAGGCGCGGCTGTATCTGTCGCGCCAGCTGTTCGAGGAGGCCATCCATGTGCAGTTCTATCTGACGCTGCTCGACACTTATCTCCCCGACGAGTCGGCTCGGCACGAGGCGTTCGCGGCGGTCGACAACATCCCGTCGATCAAGCGCAAGGCCGAGTTCTGCTTCCGCTGGATCAACTCGATCGGCGACCTGCAGCGGCTCGAGACGACAGCCCAGCGCAAGCAGTTCCTGCTCAACCTGATCTGCTTCGCGGCCTGCATCGAGGGGCTGTTCTTCTACGGCGCGTTCGCCTACGTCTACTTCCTGCGCTCGCGTGGCCTGCTCAACGGCCTCGCGTCCGGCACCAACTGGGTGTTCCGCGACGAGTCGGGGCACATGGCGTTCGCGTTCGATGTCGTCGACACGATCCGCCGCGAGCAGCCAGAGCTGTTCGATGACGATCTCACTGGCCAGCTCGCCGAGATGCTGTCCGAGGCGGTCGAGTGTGAGGTGCAGTTCGCCGATGACTTGCTCGGCCAGGGAGTGTCCGGCTTGTCGCCGGTCGACATGCGTGAGTACCTCCAGCATGTTGCCGATCGGCGACTCGAGCAGCTGGGGATTGCGCCGCTCTATGGCTCCAAGAACCCGTTCGCGTTCATGGAGCTGCAGGACGTCCAGGAGCTCTCGAACTTCTTCGAGCGCCGCGTGTCGTCCTACCAGGTAGGGGTGACCGGCCAGGTTGCGTTCGACGACGACTTCTAGCCCGCCGAGCCCAACGTAGGTGGCCTAAAACACGCCTTGGAGTCAGATGGTCGTCGCAACACCTGATTGATCGGGGTGTTGGACATGGGTCGTCCTGGGGTTCTGCTCGCGGATCGTCGTCGGTTCTGGCGGTTGATCGCTGAGGGCCAGTCAACGCAAGCGTGTGCGGTCTCGATTGGGGTGTCGCGGCAGATCGGGCAGCGCTGGTTCGCGCAGGCTGGCGGG
>DATAVE010000068.1:0-5323 GCA_036267875.1 Mycobacteriales bacterium
GTTGTCAGCGTCCGAAGTGTCGCCGACGAAGGCGAAGACTGGCTTGGAGATCAGGTTGGAGACGTCGGCGGCGTTCGTCGAGGCGTCCTGCTGGTCGTCCTCGACGAGGAGCTTGAGCTGGCGGCCGCAGATTCCGCCGGCAGCGTTGACCGCGCTGAACAGCGCTTGCACTGCCTCAGGGCCTTGGTTGTCGGTTCCGGGTAGCGGTCCGGTCAGTCCGCTGACGTTCCCGACGGTGATCGAGTTGGCGGTGACGCCCTTGTCCGATGCCGTGTTGCCGCTACTGGTCGGGCAAGCGGCGGCTTCGAACTGCGGATCAAGGCTGAACGCTGCGGGGTTCGACACGGCAGGGGTGGTGGCTGCGGTAGCGGCCGTGGTGGCGCCGGGCTTGCCGTTCCTGGTCGACGGAGTACCGGCGGCGGCGGGAGAACCGCCGCCGCCCGGTGCGGTGACCACGGTCCCTGAGCTGCTCGTGGCTCCGGGCGTGTTCACGACACCGGGGTTCGTGTTCGCGGCCTGGCTGCCGAGTCCATCGACAACACCGGCCGGACGCACCCGCGCGCCGCACGCCGCAAGGGCGATCATGCTGAGCGCCATCAAGACCGCGGTCGACGTCCGAGCCGTGTGCACCTTAAGCACTCGCGCTCACCTCACGAATCTTCGTGGCACATAGGCCGTTGGCACAGAAGGTCCATAGCTCCTCGGCGGAGATCGGCTGACCAAGATCCGGCGTGAGGAGCTGAGCCTGGACGGCGGCGACGACGCAGTTATGGATCACGCGGGCCGCCTGACCGTGGCTGAGCAACGTGTTGGTTCGCCCAGCGACCGCTGCCTTCTCAAGCAGCTCGGTCAGGAGTTCGATCTGAGGCCGAAGGGCTCGTTCAAGACTGTCCGGATGAGTCTCCGCAAGGTGCAACGCGAAGGAGGTGAGGGCGCGAGCAGCCGGCCCGCGCGAGGCTGTCATCTCCTGTAGTCCATAGACGTACGCCCGTACCGCGTTCAACGGGTCGGCTTCAGCGGCGCACCGCTCGCTGAGGCGAGGGACGACCTGAGCAGCGACGACCGTCTCGTAGACGGCGACGAGCAGGTTCTCCTTGCTCTCAAAGAAGCTGTAGAAGGAGCGGATCGACATCCCCGACCGCTCGACGATCTCCTGCACGGTGAAGTCGGTTCCAGCCTGCTCGGTCATCAGCTCGATCGCCGCATCGACGAACCCCTGAAGCCGCTGCTGCGCGCGCAGTCTGGCCCGCTGCAGCGAGCGGTCAACCGTCTGACGCTTCCATTCCGGCACGTCGTCCGGGGCGTCGTTCGGCGCACTGATCGCGCTCATCAGTCGGTCCGCGGTGCGGCGCGGTCCCCCTGCTGCGCCTTCATCGCCGCAAGATCAGCCATCACCGAGGTCGTCCCTGCGGTGTGTGCGATCGCGCGGGCATGACCAAGGTGGTGGACATCGAAGTTTGTCGCGATCGAGTTCGAGAAACCCATCTGGTCGACGGCACTGTTGATCGCTCGCTTGGCGAGGCGTACCGCCCACGGATCCATGCTCGCGATCTTGGCCGCGAGTGCCATGGTGTGAGAGACGAGGTCATCGAGGGCGACGACGTCATTGACCATGCCGCATTGCTGCGCCTCGCTCGCGGTGATCGACGAGGCCGTGAACAAGATCTGCTTGGCACGTCGCGGCCCAAACTCCCAGGGATGAGCGAAGAACTCGATGCCCGGCATGCCCATCAGGCCGACCGGGTCGGAGAACTGCGCGTTATCCGCGGCGACGATCAGGTCGCAGGGCCAGCACAGCATCAGCCCCGCCGCAATGCACTTGCCTTGAACTGCGGCGATCGATGGCTTGACCAGCGCGCGCCACCGTCGTGCGAAATGCAGGTACCCGCGCTGTTCCCAGTCGAAGTAAGTGTCGACGGTCAATGCGCCGTCGACGCGCTGCGGGCCGAGCGCCGGGTCGCCACCGCCGGTCATGTCGTGTCCGGCGGAGAAGTGCTTGCCCTCGGAGCGCAGCACCACGACCTTCACGTCGCGGTCGGCATCGCTTGCAGTCCACGCTGCATCGAGCTCATGTAGCACCTGCGGCGACTGGGCGTTGGCGGCCTCAGGTCGATTGAGCGTGATCACGGCAATGCCGTCGGCGACCTCATAGCGCACGAACTCGGGGTCCACGCTCACTCCTTCGGAAGCGCTCCGCGATGTGGGAACCGGAACTGTTCAGTGGGGAGAACCGTACTTTCCCCTACGGCATACAGCAAGGTACCCAGGTGCAAACCTGCGTCGCGGCGGCCTTCGCTGCGCGGTCTACCTGGTACGGGGGAATCCGAGGTCGATGGTCGAATCCGCGGGGTCGGGCCATCGGGTCGTGACGACCTTGCCTCTGGTGTAGAAGCTGATTCCCTCTGGGCCATACATGTGCTGGTCGCCGAACAGCGACGCCTTCCACCCGCCGAAGGAGTAGTACGCGACCGGCACAGGAATCGGAACATTGACTCCGACCATGCCGACCTCGACGTCATAGGCGAAGGCACGAGCTGCGCCGCCGTCACGCGTGAAGATCGCCACTCCGTTGGCGTATGGGTTCCGGTTGATCAACGCGATCGCCTCGTCGTAGGTCTCAGCGCGGACCACGCAAAGCACAGGCCCGAAGATCTCGTCCTGGTAGACCGACATCTCCGGGGTGACGTGGTCGAGCAGCGTCGCCCCGAGAAAGTATCCGGAGCGCGGGAGCTCCGCATCGCGGCCGTCAACGACCGCGACGGCCCCGGCTTCGACGCCTGCAGCGACATAGCCCACTACCCGCCCACAGTGCTCGGCACTGATCAGCGGTCCGAGATCGACGCCCGGGTCTGCGCCGGCACCGATCCGAAGCTTGGGCAGCCTCGCCGCGACGGCATCGACCAGGCGATCACCAACGTCGCCAACAGCAACGAGTACGGAGACGGCCATGCAGCGTTCGCCGGCGGAGCCGTAGGCCGCTGAGACTGCAGCGTCGGCCGCCATCTCGACGTCGGCGTCGGGCAACACCACCATGTGGTTCTTCGCGCCGCCGAGGGCTTGTACGCGCTTGCCGCTTGCCGTCGCGCTCTCGAAGATGTGACGCGCTGTCGGCGTCGAGCCGACGAAGCTCACCGCTGCGATTCCGCTGTGCCGGACCAGCGCGTCAACGGTGTGCCGATCGCCGTTGAGCACGGTGAAGACGCCATCGGGCAAGCCCGCGTCCCGCCACAGCTCGGCAAGCAGAAGCGACGCGGAGGGGTCCTTCTCGCTGGGCTTGAGGATGAAGGCGTTGCCGGTGGCGATGGCGTTGGCGCACATCCATAGCGGCACCATGACGGGGAAGTTGAATGGAGTGATTCCGGCGACGACACCGAGCGGCTGGCGGACCGAATGCACATCCACGCCGGCCGAGGCCTGTTCGGAAAAGCCCCCCTTCAGCAGGCTCGGTACGCCGGTTGCGTACTCGACGTTCTCCAACCCGCGGGCGATCTCGCCGAGTGCGTCGTTGGTGACCTTGCCGTGTTCTCGGGTGACAAGGGCAGCCAGGTCATCCTGACGTGCACGGATCAGCTCCCGAAAAGCGAACAGCACGTTCGCGCGAGTCGAAAGCGACGCGGAGCGCCAGGACGGTGCGGCTCGGTGCGCGCTCGCTACCGCGGCCTGCACGAGGTCCGGTCCCGCGATCGGCAGCACAGCGGTCAGCTCGCCGGTCGCCGGATTGAAGACGTCGCTGGTCGGCGCTTCTGGATCGTCGAAGGCCTTGCCATCAATCCAGTGCGGGATGCGTGTCGTGATGGGCTGCCTCCAAGAGTTCCACCAGGTCAACTGAGACCCGTCTCGTCGAGTCGAAGGATTGCACGAGGGTAGAACGAGGTACTAGCAGCATGAGAGTGGGACTCCTGCTGGATGCGCAACGACGGCAAGTAACATCCACTCGATTGCCCATCCCGCTCGAATCGGCCGCTGGCGCTCGAATCGGCCCCTCACCTCTGCAGGAAGCGAACGCCGATATGCCAAAAGGCAAGACTGACTCGGCGGAAGCAGCTGCGTCGACGGCACCACTCGATGAGGTTCCGGCGTGGCAGCGGCGCAGTATCGAGCGGTCCCTCACCGCCGCACGTCAACGGGCCCACGCGCGCAGCGATCGGTTCGTCACCGCAGCGTTGGAGCTGCTCGGCGGCGCGCATGGCGGGGATTTCACAGTGCAGGACGTCGTCGACCGCTCCGACATGTCGATCCGCACGTTCTACAGCTACTTCGACGGCAAGGACAGCCTGCTTCTTGCCGCCTACGAGACGTTGATGTCAAAGCAGGTGGTTCCGATGCTGCGTGAGCGCAGTGCCAAGCAGACGGATCCGGTTGGACGGCTGCACGCCGCCATCGACGGGCTGTTTGAGATCACCTTGCGAGACCGGCAGGTCGCGCGCGGCCTAAGCGGCTTCTACTACCGGTTGGCCGAGACCCGGCCGCGGGATCTCACCCATGCCTTGGAGCCTCTCCACGGGCTCATCACCGAACTTCTCAGCGACATCGCCGACCACGGCGCCCTGCGGACCGACCTCACCTTGACGGCCGTCGTCAGCCTGTTGCAGGACATGCTGCTCACCAGCGCACACTCGGCCGTCTTCGCTGAGACTCGGACCACGACGACGGACGAGCTCTGGGCGTTCTGCTCGGCGGCGATCCTTGCGCCAACGGCGCGGGCGACCCGGCCGTCGAAGCGGTAGCGACCGGGGCAGCGACCGTGGATCTCGGCCTGAGCGACGCCGCAGCACTCGTTGTAGGCGGAAGCCGCGGCATGGGTCTGGCGACCGTGCGTGCTCTGGCGTCCGAAGGATGCCGCGTAGCGATCATCGGGCGAGACCCGGCGGACGTGGAGGCGGCAGCCCAGGCAGCGACGGCGGCCGGCGGACCCGCCGTCCTCGCGCTGGTCGCGGATGCCACCTCGACGACGGCAATCGGTGACGCCTTCGACACGGTCGCGCGCGAGTGGGGCGAGCTAAACAGCCTGGTGTTCGCAGTCGGCCCGGCAGGCGCGGGCCGACTCGAGGACCTCGACGACGCGCGGTGGAGCGTCGCACTTGACACCGGCGCAGTGTCGGCGGCGCGAGCCGTGCGCGCTGCGCTACCACTGCTCCGCGCGGCTGACTGGGCCCGCATCGTCACGATCACGGCAATGTCCATCCAGCACCAGTCGCCATATCTCGTCAGCTACACCGCCGCCAAGAGCGCGCTGCTCAGCCTGACCAAGAACCTGGCGCGAAGCCTCGCTTCGGACGGCATCTTGGTCAACGCCGTCGCCCCCGGACCGATCCTGTCGGAC
>DATAVE010000069.1:0-5510 GCA_036267875.1 Mycobacteriales bacterium
GGCGCCGCAGTTCCCCCGGCGTACCGCGAGCGGGCGGAGTTCGAGCTCGGCGTCATCATCCAGATGGGGTTCCCGGGCTACTTCCTCGTCGTCGCCGACCTGTGTCGCCACGCACGTGACTCCGGCATCCGGGTCGGCCCCGGCCGCGGCTCGGCGGCCGGCTCGCTCGTCGCCTGGGCGCTGCGGATCACCGAGCTCGATCCCATCGAGCACGGGCTGCTGTTCGAGCGTTTCCTGAACCCGGAGCGGGTGTCGATGCCCGACGTCGACCTCGACTTCGACGAGCGGCGTCGCGGCGACATGATCCGCTACGCAACGGAGAAGTACGGCGAGGACCGGGTCAGCCAGATCATCACCTACAGCACGATCAAGGCGAAGGCTGCGGTCAAGGACGCTGCCCGCGTGCTCGGCTTCCCCTACGGCATCGGGGACAAGATCACCAAGGCCATGCCCGCGCCGGTGATGGGCAAGGACCTGCCGCTGGCGGCGATCTTCGACCCGCAGCACGAGCGGTTCGGTGAGGGCAAGGACTTCCGCGCGCTCTACGAGGCCGAGCACGACGTGAAGAAGGTCGTCGACACCGCGCGCGGCCTCGAGGGGCTGCGCCGGCAGTGGGGGGTGCACGCCGCGGGCGTGATCCTCTCGCGCTATCCGCTGCTCGATGTCATCCCGATCCAGCGACGTGAGCTCGACGGCGCGATCATCACGCAGTTCGACATGGGCGCGTGCGAGTCGCTCGGCCTGCTGAAGATGGACTTCCTCGGCCTGCGCAACCTCACCGTCCTCGACGACGCGCTGCACCACATCCAGGCCAACCGCGGCGAGACGATCGATCTCGAGACGCTGCCGCTGGACCGGCCGGAGGCCTACGAGCTGCTCTGCCGCGGCGACACGATCGGGGTCTTCCAGTTCGAAGGCGGGCCGATGCGCTCGCTGATCCGATCGCTGCAGCCCTCGACGTTCGAGGACATCGCCGCTCTCAACGCGTTGTACCGCCCAGGCCCGATGGGGATGGGCAGCCACCTCGCCTATGTCGAGCGCAAGCACGGTCGCCAGAAGATCGACCCGATCCATCCGGAGTTCGCCGAGTCTCTTGCCGACCTGCTCTCCGAGACCTATGGCGTGATCGTCTACCAGGAGCAGGTGATGGCGATCGCGCAGCGGGTGGCCGGCTACTCGCTCGGACAAGCCGACCTGCTCCGTCGCGCGATGGGCAAGAAGAAGAAGTCGATCCTCGACAAGGAGAAGGTCCCGTTCAGCGAGGGCATGCGGGCTCGCAGCTACACCCAGCCGGCGATCGACAAGCTCTGGGAGACGTTGATCCCGTTCGCGGACTACGCCTTCAACAAGTCCCACGCGGCCGGCTACGGCCTGGTGTCCTACTGGACCGCGTTCCTCAAGTCTCGCTACCCGGCCGAGTACATGGCGGCGCTTCTCACCTCGGTCAGGGACGACAAGGACAAGAGCGCGCTCTACCTGCACGAGTGCCGCCGCATGGGGATCAAGGTGTTGCCGCCGGACGTGAACTCCTCGGATGCTGACTTCGCGCCGGTGGGCACCGACATCCGCTACGGCATGGCCGGCATCCGCAACGTCGGGAGCAATGTCGTCGCCTCGATCTGCGCGACTCGTCGCAGCAAAGGGGCCTTCGCGGACTTCGCGGACTTCCTGACCAAGGTCGAGCCGGTGGTCTGCAACAAGAAGGTCGTCGAGTCGCTCATCAAGGCCGGCGCCTTCGACTCGCTCGGTCACACGCGGCAAGGGTTGCTGCGGATCCACGCCGAGGCGATCGACGCGTGCATGGACACCAAGCGCAACGAGGCGATCGGGCAGTTCGACCTGTTCGGCGGCGGGGATGCCGATGGCGAGGTCGAGCCGACGCTCGCACTCAACCTCACGATCCCGGTCACCGAGTGGGACAAGCCGGTCCTGCTTGCCTACGAGCGGGAGATGCTCGGCCTCTATGTCTCCGACCATCCTCTGCTGGGCGTCGAACACGTCCTGGCCGCGGCAGTCGACTGTCCGATCTCGGCGCTTGCGGCGGATGATCGTCAGGACGGCGCAATCCTCACCGTCGGCGGCATCTTGTCGAGCGTCACGCGCAAGATGACCAAGCGCGGCGACTCCTGGGCGACGGCAGTGCTTGAGGACCTCGAGGGCGCCGTTGAGGTTCTGTTCTTTCCGCGGACGTACGACGAGTGCGCGGTCCACCTCGCCGAAGACGTGGTCCTGCTGGTGCGCGCCCGGATCGACAAGCGCGAAGAGACGCCGCGGCTGATCGCAATGGAGGTGTCGGTTCCTGATGTGAGCCAGGGACCGCGCGGACCGGTGGTGATCACCTTGCCGGCGAACCGCTGCACGCCTCCGGTGGTTGACCGCTTGAAGGAGGTTCTCGCCGCACATCCAGGAGCGACCGAGGTACGCCTGGACCTGCAGTCGGCAGGCCGCTCCACCGTGGTGCGGATCGGTGACGGCTTTCGCGTCGCACCGACGCCAGCCCTGATGGCCGATCTGAAGCAGCTGTTGGGACCAAGCGCCGTCTCGTAGCCGACAGTCAAAGGCAAGTGCGCAACTACCAGGGGGATGGCCTGCGACCCGAGGGCGTTGCGCTGCCCAGTCACGGTTTCTCGCCGGACGAGCCGCCCTCGCATTGAGATCACGCAACGGGGCAGCGAAAGGCAACCGGTGCCGGACCTGCCCCTGGTAGTTGCAGGTTTTGGTTTTGATTAGGTTGAACGGTGATGGCTTCGAAGCGGCTGTTGATCGTGTCGGCGTCGATGGGCGCCGGTCATGACTCCGCTGCGGCCGCACTTTCCGCGCAGGCCGAAGGCGACGGCTACGAGACCCGCACGATCGATCTGCTGTCGATGCCTCCGCACGGCCAGGGCAGCTTCCTGCGCGGCTTCTATCACGCGATGATCGCGACCATCCCCGCCTTGTACGACTGGGCGATGCGGACCTGGGTCCACCATCCCTCCCTCTTCGTCTGGCTCACCCGCAACGGCGGCCGCAGCGCCGAGAAGCCCTTGCTGGCCGAAATCGAGTCCTTCCGGCCTGATGCGGTGATCGCGGTTTACAACCTTGCCGCGCAGGTGCTCGGACGGCTGCGTACGCAGGGTCGGCTGTCGACACCGGTCGCGACGTACGTCACCGACCCGGGTGCGCATCCGTACTGGGTATGGCCCGGTGTCGACCTGCACCTCGCGCCAATGCCGGGGACCGCTTCCGCCCTGGAGGCAATGGGCGCCGAGACCGTGAAGCCGGTAGCGCCACTGATCGCCGCGCGTTACTTCGAGCCGGTTGACCGCGCGGAGGCACGGCAACGTTGGAACGTTCCTGCTGACGCAAAGGTCGTGCTGGTCAACGGGGGGAGCTGGGGCGTCGGGCAGGTCGTCGACGCCGCACGTCGGATGACCGCCGCCACCGATCTGGTCCTTGTCCTGTGCGGTCGCTCGCGGCACCTCGCGAGCCGGATCGAACGGGTGACCGGGGCTCGGGCGGTGCCGTGGACCCAGGACGTGGTCGGTGTGCTCGCCGCCGCCGATGTGGTCATCGACAACGCCGGCGGCACGACGTGCTGGGAGGCGCTTGCCGTCGGGCGGCCGACCGTCGTCTACCGTCCGATCGCCGGTCACGGCCGGATCAACGCGGTCGCACTGGAACAGGCGGGGCTCGCGACCTGCGCGACGACCGACGCCGAGCTGATCCAGGCGGTGCGTACGGCAACACCTCCGGTCGGTGCCGCGGACGTCTTCGCGGGTGAGCGGGCCATCGATGTGCTCGGGACCCTGTTCTTGGATCAGGCGCTGTGAATCCGGTAGCGGTCGCGGCCGCGGCGATCGGCGCCACAGCCGCGGTCCAGATCGTTCCGGCCGGCACGTGGCTGCCGGGGCTGCGCCGAGCGGTCACGCCCGCCCTGTGTGGCCCGATGCAGCCCGGGACGGTGGCGCTGACGTTCGACGATGGCCCGCATCCCGTCGGGACGATCGCCGTGCTCGACGAGCTGGATCGGCTCGGCTGGCGGGCGACGTTCTTCGTCCTCGGTTCGCAGGTGCGTCGCTTTCCGGATGTGGTCGCGGAGACACAGCGACGCGGACACGGGGTCGAGCTGCATGGCGACGACCACCGCTACACGATCGCCCGCAGCCCGTGGGGCATCGCCGAGGATTTGCGCCGCGGTCGCGACACCGTGGCAGAGGCCACCGGCCGCGCGCCGAGCTGGTGGCGTCCCGCGTACGGCGTGATGTCCGGTCCGTCGTACCTTGCGGCGCGCACGCTCGGCCTGCAGCCGGTGCTGTGGTCTGCCTGGGGTCGTGACTGGCGGGCCGCCGCGACGCCGGAGTCCGTCGTCACCGACCTAGAGGCGGGCCGGCCGTCGGGCGGCACGATCCTGCTGCACGACTCCGATGTCATGAGCGATCCGGACTCGTGGCGTACGACGGTTGCCGCACTTCCACTGCTTGCCGAGCGGCTGGCAGGGCAGCAGCTCATGGTGGCCGACTTCGGACGCGTCACTCGCTGAGGGACACTTGTCGGGTGGAAGCCCCGCTCGCGTACCGGCCTCCCGCCCATTCCGTCATTACCGATCCGCTCGACTGGTGGCGCGAGGCCCGGACGGCCGCGGTCGTCGCGGTGTTTGCCGCGTTGCTCGGATCAGTGGTCGGCGTGATTTGGCACGCTGCTGCCCCGACGGTCGGCATCCTCGCCGCGGTGAATGGTTCCGCGGCGGCCATGAAGCCCTTTGTTGGTGACGACGTGTGGCTCGGGTTCCTCGGAGTCATCGCGGGCATCGTGTGCGTGCTCGTCCTGGTTGTCGTGGCGCCTGAGGCGTCGCGGGGCCCGGGTGCGCAGCTGGGCCTGGCGGTCGGTGGGCTGCTCGGCATGCTCGTGGCGGCGCGGATCGGCCACCGGATCGGTCATCACCACGTCGTTGAGGCACTGCAGGCAGCGTTTCCTCGCGGGAACGCCGCCGGGATCCGAAGCGTCGCGTCGTTGCTTGATTTCAAGGTGCGGGCGACCGGTGTGCTCCTGAGTTGGCCGGTCGCATCGGTCGTCCTCGGTGCCGTCACCGCGTGGGTGCACGAGCTCAGGCAGCCGACAGCGACTAATCGGCTGCCCGCCCCCGTGAACTCGACTTACTCTGTCTCCCCGTGATCTCACGCGTCGACCTGCGAGGACGCAGCTGCGCTTCGCACGACCTGCCACGTGCCCGCCTCGATGTCGAGGCGGCCGTCGCCAGCGTCCGCCCGATCGTCGAGGCGGTGCGAGACCGAGGCCGTGACGCGGTCGTCGAGCTCACAGCGCAGTTCGACGGCGTGCAGCTCGATGACATCCGGGTGCCCGAGGCGGTGCTGCACCAGGCGCTCGAGGACCTCGACCCTGCGGTGCGCGCCGCGCTCGAGGAGGCCATCCGTCGCGCCCAGCGGGTGCACCGTGCCCAGCTCAGGGACGACGAGGTGGTCGACGTCGCCCCGGGAGCGGTCGTCACAGAGCGGTGGGTGCCGGTCGGC
>DATAVE010000070.1:0-12265 GCA_036267875.1 Mycobacteriales bacterium
GTCCTCCAACATGTGCAGTCCCTCGTGGCAACGGCAACGACGGTCGGCGTGATTGCCCGCGCGGGGAGCCGGCTGGGTGCCATCCGACGGGCTGCTGATGCCGCCGGGCTGTCGTTTACCGATTGGAGCGCTCCGCTTCACCGCGTCGATGCGCTCCGGCACATTCGTGCATGCGCGACTGTCGCGCTACGTGCAAATGGGTCCGACGATGCCGCGGCCACCGATGTGCTTGAGCAACTCGCAGTGACCTCGTGCGCGACCGACGATGTCGAGACTCGTGACGAGATATCTGAGGCATGCGCGGAGTTGCGGTCCTTGGTGGCTGCGGGTACCCCGCTGGCTCGCGCGATTGAGCGTTGCCGGCCGGACGAGCCCGGCGACGCACCGGTTCGACCGGGGATTCACTTCCTCAATGCGCATTTGGGCAAGGGCCAAGAGTTTGACCACGTGGTGATAGTCGGCCTTGAGGAAGGAATCGTCCCGCACTTCAAGGCGACGTTGTCTGGGGCTCCTGCCGGTGCCATCGCGGAGGAGCTCCGTGCGCTCATAGTGATGGCGTCCCGGGCGCGCAAGAGCTTGCTTGTGACCTGTGCCGCAACGGTGCCGATCGCGAGCGGCTGGCCCAAGCCCCGCGACCCCTCACGGTGGTGGGCGACCCTCGCCGAGTGCGTATGAGATACCTCCCGCGCCGTGGTCGTCGCCGGCGGGCGGTTAGGGTTCGTCGGCCAGTACGAGTTCGAGGCAACGTCGGCAGACGCCGACTGATTGAGTGAAGTTCTCGTGCAGCTTGATTGCGATTTGGGCGCCGCAACGCGCAGTCGTGTTGGCATCGAGGAGAGCGTGCTTCGCTTGGGCGGGCGCTGACTGATGTCCCAACTCGCGCCAGCTGTCGGGGAGCTCCCTGAGGCCGACTAGATAGCGAAGACCGGTCATACAGACACGGTCCCACGTACCGTCGATTACGGCGCGAGACGGTGGTACCGGTGAACTGCCGACACCACGTGCCGTAACAGACGAGTATTCGCCCGGCTGTGCTCGCACGCTGCGAGCGTCATGAACGTGGACGCACAGCGCTCAGCGCGGGAGTGCTCATAATCCCTTGGCCGTCGGTTCGAGTCCGACCCGCCCCACTTATCTCAGGGTGCTTGTCCAGCCGGTTGAATCCGTTAGCCGTCGCCAAGGTTGACGTGCAGTGACCGATAGAACGCCGAGACCGGACCGCTCATGCCGCCGTCTGCGGCGCGCACCTCGGTCAGCGCGTCGGCAGCGGCGAGGGCTCCTAGATCCCACGCCAGCTCCTCCGTGACGTCGTCGCGAACGTCGGCCATCGACGGTCCGGACGGCTTGCCTGGTGATTGGTATCGTTAAGCCATGCGAGCAACCATTGATAAGGCAGGGCGGGTGGTAATCCCGAAGTCGCTGCGAGACGAAGCAGGCCTCGGCCCTGGCGAGGTGGAAGTGAGCGTGTACGGCGCAGGCTTGCGGATCGAGCCGATCGTCGGCGACGACTCGCTCGAGGAGCGAGCGGGCCGGCTGGTCATTCCAGCGTCCGGACAGCTGATCGATGACGACCTTGTGCGAGCGCTCCGCGATGCCAGCCAGCGGTAAGGCACCCCCGTCGCTTGTCGACACAAGCGCGGCAGTGGCACTGGTGATGGCCGATCACGACCATCACGAAACGACCTTCGCGGCACTCGCACATCGGCGCCTCGGACTTGCCGGTCACGCGGCGTTCGAGATGTTTTCCGTTCTGACGCGCCTGCCGCCGCCATTGCGCCGGAGTGCTCCAACGGTGGCTCGGTTGCTTGCTGCGGAGTTCCCTGAGACGAGGTTTCTGGGTGCTGCTGCGAGTCGGGCGCTACTCGGGCAGCTCGCGGGGAACATCATGGGCGGGGCTGTCTACGACGGATTGGTCGGTGCGTGCGCCAATGAGCATGGCCTGACCCTTGTGACCAGGGACAGGCGCGCGCTCGAGACGTACCGCGCGCTCGACGTACGGGTGGAGCTCCTCCCTTAGAGGATGAGAACGGTTCGGGTACCGGCGGTCTCCGGTTTGGTCCAACTGCTTCGACGTCGCAGAGCGACGCGGTAACTGTGTCGATGACGAAGGTCGCCGTCGGCGACCTCCTCGACCAGGCTCTGTAGCTCGGCGACGTAGCCGCCGCCGGACACTGCGCCTTGCCCCGCGCCCTGCAGCCGAAGGTTCGGGACCGGTACGACGCAACGCGGCTCAGGAGCTGCTCGACATGGTCGGGCTCGCGCCGCAGGCGAAGCGGTACCCGCATCAGATGTCAGGTGGTCAGTAGCAGCAGCGCGTCGCGCTCGCCCGCGCACTCGCCATCGAGCCGCGGGTGCTACTGCTCGACGAGCCGCGACCGAGACCAGGCTGACGTGGCGGCGTGGTCCGAAGCCGACGACGGTTGACCGGCTGGTGCTGCACCTGACCGACGTCAGGTTCTTGAAGATCAATGCGGCGCGGGCTCGACTCACGTGCCCGACTGTGGTGGCGACAGCAAACCGCCCCGTGCAGGTCATGTTGACGCACCTGCCCGGGGCGGCGTACTCGGTGGACGGACCCGGAGTTGCGATCCTGCGGTTCCCCGCGGGGCATCACGTTCTCCGGGTTGCCTGCTAAGGGTTACTCGGCAGGCTCGTCTTCGGCGAGGATCCGGTAGATGTCGCGCCGGGCGGTCTTGAGGACCTCTACAGCGCGCTCGATCTGGGTGTCGCTGCCGGCTGACGCAACCTGCTTGGTCGCGGCGAATACCTGGCCGACGAGCTCACGCACCTGGCCGAACCCGCCTCGGGCGCCGCGCGCAGCGGCTTCCCAGGGCAAGGGCGCCTCGCCGCGCTTGGCGGCCTCGGCGCGACCGGAGTCGGTGAGGGAGAAGACTCGCTTTCCGTCGGTCTCGCTGACGCTGACGAATCCCTGGTCCTGCAGCAGCTGCAGCGCCGGGTAGACCGAACCGGGGCTCGGCGTCCACGCGCCGCTGCTGCGCTCTGCAAGCTCCTGGATGACCTGGTAGCCGTGCATCGGCTGCTCTTCGAGAAGCGCGAGGACAGCGGCTCGGACGTCACCGCGCCCGGCGCGGTGGCCGGACTCGAAGCGCCGGCCGCCGAAGTCCCAGTCATGTCCGCCGCGACGGCCACCGTGTCGGTGAGCGTGTCGCTCGGCGTGGCGTTCCCGGTGTCGCTCGTGGCGACTCTGGCTGTGTTCTGTGTCGTGGTGCATCAAGTTGGCTCTCCTTGGTTGAGGTGCGAGGGCCGGGACTGCCGCCATTCATGGCGACGTCTCGCAGACGCTCGCGATATATCGAGAACATATCACGACAGCAACCACTGTCAAGCGGCAGTCAGGACCTAGCTGCTGGGCCGTGGCAGGTGGCAGTGCACCTTCGGGTTCGCGCCGACGTAGTTGAGCGGGCCGGCCAGGATCGTCACGGCGATCGTTCCGGCATGGGCGCACGTCTCGGCATGGCTGCGGTAGTAGTGGCGCTGCCAGCCGGCAAGGGCGCCGATGAGGAGCCAGATCACGAGCAGGCTCGTCGGGATGCGGAACATGATCAAGAACTTGCCCCGGGCGTGCCTGGGTAATCGGGTTGTCGCGCTCTGCGCGCTATGGGCAAAGCCGCATGCCACCATCGGACGGTGACCCGCGACGATCGGCTGCTCGTCTTCGCGGCGTCGTTGCTGGCGGTATTCGTCGCGGCCGAGGTCACCGTCGCGCTGGTCGTCCACTCACTGGCGCTCCTCGCTGACGCGGGTCACATGGTCACTGACGTCGTCGCGCTGGCCGCTGCTGCGGTCGCCGCGCGCCTCGCTCGCCGACCCGCGACTGGGCATTGGACGTTCGGCCTCGCGCGCGCCGAGGTGTTGTCGGCGGCCGTCAACGGCATCACCCTCGGCGTCATCGCGGTGATCATCACGGCCGAGGGGATTCGTCGGCTGGTCTCGCCGTTGCACCCGAATGGCCGCGCGATGATCATCGTCGGCGCCGCAGGTCTCGCGGTGAACCTGCTCGTCGTACTCGTGCTGTCGCGCACCGAGCGGCGGTCGATGAACATCGCTGGCGCGATGTCGCATGTCGTGACCGACGCTTACGGGTTCGCGGCGTCGATCGCCGCGGGTGCCGTGATCGTCGGGACGGGTTGGCGACGTGCCGACCCCGTGGCGTCGCTGCTGCTGGTCTTCGTCTTGCTTCATGCGGCTCGCGGCCTGCTGCGCGAGTCGGGCAGGGTGCTGCTCGAGGCTGCGCCGAGCGACGTCGATCTCGCCCTCGTCCGTGAGCACCTGCTCGACGCGTCGTACGTCGTCGAGGTCCACGACCTGCACGTCTGGACTGTGACGTCGGGACTGCCGGCGCTGTCGGTGCACGTCGTCATCACCGAGGAGTGCTTCACCGCCGGGCGGGCTCCTGCGCTGCTCGATGAGCTGCAGGCGTGTCTTGCCGGTCACTTCGACGTCGAGCATTCGACCTTCCAGCTCGAGCCGGCCGGACACAGCGACCACGAACCAGCCCTGCATTGAGGAATCGTGCCGACGCCGGATCTATCCGGCTAGCCAGCGCTGTCATCCTTGTGGCGTTCAACCTGCGCCTGGTCGTCGCGAGCCTGGGGCCCGAGCTCGACCACGTCCGCGCCAGCCTTCACCTGTCGAGTGCGGCGACTTCGGCACTCACCGCATTGCCGGTCTTCACCTTCGGCGTGCTGGCGCTTGTCGGGCCGCGGCTGTCGCATCGGATCGGACTTCGCCGGAGCCTGCTCGTAGTGCTCGCGTTGTTGTTGGCGGGGACGCTGCTGAGGATCGGCCCCGACGCGGCGACGATGTTCGCGGGAACGTTGCTTGCCGCTGCGGGCATTGCCATCGCCAACGTGTTGATGCCGGTCGTCGCGCGGCGAGAGTTCCCGAGCCGCACCGGCCTGATGCTCGGTATGTCGACCGCAGCGACGATCGGATCGGTCGCCGCGGCTGCCGGACTCACCGTCCCGATCGCGCACGCCCTCGGGGCGGGCTGGCGTGGCGGTCTCGGGATCTGGGCGGTCCTGACCGGTCTGACCCTGCTGATCTGGCTGCCGTTCGCCTGGGCGCAGCACGATCGCGACGAGGGCGAGGCGCCGCACGTGTCGCGGGCGCTGTTGCGCAGCCCGCTCGCGTGGATGATCACCCTGTTCTTCGGGCTGCAGTCGCTCAACGTGTACGTCGTCGTCAACTGGCTCCCGTCGCTCTACGAGGATCACGGTTACTCCGCATCGGCCGCGGGCGGTCTGATTGCGCTGCTCGTGCTCGTGCAGCTGCCGGTCGCTCTCGCCGTGCCGACCGTGGCCGCACGGATGGGACGTCAGCATCTGCTCGTCGTCGGGATCGTCGCCTGCTCGGCGATTGCGTTCCTCGGCATCCTGCTGTCGCCGACGCGACCCGCCGTGTTGTGGATGATCGTGCTCGGACTCGCTCAGGGCGCGGCGTTTCCGCTGTCACTGGTGTTCCTCGTACTCCGCGCGCACACGCACGAGGAGACGGCGCAGCTCTCGACGATGATGCAGTCGATCGGCTACCTCATCGCCGGGACCGGGCCGCTGATCTTCGGCGCGCTGCACGCCGTAACGAACTCCTGGCGTGGTCCGCTTGTCTTTGTACTGGTCCTGTTGGTCCCGGAGCTCGTGGCCGGTTTGCGGGCCTCGTCCCCGGGTTACCTCGACCTGGAAGGCAGATCAGTTGACGCCGACTAGGAGGACGCCGCGATGCGCCTGAGTCGTCGCGCTGCCTCCCTTGCGGTTGCGATGACAGCAGTAGCTGGGCTCGCGCTCGGCGTCGTACCTGCGACCGCCCGCCCAGCGGCGGGCTACTGCCCGGGCGCGACGACGTCCGCCAACACCGACTACCACTGGGCGCAGCAGGTCCTCGCGCCCGGCGTGACGCTGGAGTCGACCGCGATCACAGGCTCGAAGGGCAGGGTTGCCATTCGCGTGCTGAGCATCAATCTGGCCCAACCAGGCGTCGGGATCGTGCCGCTCAATGACGACCTTGCGTCGGTGCACTATCTGACCTCGCTCGCCGATCGGCCCGGCATCGTGGCGGCGACCAACGCGCAGTACTTCAGCCTCGACTACGGCCCGCCGTTCGTTCCCTACATCGCGGGCGGCGCGCCGCTGGTGCTGACCGCGACGCCGCAGCGCGTCGTCGGCCTTGGCGCGGACAACCTTCCCGAGGACGGCAAGGCGTGGCTGGTCGGCAGTGTGCGCTCATCCGACTCCTCGATCGTGCTGAGTGCGATCAACGACGTCACGCCGCCGCAGGGCCTTTCTGCACTGAGCCCCGCGTGGGGGCATCACAAGATCGGCTTGCCGTCCGACGCTCGAAGTCGGCCCGTCCTGCACGGCCGGATCGCTGGCCCGCTCGAACGCGTCAATGAGCCGCCCGTCGGTGGCTCGTTGCTGATCGCGCGTGGCGATCAGGCGATCCGCTGGTTGCGCTCGCTCGCCGACAAGGCCTCGATCAGCGTCACGGCATCGGTCGAGACGAACGCGCCCGAGCCATTCGCGCAGGCCTATGGCACCGGGACGCAGGTGATCTCCCAGGCCGATCAGCCGCGTACCAACCTGATCTGCGACCGCGACATATTCGCGGCGCGTACCGCGATTGCATGGACCCGCAGTCGTACGACGTTGTTGCTGCTGACGTCGGAGAGTCCGCAGGGACCTGACAGGTTCGGCCTCGACTGGAACCAGCTTTCGTCAGTGCTGACCGATCTGCGCGCCGTCGACGGCTACACCCTCGACGGCGGCACCTCGACCGAGATGGTCGTGCGACTGCCGAATCATCCGAACAAGCTGACCCTCGAGACCGCGCCGCATGGCAACCGGCAACGTGCGATCCCGGTCGGGATCGGCGTACGCGCCGGCTCCTAGGACTTGGGTGCGGCTGACGCCGACTTGACGATGTCGGTGCAGGGAATGGCCGGATCACAGCTGGCGGTGTCGACGGCGGGATCACGCAGCATCCGGGCGACCAGTGCATTGCGTTGACCGATCGTGGAGGTCAGCTCCAAGACGAGGCGATAGGACGCCGGGGTCTGGGAGCGGGGAACCCTCGCCCAGCAGGTGTAGAGCCGCTGGAACTCGGCATACGCCTCGTCTTGGGACTCGAAGTACGCCTTCTCGACGATCAGCGACCTGTGTAGCGCGTCGCCTATCCGCCGAACCGCGGCCGCGGCGGCACCCGGCTTCAGGAAGATCGAGACGTCGACGTGGCCGACCCAGGGTGAGCTGCGGCCGCTCGATGAGCCGCTGACGGACGTCGGGCAGGCGGTGGGGGTAGCGACCGGCAGCTCAAGGAACGCCGCGATGCTCGGCGCAGTGCGCACCCCGGGCGGGCCGCTTGCCGGCGCCGAGCCACCGCCGCACGCCGTCGCGAGCGCTGCGAGCGCCGCCAGGACGCTGAGTCCCCGCAACGGCCGGGGAGCGGATCGACGGAGCAGTGGCACTACTTGCGGCGAACCAGGCCGACGACGGCGTTGCCGATGAACAGCGCCCACCAGACGAGCCCGGTCAGGAAGACCGCAGCGATCACGATCAGGGCGAGGAACCGCACAAGGTGAACCTACCCGCGCGCAAACCGGCTGTGTTTTGGTGCTGGTGCTCCTGGGACAGATGATGCACAATGGACTAGCAGGACCGAGAAGTGGCACCGCGGTATGCGACACCGTCGTAGTCGAGAGCGCTGGGGAAGGCGATCCTCGACAAGCAGACGGAGGTCACGGTGAGCGCTCGCGGTGTGCTGTTCGTGCACTCGTGCCCGCCAGCGGTTCAGCCCCACATCGAGTGGGCTGTCGCGGGCGTACTCAACGTTCCTGTAAAGCTCGACTGGCATGACCAGGCGATCGCCCCCGGCTGCCTGCGCACCCAGACCGGGTGGCGTGGCCCGGCAGGTACGGCGGGGCGCTTGGCCAACGCGCTGCGCACCTGGCCGTTGCTCCGGGTCGAGATCACCGAGGAGCCGAGCGAGGGCAGCGACGGTGAGCGCTACTCGATGACCCCGGATCTTGGGGTCTTCCGTGCCTCGATGAGCGCCAACGGCGACGTACTGGTCCAGGAGGACCGGCTGCGTGCGCTGCTCGGCGAGGGAAGCGACCTGCCTTCGATGCGTCACTCGATCGAGCGCCTGCTTGGTACGGCGTGGGACGACGAGCTCGAGATCTACCGCCGAAGCGGTGACGGCACGCCTGTCCGCTGGCTCAGCGCCGCCGTCTGACTCGCCGAGCCCAACGATAAGTGTCTTATCCGGCGGGCGTGTTAGCCCACCTACGTTGGGCTCGACGGAGGGGGTTAGCTGTCGGCGGGGCGGTGGGCTGGGATCAGCGACCCGACCGGAGTGGTGAGCACCTCGACGATGTCCTCGTCGAGGCTGCCAGAGACCAGCAGGCCGCATGCCGCGTCAGCGACGAACGTGAGCACTCGCTCGGTTTCCGGGGAACGCTCGCGCTCTCGGCAGGTCAGGCAGTAGCGGGCGCGCTCGCAGTCGGCGGTGTGCCGGATCAGCCACCACATCCGGCGCCGCGACGTCAGGACTGCGGCGTGCCAGGCCTCCTCGCGGGCGGCCCAGTGGATGTCCTCGTCGGCGGCCATGCTCGCGTCGAGGATTGCGGCGTACTCCTCGGCGGCGATCGGGTCGTGGCAGATCGCGGCGAGGCGGGGGAGCGCGTGAAGCAGGCTGGTCACGTCTGACGGTCGGCTGCCGAGATCCGGCGTCGCGATCCGGTCGTTCGGGTAGACCGCCCGCCACGCCCTGGTCAGGATGCTGTGCTCCGCCGGGGTGATCGCGGGACGGGCGTACGCCGCGGCAATCGCGTCGCGGATCGCCTTGAGAGCGGTCGATGCGGCGTCCGGCTCGACGCCGAGGTATTCCTCGCCGCCGCGGATCTCCTCGGCGAAGAGCACCTGGACGGTCTCGAAGCGGGACAGCGCCTCGAAGACGAGCGGAGAGTCGGGCTCGAGTGCGTGCCGGCGGGCTTCGCCGAGCTCAGAGGTGTTCTCCCAGACGGCTGCCAGCTGGATCAGCTGGTCATCGGTGATGCAGGGCAACCGTGACGTGATCCCAAGGATCTCGAGCGCGTTGGGATGCGACTCCAACGAGGAGATGACGACAGAACCCCGACGGTTCGCCACGGCCAGACCTCCCCACGCAATCCCTCACCCTGTCCCGGCATTCTCTGGTGTTGATCGCGCTCAACCGCGCAGAAACGCCGTGTTGGGGACGCTTCAGCTCAGGGAGTAGCGGGTGATCGCTTCGCCGGGAGCCTCCGGCTTTACCTCGCCGAGGCGAGCCAGCTCGGTGAGCGTGGCCAGCACGATCGACTCCGCGTCGACCGCGAAGTAGCGACGAAGTGCCTCTCGGGTGTCCGAGCGCCCGAAGCCGTCGGTGCCGAGTGAGGACCAGTCACCTGGTACCCATTTCTCGATCTGGTCGGGTACGGCGCGCATCCAGTCGCTGACCGCGATCACCGGACCCGGGGCGTCCTCCAGCTGCCGGGTGATCCACGGCTTGCGCTGCTCGGCGCCTCTGGTGGCTGCGGCCAGCCGGTTCTCCCGGTCGCAGTGCAGCCCGTCGCGGCGCAGCTCCGTCCATGACGTCGCGCTCCACACATCCGCGGCGACGCCCCACTCCTCGGCGAGCATCTGCTGCGCGGCCAGCGCCCAGTGGATCGCGGTGCCGCTCGCGATCAGCTGCGCGCGTGGTGGGCCACCATTGGAGCCGGCGAGCTCGGGCGCCGGTGCGAACCGGTAAAGACCGCGCAGCACCTGCTCTTCGAGATCCGGTAGGTCGGGCGCGGCCGGCTGCGGCTTCGGCTCGTTGTAGAGGGTCAGGTAGTAGAAGACGTCGGTGTCCTCGCCCGGCTTGGCCTCGCCGTACATCCGGCGCAGCGCGTCCTTCATGACGATCGCGAGCTCGTAGGCAAACGCGGGGTCGTAGATGATGCAGGCCGGGTTGGTGGACGCGAGCAGCACCGAGTGGCCGTCTTCGTGCTGGAGACCCTCGCCGTTGAGCGTCGTACGCCCCGCGGTGGCGCCGAGCAGGAACCCGTTGGCGAGCTGGTCGGCCATCGCCCACATCAGGTCGCCGGTGCGCTGGAAGCCGAACATCGAATAGAAGATGTAGATCGGGATCATCGGCTCGGAGTGAGTCGCGTATGCCGATCCCGCCGCGATCACGCTGGCCATCGAGCCGGCCTCGCTGATGCCCTCGTGCAGGATCTGGCCCTGGGTGTCCTCGCGGTAGGACAGCAGCAGCTCCGCGTCGACCGGGTCGTAGCGCTGGCCGTGGGTCGAGTAGATCTTGGCGCTGGGGAACATCGCGTCCATGCCGAACGTACGTGCCTCGTCCGGGATCACCGGCACGAACCGGGGACCGATGTTCTTGTCCTTCATCAAGTCGCGCAACAGCCGGACGAACGCCATCGTCGTCGCGACCTGCTGGCGACCGGACCCCTTGCGGAAGACGTCGTAGACCTTGTCGCCTGGCAGCACCAACGGCTTCGACCGGTCCATCCGCTGCGGCAGCAGACCACCGAGTGCGCGGCGTCGCTCGAGCAGGTAGGACACCTCGTCGCTGTCCGGTCCCGGGTGGTAGTACGGCGGCAGGTCGCCGTCGAGTGCGGAGTCGGGGATCTCCAGGTAGAGGCGGTCGCGGAAGTCCTTCAGCTCCGGCTTCGTCAGCTTCTTCATCTGGTGCGTCGCGTTGCGCGCCTCGAAGTCCTTGCCGAGCGTCCAGCCCTTGATGGTGTGGGCGAGGATCACGGTCGGCTGCCCGACGTGGTCGCGCGCGGCCTTGAAGGCGGCGTAGACCTTGCGGTAGTCGTGCCCGCCGCGGGAGAGCTTGGTGATCTGGTCATCGGTCAGGTGCTCGACCATCTTGCGCAGCCGCGGGTCGCGGCCGAAGAAGTCGTCGCGGATGAACGCACCGTCGCTGACCGAGTACTTCTGGAACTGTCCGTCGGGTGTGGTGTTCATCGCGTTGACGAGTACGCCGTCGGAGTCGCGGGCGAGCAGCTCGTCCCACTCGCGTCCCCACACCGCCTTGATGACGTGCCAACCGGCGCCACGGAAATAGGACTCGAGCTCCTGGATGATCTTGCCGTTGCCGCGTACCGGTCCGTCGAGTCGCTGCAGGTTGCAGTTGACGACGAAGGTCAGGTTGTCGAGCTCCTCGCGGGCCGCGACGCCGAGGGCACCGAGCGACTCGACCTCGTCCATCTCGCCGTCGCCGAAGAAGCCCCACACGTGGCTTCGCGAGGTGTCCTTGATCTGCCGGTCGTGCAGGTAGCGGTTGAACCGCGCCTGGTAGATCGCGTTGATCGGCGACAGGCCCATCGAGACGGTCGGGAACTCCCAGAAGTCCGGCATCAGCCGCGGATGCGGGTACGACGGAAGGCCGCCGCGGCTGATCTCCTGCCGGAAGCCGTCGAGCTGCGCCTCGGTCAGCCGGCCTTCGAGGAACGCGCGGGCGTAGATCCCGGGGGAGCCGTGACCCTGGATGTAGACCTGGTCGCCGGACTCGCCGCCCTCCTTGCCGCGGAAGAAGTGGTTGAAGCCGACCTCGTAGAGGCTGGCGCTGCTGGCGTAGGTCGCGATGTGACCGCCGACGTTGGTCAGCGTGTTGGCCCGGCTGACCATGATCGCGGCGTTCCAGCGGATGTAGGCACGGATCCGGCGCTCGATGAACTCATCGCCCGGGAACCACGGTTCATCCGACACCGGAATGGTGTTGATGTAGTCGGTAGAGCGCAGCGCGGGCACGCCGACCTGGCGTTCGCGGGCCCGCTCGAGCAGCTTGAGCATCAGGAACCGCGCCCGGCGGGCGCCCGCCGAGTCGATGACGGCGTCGAGGGAGTCCAGCCACTCCTGGGTCTCACCCGGATCGACGTCCGGGATCTGGCTGGGCAGGCCATCGCTGATGACTGAGTAACGGTTACGACCCGCGGCCATGGTTCTGACGGTACGCCGTGGGCTGGTCGGCAAGAACGTCGTGGGGTGTTGTTCGCCCGAGCGTCAAATGAGCAACACTTGCCTTTGACGCGATCAACCTGTGGACTAGCCGCACACGGCCAGTCCACGTCACATGTTTGGAGGTAACCCACGGTGAGCGCCACCGACGGCGGTGCGGGTAGCCCGCACGGCGTCGCGGAAAAGCTGGGAATCACCGCGGGGGCCGTCGTCCAGGAGCTGGGTTGGGACGACGACTGCGATGACGAGCTCCGACAGCTGATTGCCGA